>JAGRLL010000131.1:7207-11799 GCA_020441855.1 Nitratireductor sp.
CAGATCAAGCGCTGCGCGGCGCCTTGCACGGGCGAGATCGGCCTGGAGGCCTATGCCGGCCTGGTCGGCGAAGCGAAGCGTTTCCTCTCGGGCAAGTCGAGCGAGATACGCGACAAGCTCGGCGAGCGCATGGAACAGGCCTCCGAAGCGCTCGATTTCGAAACGGCGGCAATCTATCGCGACCGTCTGGCCGCGCTCTCCCATGTACAGGGTCATCAGGGCATCAACCCGCAAGGCGTGGAGGATGCCGACGTTTTCGCCGTCGCCCAGCAGGGCGGGCAGACCTGTATCCAGGTCTTCTTCTTCCGCACGGGCCAGAACTGGGGCAACCGGGCCTATTTCCCGCGCGCCGACAAGACCTACGAGGCCGGCGAAGTGCTCGGCGCCTTCCTGACCCAGTTCTATGACGACAAGCCCTGCCCTCGGCTGATCGCGCTGTCGCACGAGATCGAGGAGGTGGAATTGCTGTCGCAGGCGCTGACGCTCAAGGCCGGGCACAAGATAGAGATCGCGGTGCCGCAGCGCGGCGCCAAGAAGGAAATGGTCGAGCACGCCGCGCTCAACGCGCGCGAGGCGCTGGGGCGCAGGCTGGCGGAGACGTCCACGCAGGCGAAACTGCTCGAAGGCGTCGCGGAGGTCTTCGGCCTGGAATCGCCGCCGCGCCGCATCGAGGTCTACGACAATTCCCACATCATGGGCACGAACGCGGTTGGCGGCATGATCGTCGCCGGCCCGGAAGGCTTTGCCAAGAACCATTACCGCAAGTTCAACATTCGCTCCTCCGATCTCACGCCGGGCGACGATTACGGCATGATGCGTGAGGTGCTGAAACGGCGTTTTTCGCGATTGATGAAGGAAGCTGGGCCGAAAGGCGATGCGGATGAGGAAGCAAACCCGGAACTGGAGGTCGATGACGGCGCCATGCCGCCATGGCCCGATCTGGTTCTGATCGACGGCGGCCAGGGCCAGCTCAACGCCGCGCGCGAGGTGATGCAGGAACTGGGCATCGAGGATGCGGTACCCATGGCGGGCATCGCCAAGGGGCCGGACCGGGATGCCGGACGCGAGAAGTTCTTCATGACGGGCCGCCAGTCCTTCATGCTGGCCGAGCGCGATCCGGTGCTCTATTTCGTGCAGCGCCTGCGCGACGAGGCTCACCGCTTTGCCATCGGCTCGCACCGGGCGCGGCGCAAGAAGGAAATGGTGAAGAACCCGCTCGACGAGGTGGCGGGCATCGGCCCTTCGAGAAAACGTGCTCTACTGATGCATTTCGGCACCGCCAAGGCGGTCAGCCGCGCCGCGCTTGCCGACCTCACCGCGGTTGAGGGCATATCCGAGCAAATGGCGCGTTCGATCTACAATCATTTTCACGAAAAGGTATGATCCCGGCACTTCCACGAAAGGGCTGAGCTTGGCATTTCCACGAAAAGAGAAGGAGCGGCGCGAAAAAGACCGGATGTGGCGCGCCAGTGATTGCAAAACGCCACGAAACCGGTTTGTTTGCGCGGCATGACCATGGCAACCGGAAAATCTGCTCATCCCAAGCGTGTGCCCAATGCCCATTGGGCGGCGCTGCCGAACCTTCTCACCTATGCCAGAATCGTCGCCGTGCCGCTGGTGGTGCTGTGCTTCTTCCTCGAGGGCAAGCTTCAGAGTTCGGATTTCGCGCGCTGGTGGGCGCTGGGCATTTTCATTGCAGCAAGCGTGACCGATTTCTTCGACGGCTATCTGGCGCGCATCTGGCAGCAGACCTCGACCATCGGGNNATCGGGCGCATGCTCGACCCGATTGCCGACAAGCTTCTGGTGGCGACCTGTCTGCTGCTGCTCGCCGCCGATACCGACCGCACCATTGCCGGCTGGTCGCTGTGGGCGGCGATCATCATCCTTTGCCGCGAAATCCTGGTGTCCGGCCTTCGCGAATACCTCGCGGAACTCAAAGTCTCCGTGCCGGTGACACGCATCGCCAAATGGAAGACCACGGTACAGATGATCGCCATCGGCTTCCTGCTGGCCGGCCCCGCCGGCGACAAAATCCTGCCCTATACGACACAAACCGGCATCGTGCTGTTGTGGGTTGCGGCGATCATCACGCTTTACACCGGCTACGACTATTTCCGCGCCGGGTTGAAGCATGTGATCGAATAGACAAGGTCTGGCGATGAAGCTCGTCTATTTCTCCTGGATACGCGAAAAGCTCGGTCTGGCGGAAGAAGAGGTCACGCCGCCCGAACATGTCGGCACGGTCGGCGAATTGCTCGACTGGCTCGGCTCCAGAAGCGAGGCCTTCGAGGCCGTGCTGGAGCATGACAAGGTGATCCGCGTGGCGGTCGACCGCGTGCATGTCCATGACCGCGCCACGCCGATCGACGGCGCGCAGGAAATCGCCCTGTTCCCACCAATGACCGGCGGCTAGTTCCATGAGCAAGCCTGCGACTGGGGACAAGTCCGCCACCGGCAAGCCCGATATCCGGATCCAGCGCGAGGATTTCGACCCCGCGGCAGAGATCGAACGCCTGACATCGGGGCGGCGCGACATCGGCGCAGTGGTCACCTTCACGGGCCTGTGCCGCGACGAGGACGGGCGGCTCGCCGCGCTGGAACTGGAACACTATCCGGGGATGGCGGAAGAAGAAATCGCGCGTATCGCCGAAGAGGCGATGGCGCGCTGGCCGCTCACCGGACTGACCGCTATCCACCGTCACGGACGCATCGAGCCTGGCGACAACATCGTGCTCGTCGTCGCCGCGTCGAGCCATCGTCAGGCGGCCTTCGAGGCGGCTTCCTTCGTCATGGATTTCCTCAAGACCCGCGCACCCTTCTGGAAGAAGGAACATCCGCTGGATGGTTCCAGCGGCGAATGGGTGGAAGCGCGTTCAGAAGACGATTCAAGTGCGGCGCGCTGGAAAGGCTGATTCCTTTCAACACGATGGGCGCATTTGCTGAGGAACGGATTCGACCACTTCACATATTGATTCAATGGGCCGTCCGCGGCGATCCCGCGGGCAGGAGCGCGCCTGCGACCGGTGCGGCGCAGTTGAGAAAGTGATTCAACTTGCCGCTGCCGGCCGACACGCTGAAGCAGTTTATTTTTCTCTGAATCGACGAAACGATCCAACCCTTTGCAGGGCCGCAATTGTGGGCGGAAGACCGGATTCCACCCCGGATCAGGTCCGGGGCAGGCATTTTTCTGTAATTGCTCTAGCCGGGGATCGCTTCGGCATTGACGACGATGGCGAAGCGGTCGGCCAACGCAGCGAGTTCGGCCATGTGCAGCGTCGCGGCGGGGATCGTCTCGCCGGTCAGCGGGTCGGGCAGTTCGCGTGTCGCGCAGCCGTCGGCGGCGATGGTCGGGAGGTAACCCAGATCGAGTGCTGCACGCGCGGTGGCGCTGACGCACATGTGGGTCTGGAAGCCGACGAGGATCAGCTTGCTTCTCCCGGTCGCCTCCAGCACCCGATGCAGATCCGTTCCGACGAAGGCATTGGGAAGGGCCTTCTCGACAATCGTCTCGCCCGGAGCCGGCCGGGCAGCGTCGAGAAAATCGCCGCCCTGTCCCTCGCGGTCGAAAAGGCCACCTGCCCGCCCCTTGTGGGCGACGTGGATGACCGGCGCGCCGGCCCTGCGCGCCCTGTCGAGAAGCCCTGCGATCACCACAAGCGCGGGGTCGACATTCGTCAACGGCAATGCGCCGTCGCGGTATTCGCACTGGGCGTCGATGACGACGACGCTCGCCTCGGCAAGCGAAGCCGGCGCGAGCGGCGCGCCGGCCAGTTGTAGCAGGGTCTTCGGACCGCTGGTCATGGAAGCCGGGTCAGCCGACGATTTCAGTCTCGGAGAACCAGTAGGCGATTTCCTGCGCGGCCGTTTCAGGCGCATCGGAGCCATGTACCGAGTTCTCGCCGATCGACTGGGCATAGAGCTTGCGGATCGTGCCTTCGGCGGCATCGGCCGGATTGGTCGCGCCCATCACTTCGCGATTCTTGGCGATGGCGTTCTCGCCCTGAAGCACCTGAACGACGGTCGGGCCGGAAGACATGAACTCGGTCAGTTCGGCAAAGAACGGGCGCTCCTTGTGAACCGCGTAAAAGCCTTCGGCCTCGCGCAGGCTCATCCATACACGCTTTGAGGCGACGACACGCAGGCCGGCCTCCTCCAGTTTCGCCGTGATCGCGCCAGTGAGGTTGCGCCTGGTCGCATCGGGTTTGATCATCGAGAAGGTACGTTCCACGGCCATCGTATCACCTGTCATGTTGGGAAAAATCGGGAATTGGGCGGCTGTATAGCGGCATGCCCATGCCGTCGCAAGGGCGTTGGACGGTCCGTGCTACAGCGGTTGAACACATATTGCGCCGGCGCGGGCGGCGGCACGGGCATGCCGCCCGGCAAAGGTGCGGATCTGCCGGATGAGCGGGTTTCGCCATTGGCGCGCTTGTGTGGGCCGCTTGTTTGCTCAGTTTTCGGACGCGCAACAGCAATAATTGCAATCATTGCGCATAAATATCGGTAGCAATCCGTCGTCACTCGTCACATTTATCACACTGTTCAACAATGGTACATTTTTGCTCTTTTTTATATTCCTTTATATTCCGA
>JAGRLL010000132.1 GCA_020441855.1 Nitratireductor sp.
AATTGTCGACGCTCGGCCATCCGCTGGCCGATCTCGCTTACCAGTGCATGCAATGGCGCCTGCCGCATCAGGGCGGTTTTCGCGGCCTGGGCGGCGTGGACCGCAAGGCCGTCGGCCTGCCGACGGAAGCCGAATATGTGGCCGCCTATTGCAAGCGCCGCGGCATCGACGGAATCGAAAACTGGAACGTTTATCTGGCGTTCAATTTCTTCCGCCTCGCCGCCATCCTTCAGGGTGTCTATAAGCGCTATGTCGACGGCAACGCCTCCAACCCGCAAACGGCACAGGCCTATGGCCGCTCGGTGCCGCTGATGGGCAAGATGGCGATGGAAATGATCGCCGCCGGCGAGTAACGCGCCGGTTCCTTTCCTTGCTGCCCGTTTGCCTCGCGATGATGTGAAACCCGCGAGCCCTTTCGCGCGTATATGCTGGGAGCACCTGCAAGGGAGAAAGGCCATGCCCACATCGCGCGTTTCGTTTCACAGCCTGAGACTGGTCGCCATCATCGTGTTCCTGGTCTCGTTCGCCCTGAGCGCCTTCGCCGCCGATACCGCGCCCGCCGACAGGCAGGCGACCCGGAATGTCATCGAAAGCCAGATCGGCGCGTTCAAGGCCGGCGATCACGATCGGGCCTATTCATACGCAGCGCCCGGCATCAGGCAGGCGTTTCCGACGCTCGATCGCTTCATCGGCATGGTCACATCCGGCTACAAGCCGGTCTACGATCCCGAATCCTACGTGTTTGGACGCAGCGTGGAAGAGAGCGGACAGATCCATCAGGAAGTCATCGTGACCGATCGCGACGGCAAGACCTGGCAGGCCGTCTACACCCTGCAGAAACAGGCGGACGGCGCGTGGAAGATTACCGGCGTGAAACTCAATCCCTTCAAAGGTGCCTCCGCCTGAACCAGGAAACGAGGTTTGCGTCTCGCGAAACGACATGTCGGCAGGCCGCAAATCACACATATGAATTATTCTATGTGTATGCTAGGCTGACCCAAGATCAGCGCGAAGGAGGATCGCCATGAAAAAAGTACTTTCGACAGCCGCCATTCTTGCCGCAACGGCCCTGCCGCTGATGGCGATGCCTGTTGGCTCGGCGCATGCCGCCGACGACGTGACCACCTACGAGACGCAGGGAGACTTTGAAGACGTGGCCGCCGAGGTCAACGACGCCATCGTCAACCAGGGCTACGTGGTCGACTATCACGGCTTCATCGGCGACATGCTCAAGCGCACCGCCGAAGATGTCGGCAGCGACAAGGTGCTCTACGAAAACGCTGAATTCTTCCAGTTCTGCTCGGCGGTGCTGTCGCGCAAGGTGATGGAAACCGATATCGGCAACATCGCCTATTGCCCCTATGTGGTCTTCGTCTACGAGGCGAAGCCGGGCACCGTCACGGTCGGCTTCCGTCGTCTGCCCGCCGGTGGTGGCCGCGACGAGGTCAACACGCTGCTCGAGGGTATCGCCAAGAGCGCGACCGGCATGTGATCCGCCTACACGGGAGGCAGGTCGCCTGCCTCCCACCTCGCCCTTGTTTCCTCGCGAAACTCGGCGAAACGCCCCGCCTCGATGGCCGCGCGGATATCGGCCATCAGCGACTGATAATAGCTCAGATTGTTCCAGGTCAGCAACATGCCGGCGAGCGGCTCGCCTGCTCGGACCAGATGATGGATGTAGGCGCGGGAATAATCTCGCGAAGCCGGACAATCGCTTTCCTCGTCCAGCGGACGGGTATCCTCGGCATGGCGCGCATTCTTCATGTTGACCTTGCCGCGCCGCGTATAGGCAAGGCCGTGCCGTCCGGCCCGCGTCGGCATCACGCAATCGAACATGTCGACGCCGCGCGCCACGCTTTCCAGGATGTCTTCCGGCGTGCCGACCCCCATCAGATAGCGCGGCTTTTCCTCCGGCAGTGCCGGACAGGTAACGTCGAGCATGGCGAGCATCACTGCCTGCGGTTCGCCGACCGCCAACCCGCCGATGGCGTAGCCCTTGAGGTCCATCGCCGACAGCGCCTGCGCCGAACGAAGCCGCAGCTTCTCGTCCTCGCCGCCCTGCACGATGCCGAACATCGCCTTTCCGGCCTGCTCGCCGAAAGCCTGCTTGCAGCGTTCCGCCCAGCGCAGCGACAATTCCATCGCCCGCTCGGTTTCCTCGCGCGTTGCCGGCAGCGAGATGCACTCGTCGAGCTGCATCTGGATATCGGAATCGAGCAATCCCTGTATCTCGATCGAGCGTTCGGGCGTCATCTCGTATTTCGCCCCGTCGACATGGGACTGAAACGTGACGCCCTTCTCGTTGATCTTGCGCAGGCCGGCCAGCGACATCACCTGGAAACCGCCGGAATCGGTCAGGATCGGCCCGTTCCAGCGCGCGAATGTGTGCAGGCCGCCAAGCCGCGCAACGCGCTCCGCACCCGGCCGCAACATCAGATGATAGGTGTTGCCGAGAATGATGTCGGAACCCAGATCTCGGACCTGGTCCATGTACATCGCCTTGACCGAACCGGCGGTGCCGACCGGCATGAAGGCAGGCGTGCGCACGATGCCGCGCGGCATGGCGATCTCGCCGCGCCGCGCCTTGCCGTCCCGCGCCAGGAGGTTGAAAGAGAATGCCAGTGTCATTTGGCCGGATATAACAGGCTGGCATCCCCGTAGGAATAGAATCGATATCCTTCCGCGACCGCATGCGCGTAGGCCGCCTGCATGGTCTCGAGCCCCGAAAATGCCGAGACCAGCATGAACAGGGTCGAACGCGGCAGGTGGAAATTGGTCATCAGCAGATCGGTCGCCCGAAAACGATAGCCCGGCGTGATGAAGATGTCCGTCGCACCGCTCCAGGCGCGAATTTCGCCGGTCTCCTTCGCCGCGCTTTCGAGCAGCCGCAAGGATGTCGTGCCGACACAGACGATGCGACCGCCCGCCTTGCGGACATCGTTGAGCGCCTGCGCGACCGCGGCCGGTACCGTACCGCGCTCTTCATGCATCTTGTGGTCCGCCGTATCCTCGGCCTTGACCGGCAGGAAGGTTCCCGCACCGACATGCAATGTCACGAAGTGATGCGAAATACCCTTTTCGGCAAGCCTGTCGAGCAGTTCCGGCGTGAAATGCAGGCCGGCCGTGGGCGCGGCCACCGCCCCTTCCTCGCGCGCGTAGACAGTCTGGTAATCGTCGCGGTCGGCCTCGTCCAGAGCGCGCTTGAGCGCTATATAGGGTGGCAATGGCACCTGACCGACTGCGGCAAGGCCTTCATCCAGCGCCGGCCCCGTCATGTCGAAGGCGAGCGTCACCTCACCGGCTTCGCCCTTTTCGGTGACAGTCGCCTCCAGCGTACCGAGCAGGCAGACCTCGCGTTCGTGGCCAAAACTGATCCTGTCGCCGGCCTCAAGCTTCTTCGCGCCGCGCGCGAACGCCCTCCATTCATTGTCGGAAAGCCGCATGTGCAGCGTAATGCCGATCTGCGCGACATGGCCGTCCCGGATGCGCCGCCCTTCGAGTTGCGCCGAAATGACCTTGGTGTCGTTGAAGACAAGCGCATCGCCCGGCCGCAACAGATCCGGCAGATCGTGCACGATCGCCTCTTCCAGCCCCTCGTCCGGTTTCACCACGAGCAGACGCGCGCTGTCGCGCGGCCGCGCCGGACGCAACGCGATGCGTTCCTCGGGCAGATCGAAATCGAATTGGTCAACGCGCATGGTACGGCTCTTCAAACGCAAAGGGCGGCGCACACAGCACCGCCCCTTCTCGAAACCTGTTTCGTTCAAACGTCGGCGGCGACCTTCAAAGACACGATGGAATCCGGGTCGCTGACCGGCTCGCCGCGCTTGATCTGATCGACATTTTCCATGCCTTCCACAACCTTGCCCCACACCGTGTACTGGCGATCGAGGAAGCGGGCGTCTTCGAAGCAGATGAAGAACTGGCTGTCGCCCGAATCGGGGTTCTGCGCGCGCGCCATGGAGCAGACGC
>JAGRLL010000133.1:0-2701 GCA_020441855.1 Nitratireductor sp.
GCGGGTCGATGCCGCCCGGCATGACGTAGCAGCCCGTGGCGTCGATCTCGTGGTCGGCGTGCAGATCGTGGCCGATGCCGACGATCTTGCCGTGCCTGACCAGCACGTCGGCCTTCCAGGTGCGGTCGGCGGTGACGATGGTTCCGTTCTTGATGACTTTGGACATATCAAACTCCCTGGTCGAACGCGGGGTTGCAGCGGATTGGCGAAAGCAGGCGCCGGGTGCCAAGGCCCGGCCACGATCCGGTCATGCAGCTCCCAAAATCTTCTTGCGGCGGAAAGGTAGAATGAGAAGCTGGGCGATGGCCAGCGGAAGAAGCGGCGCGTAAAGCGCATAGAGCAGGATGGTAATGTCGGATGTCTTGCCGAAGACGGCCATGAAACCGGCATCGATCAGGCCCGCAAGGACCGCGCCGGGGACGAAGCCGTGGCGCCATGTCGCCCAAAGGCCGACCCCAATGGCGAGCCAGAAACCCGGAATGGAGATCATGGCGAGCGGCGCAAACACGGCTTTGACCTGCAGCAGCACCATCAGCACCGAAGCGCCAATGACCAGCAGCGGCAGGGCAAGCCTCGCGAACATCACTCGACAATCTCCGCCGTCTCGACCACGGCATGCATGAGGACGTCGGCGCCGGCGGCGGCCCATTCCTTCGAGATGTCCTCGGCCTCGTTGTGCGACAGCCCGTCGACGCAGGGGCACATGACCATGGCGGTCGGATAAAGCTTGTTGATCCAGCAGGCGTCGTGGCCGGCACCGGAGATGATGTCGCGATGCGAGTAGCCGAGCCGCTCGGCTGCGCCGCGAACGGCCTTGACGCAGTTCTCGTCGAAGGTGACTGGATCGAAACCGCCGACCTTCTCGAACTCGATACCGAGGCCCATCTCGTCGCAGATTGCCTTCGCGCCGATCTTCAGGCGCTGCTCCATGTCGGTGATGACGGCCAGATCCGGCGAGCGGAAATCGACGGTGAAGACGACCTTGCCCGGAATGACGTTGCGCGAATTGGGGTGTACGTCGATGTGGCCGGCAGCACCGACGGCATGCGGCTTGTGCGACCAGGCGATCTCGTCGACCAGTTGGAGCACCCTGGCCATTCCGAGGCCCGCATTCTTCCTCATCGGCATCGGGGTCGAGCCGGTATGCGCCTCCTTGCCGGTAATGGTCACCTGCGTCCACGAAAGGCCCTGTCCGTGGGTGACGACGCCGATATCCTTGCCCTCGGCTTCCAGGATCGGACCCTGCTCGATATGCAGCTCGAAGAAGGCGTGCATCTTGCGCGCGCCCACTTCTTCCTCGCCCTTCCAGCCGATGCGCTCGAGTTCGTCGCCGAACTTCAGGCCCTTGGTGTCGGTGTGGCTGTAGACGTCTTCCATGTCGAGCACGCCGGCGAACACGCCCGAGGCCATCATGGCGGGGGCAAAGCGTGTGCCCTCCTCGTTCGTCCAATTGGTGACGACGATGGGGTGTTTCGTCTTGATGCCGAGATCGTTGAGCGTACGGATCGTCTCCAGCGCGCCGAGAACGCCGAGAACGCCGTCATAGCGACCGCCGGTCGGCTGGGTGTCGAGGTGCGAACCGACATAGACGGGTAGCGCATCCGGGTCGGTGCCCTCACGCATGGCGAACATGGTGCCCATCTTGTCGACACCCATGGTCAGGCCCGCTTCCTCGCACCATCTGGCGAAGAGCTTCCGGCCCTCGCCATCCTCGTCGGTGACGGTCTGGCGGTTGGAGCCGCCGGCGACGCCGGGACCGATCTTCGCCATCTCGTGGATCGAATCCCAGAGCCGGTCGGCATTGATCCTGAGGTTTTCGCCCGGTGCGGCCATGGTTCGACTCCCTATTTCAGTTCCACTTCGACAAAGCTCATCGTTGCTTGTCCATCGTTGACGACATTGTGCTCGACGCCCTTTTCGCGTCTGTACGCGGCGCCGGCCGGCATCGACACCTTGCGCGAGGTGCCGTCCGGTTCCTCGATCAGCATCGCGCAATCCGTGACGGGCGTAACAACGTAGTCGTGGCCGTGCACGTGCCAGCCGGTTTCGGCGCCCGGCGCGAAATCGTAGCGCGTGACACACACACGGTCATCGTCCACCAGCACGGTCGGCACGGCCTGTTCGCGCATTCATTCCACCTCGCTCAGCACCTCGCGCACGGTCGAGACGATCTGGTCGATATGCTCCTTCTCGACGATGAGCGGCGGCGAAAGCGCGATGATGTCGCCGGTGGTGCGGATCAGGACGCCCTTCTCGTAGGCGCGCACGAAGGCGGAGAAGGCGCGCTTGGTCGGCGCGCCGGCAATCGGTTCCAGTTCGATGGCGCCGATCAGGCCGATATTGCGCACGTCGATGACGTGGCGGGCGTCCTCCAGCGAATGCAACGCGTCTTCCCAATAGGGAGCGAGTTCGGCCGCGCGTTCGAACAGGCCCTCCTCGGCATAGGTTTCCAGCGTGGCCACGCCGGCCGCAGACGCAATCGGATTGCCCGAATAAGTGTAGCCGTGGAAGAACTCGATCATGTGTTCCGGGCCGGTCATGAAGGCGTCGTGGATCTCGTCGCGCACGAAGACCGCGCCCATCGGGATGACGCCGTTGGTCAGCCCCTTGGCCGTGGTGATGATGTCCGGCTTGATGTCGAAATGCTGCGCGGCGAAGGACGAGCCCAGACGGCCATACCCGGTGATGACCTCGTCGAAGA
>JAGRLL010000133.1:2773-9607 GCA_020441855.1 Nitratireductor sp.
GTGGAGCCGGCCACCGGCTCCACGATGACGGCGGCAATCGTCGAGGCGTCGTGCAGCGCGACGATGCGTTCCAGTTCGTCGGCGAGGTTGGCGCCGTGTTCCGGCTCGCCGCGCACGAACTTGTTCTTCGACAGGTCATGGGTGTGCGGCAGATGGTCGACGCCGGTCAGGAGCGTTCCGAACATCTTGCGATTGGCGACGATGCCGCCGACCGAGATGCCGCCGAAATTGACGCCATGATAGCCGCGTTCGCGGCCGATCAGGCGAAATCTCGATCCCTCGCCCTTCACGCGCTGATAGGCGAGCGCGATCTTCAACGCGGTGTCGACCGATTCCGACCCGGAATTGGTGAAGAAGACATGGTTCATGCCATCCGGCGTGATGTCGGTCAGGCGATTGGCCAGTTCGAACACCTTGGGATGGCCCATCTGGAAGGCCGGCGCGTAGTCGAGTTCGGCCGCCTGCTCCTGGATCGCCTTGACGATTTTCGGGCGGGCGTGGCCGGCATTGCAGCACCACATGCCGGCGGTGCCGTCGAGCACCTTGCGACCGTCGGCGGTGGTGTAGTGCATGCCTTCGGCCGCGACGAACATGCGGGGGTTCTGCTTGAACTGCCGGTTGGCGGTGAACGGCATCCAGAAGGCGCGCAGGTCGTTCGGTGTTGCGGTGAGACGGTTCGACATTGCCAGTACCTATCAATCCTGTTGTTTCACGGGCCTGTCCGGGCGGCGCGGCCGCACGGGGCATTGGGCAAATCTTGCGCCCCGACGGCCGTCGCAGGCAAGCATGCGTTGTGCGCGTTTGACGGGCTTTGCGCCGAAAAATGGAAAATATTGCCAGAACGGCCGCCTGGAGAGAAAGGCTGTGTGCCTGCGGACAGGGGCCATGAGAGGAAATTTCCGGTTTGCAAAGTTTCTTGCCTTTGTCGCGCCAGCTTCCGATAATTTGACCGATTGGTAAAGATTACAGTTTCGCGTTGCGTGCTCAAGCCGAATTTGCGCATGAACACCGGAAACCATCGAAGCCAGCGACAAGAAGCCTGACTAGGGCGGAACCGGAGGGACAATCCTTGAAGCCGAGGGCAGCCAGAACGCAGCGCCGCACGCGCATCCAGGAAGAAAACGAGGAACGAATCCTCGAAGCTGCGCTCGAAGTGTTCTCCACGCATGGCTTCAGGGGCGCGACCATCGACCAGATCGCGGAAGCCGCCGGCATGTCGAAGCCGAACCTGCTCTATTATTTCCGCACCAAGGAAGACATGCACCGCCTGCTGATGGATCGCCTGCTCGAGACCTGGCTGGCGCCACTCAAGGAGATGAAGCCGCAGGGCGATCCGCTTGCCGAAATCAGGAGCTATATCCGCCGCAAACTGGAAATGGCGCGCGACTTCCCGCGCGAGAGCCGGTTGTTCGCCAATGAAATCCTGCAGGGCGCGCCACGCATCGTCGATGCGCTGGAAGGTCCGCTGAGGGAACTGGTCGAGGAGAAAGCGGCGGTCATCCGGCAGTGGAGCCGGCAGGGCAGGCTCGCGCCATGCGACCCCTATCACCTGATCTTCTCGATCTGGGCGACCACGCAGCATTATGCCGATTTCGACGTGCAGGTGCGCGCCGTGCTGGGCGAAAAGCGCGGCGGCGAAGGGCGTTTCGAGGATGCAGCGCGCTTCCTCGACCAGCTCTATGTCAGCGGACTGAAACCCGGGCAAGGCGTCTGAAATGAACGCCGACCGGAGTGCAAGCTGGACGGCGCTGTACCGTTCCGGCCAGTTCGGGCAGCTCGTCCTGCTCGCTTTCAGCGTCTGGCTGCATGCGGCCGACGAACTGATGGTCTCCACAGTCACGCCGGCGATGACTGGCGAGATCGGCGGCGAGCGCTTCGTCGCCTGGCTGACGGCGCTCTACGAGATCGGCTCCATCGTTGCCGGAGCCTCTTGCGCACTCTTCGTACTTCGCACCGGCCTTCGGCGAACCATGGGCGCGGCGGCACTGATCTACATGACCGGGTGTCTCGTCAGCGGTCTCGCGCCGACAATGGAGCCAATGCTCGCCGGCCGCCTGATCCAGGGGCTCGGTGGCGGCGCGATGATCGCGACGACCTTCATTGCGATACATCGCATCATGCCCGAACACCTGACCGCGCGTGGCTACGCCGTGATCTCCATGGTGTGGGGGGTGTCGGCCTTTTCGGGCCCGCTCGTCGGCGCGATCTTCGCCGAATCCGGCTGGTGGCGCGGCGCCTTCTTCCTGTTTGCGGCGATGGCGGCGGGATTTTCCGCACTGGCGCTGACGCGATTGCGCGATTCCCGATCGCACGAAACGGGCGACGCCTCCGGAACGGTCAACGAATCCGGCAGAGGTCTTGCCTCGTTCGGCCTGCGCATCGGCCTTCTTGCCACCGGCGTCGTGGCGATCGCGGCCTCCGGCATCGAGGTGGAAGCTCCAAGGACGAGCATGCTGGCCGGTTTCGGTCTGCTCCTGCTTGCCCTTTTCCTGCACCTGGATGGCAAGGCCGGAAACCGGAGGCTGATGCCGCACCGGCCCTGGTCGCTCGCTTCCCCGCAAGGCGCGGTCATGGTGCTCGTGCTGTTCATCTCCGCGGCGACGGCCGCGCTCATAACCTACGGACCATTGCTGCTGACACGCCTGCACGCCTTGAACGCGGTGGAGATCGGTTTCATCCTGCTGCTCGAGTCGGTCGGCTGGTCGACCGTCGCCATCGCCCTGTCGGGCGTGCCGCGGCGAATGGAACCGACGATGATCGCGGGCGGCTTCGCCATCAGTGCGCTCGCCATGGCGGGGTTCGTCCATGCAGTCGTCGCCGGGCCGATTTGGCTGATCGGTGTGCTCGCTTATGTCATGGGCGGCGGCTTCGGTGCGGCATGGGCATTCATGACGCGGCGCGCGACATCGCTGGCGCCTGTCGGCGAAAAAGAGCGGATCGCCTCGGCAATTCCGACGGTGCAACGGCTTGGCTATGCGCTGGGCGCCGCCTATGTCGGCGTGATCGCCAACGGCGCGGGTTTTGCCGACGACGCAAGCGCGCAAGTCGCGGCGCGGACATCCTACTGGGTGTTCGGCCTGTCGCTGATACCGGCAACCATCGGACTGGTGGCGGCATTGCGGTTCGTGAGCTTCAGGGATGACGGAGACTAGGTCTTTGCGAATGCAAATCCGGATGACGCAAAGCCGCGTCCGCTTTCGCGGCCTGTTCAGCCCGCCTTCCAGATCGTGCCCTGCGCAGCAGCGCAGAGCGTGACGTCGGCGCCTTCCTCCGCAAAGACTTCGCAATGGCAAACGGCCTGCGACTTGCCGGCACTGACGACGCGCGCGCGGGCGACCAGCAATTCGCCACGGGCGGGCTTGATGAAATTGATCTTGAACTCGAGCGTCACGACATCGCCGAGACGCGAACCGCCGGCGAATGCGAGCGCGTTGTCGGCGAGATAGGCGATCACGCCGCCATGAACGATGCCGTGCTGCTGAAGGTGTTCGGGACGCAGTTCGAGCGACAGTTCTGCAAGGCCTTCGGACCAGGCATCGAGTTTCGCGCCCACCATGACGCTGAACGCCTGTGCCGAGAGCATTCGCCGGCCGTATTCGAGCATGCTCTCCGCCATGTCCAAATCCTCCTCGCGGAAAGGGAATCAGCTGTCCGGTGCCAGCGCCAGCACGACAAGCGCCATCGCCGTCACCAGCGCGCCGGCGGCAACAGCCGGCGCCGGCCAGCCATGACCGCTCAACCCTTCGTAGAGTATGACGAAGCAGGGCATGAGATAACCATAGGCCATGACCTTGGACGCAGGCAGGCGCTGGGCGGCAAATTGCAGCAGAAAGAAGGTGATCGCCGTCGTGACGATGGCCAGATAGAAGATCGTGATCCAGACGACCGGCGGCAGCGAGGTGAAGTCGGTCGCCAGCAATTCGCGCCCGCCGAAGACAAGCAGCCAGATCATCATCGCCGCAGTCATGAAGGCCGTGAAATAGAGACCGGATTCGCCACGGTTGAACTTGCGCAGCAACGGCGTGTAGGCAGCATGGCAGACGCAGCCGACCAGAAAAATGAGTTCTCCGCGACCGATGTCGAATTTCGCGATGGCCGCAAGGTCGCCGCGAAAGATGACCCAGACCGCTCCGGCCGCACCGATCAGCAGCGCGATCAGCACAAGGGGCCGGGTGACCTGGCGCAGGAACAGCCACGCGAAGCCCGCGCTCATCAGCGGCGTCAGCGTGAAGACGGCACCGGTCGAGACCGGATTGGTGATCTTGAGCGCCACGAACATCAGCACGAAATAGATCGACATCAGCCCGCCCAGAATGGCGAAACGCCAAGGTGAGACAGGCAGAGCCGGCAAGCGCCGGGTTATCGCCAGCAGCAGGCCCATCAGCACCATGACGCCGACGATGAAACGCACCGCATTGAGCGCCAGCGGTCCGATAAAGGGCGCTGCCTTGTGGCCGAGTGAAAACGAGCCTGCGATCATGGCGGCAAAACCGATGAGCGCCAGATGGCCGAGCCATTTCTCCCGGCCCGTGGCATGGGCGGTCGGTGTCGAGGCAACGCTCATGCGTCGAGCTCCGGATAATGACGGAACAGGCCGTCCTCGTTGAAGGCAAGACGCCGGTCGCTCGCCAGGTAGGCTTTCAGCCGCGGACGTTCGCCGACCGCTCGATGCAGCGCGGCGATCTTCGGGTAATTGCCCATCAGGCCAGCCATGCGCGTGGGGAATGCGTAAAGCAGGCCATCGACCACCTGAAAGAGCGAGAGATCGGCATAGGTCACCGCCGCGCCGACCAGATATCCCCCACCGGCCGTGTTGCGCGTCAGGATGGCCTCGAACCAGTCGAGGAATTTGGGCATGCGCGCGTCACGGAACTCGCGGGCGCGGGCGAGCGCCTCCGGCTTCTGCTCGTCGTAATAACGGCCAGGTCCGAGCGGGTGATGCGTGTCGTGCGTCTCATTGACGAAGTCAGAGATGGTCAACTGGATCTGGTGCGTCCACAGCCTGCCCTTGTCGTCGTCGGGGGCAAGGCCGAGCTTCGGGCCGAGATGAAGCAGGATCGCGGCGGTCTGGCCGACGACAATGTCGCCGTCGCGCAGACAGGGCGGGGCAAATGATGGCGTGCCGGTGGCGATGGCCGGCATGGAGCCCTCCATTCCGGCACCACGCCAGACATCGACATAATCGGCGCCGGCGTCCTCCAGCGCGAGCCGGACGAATTCTCCGCGCCCCTGGATGCTGGGCCAGTAATACAGTTCATAGCTCATGGGTCATAGCTCATGGGCAATGGCCTGCATCGGACTCGCAATGGCACCAGACCGTGCACGCTCGGCAGAGGCGAGTTCGGCCTGCAAGTCGGCGTTCGTCACCTTTCCCGGTTCCAGCAAGCCGGCAACCAGCTTGCGGCCAATCCGGCACAGTACCGCGTTGACCGGCACCGGCACGCCATGCAGCCTGCCAAGAAGGGCAATCTCGCCATTGAGATAATCGGTCTCGATCGAGCCGGCGCCGCGCAACAGGCTCTGCAGCGAGGACGAACCGGTGCGCGCGACGCCCGGAATGGTTCCCATGCTCATATGCACTTCGCGACGGGGATCGTCCCAGCCGACATCGTGCCAGACTATTCCTGCCGCACGATAGGCGGCGACCGCCTCTTCATTGGCGCGTTCCAGCCACGGGGTCTGGTCGCTTTCCTCTTCAAAGGCGGCGACGAGAATGTTGCGCAGGTTGAGGAGCAGCTTGCCGTATTTGTAGGCCATCACGTCGTCGCGGACATAGGCGACAAGACCCGCCTGCTTGAAGCATTCGGCGACCGCATCGTCGACGCCGTCATGGCCCGAGGGCGCGCGGCCGACATCGAGAATTGCCGTATGCGGCGTACCGAAAGCATAGATTTCGCCCGGCTTGAGGTATTCGCTCGGCAGCATGACCGAGACGCCGTGGACATGATCGAAATGGCGCAATGCCATGCGCTCGTTGGCAACACCGTTCTGCAGGCAGAAGACGGGCTGCCCGCCAGCGCCGGCAGATGCGAGACGTTCAAGCGCGTCCTGCGCGTTCTGGCTCTTGACGCAGAGCAGGATGACATCGTCGGGACGCAAGCCGATTTTCGACGGATCGTCGGTGCAGGCGAACCGGGCGTGGCTGTCGCCCATCGGCGTCCTGAGTGTCAGACCACCCTCGTGGATGGCATCGAGCTGTCGACCCCGTGCAATGCCGATCACTTCATGACCGGCACCGGTCAGACGGACTGCAAGGCTGCCGCCAATCGCGCCGACGCCGAAAATGATGAAACGCATGTATACAATCCTGATCGCGCGGGACTATGGGCCGCAATGCGCGGACAGGCAAGACAACAAGGCAATTAATAAACCGGCAATCCGGATTCGCTCGGCGGATCGTCCGCACGCCCGGTCAAAAAGTATACCCGGCGGCACACTGACAACCCTGTTGCCATCAAGCCCTCGGGCTATGGAGCCCTACTCTGCCGCCGTGCGCGCCATCGGGTTGTTGGGGTGCGTCGTCCAGTTGGCGTACTCGTCGGACACCGGCTTGCCGGTGCGCTGGTCGATGGCGCCGGCGGGCAACTCTTCCATGGTGATGCAGCCCTCCACGGGGCAGACATCGACGCACAGATTGCAGGCCACGCATTCATTGTCCTGGACCTCGAAATAACGCGCGCCGTCCTTCGTCGCGGTGATCGCCTGATGCGAGGTATCCTCGCAGGCGATGTGGCAGCGCCCGCACTTGATGCACTTGTCCTGATCGATGCGCGCCTTGGTGATGTAATTGAGATTCAGGTACTGCCAGTCGGTGACATTGGGCACGGCGCGGCC
>JAGRLL010000134.1 GCA_020441855.1 Nitratireductor sp.
TGCCGCGCGTTCGCGACTTCCGCGGTCTGAACCCGAAGAGCTTTGACGGCCGCGGCAATTTCGCCATGGGCGTCAAGGAACACATCGTTTTCCCCGAGATCAATTACGACAAGGTCGATCAGATCTGGGGCATGGACGTCATCGTTTGCACGACGGCGAAGACGGATGATGAAGCGCGCGCGCTGCTGCGCCACTTCAACTTCCCCTTCCGCCAGTAACGGCACCGTAACGGCAAGCGATCAAAGAGGAAAAGCTGACATGGCAAAACTGAGTGCCGTCGAGAAGAACAAGCGCCGCAGGAAGATGGTTGCACAGTACGGTCCCAAGCGGGCCGCGCTGAAGGAAATCATCATGAACAAGGACACGCCGATCGAAGAGCGTTTCCGCGCACAGCTGAAGCTGGCCGAACTGCCGCGCAACAGCGCGAAGAACCGGATCCGCAATCGTTGCGAGGTATCGGGCCGTCCGCGCGGCTTCTACCGCAAGCTCAAGATGTCGCGTATCGCGCTTCGCGAACTCGGTTCCACGGGACAGATTCCCGGCATCGTCAAGTCGAGCTGGTAAGAGGAGAGGGCAATGTCAATGAACGATCCTCTGGGCGATATGCTGACCCGCATCCGCAATGGCCTGATGCGCGGCAAGTCGAAGATCAGCTCGCCGGCGTCCAGCCTGCGCGTGCGCGTTCTCGACGTGCTGCAGGCGGAAGGCTATATCCGCGGCTATTCGCGCGTCGACTACGACAACGGCAAGTCGGAACTGGAAATCGAGCTGAAATACAATGAAGGCGCTCCCGTCATCCGCGAGATCGCCCGTATTTCGAAGCCTGGCCGTCGTGTTTACGCTTCGGTGAAGACCATTCCGCGTGTTGCCAACGGCCTTGGTGTTTCGATCCTGTCGACTCCGAAGGGCGTGATGGCCGACCACGATGCGCGCGAACAGAATGTCGGCGGCGAAGTGCTTTGCCGCGTATTCTGATTTGTGACGCACAAACAAGAGCTTAAACGAACAGGTTGATGCAATGTCTCGCATAGGAAAAAGACCGGTTTCCGTTCCCTCCGGCGTCACCGCGACGGTCGAGGGCCAGACCGTGAAGGCCAAGGGTCCGAAGGGCGAGCTCAGCTATGTCGTCAATGACGAGGTGCTGGTGAAGCTCGAGGATGGCGCGATCAGCGTCGATCCGCGCGACAACACCAAGGACGCGCGGTCCAAATGGGGCATGTCGCGCACCATGATCGAGAATATCGTGAACGGTGTAACGCAAGGCTTCGAGAAGAAGCTTGAGATCAACGGCGTGGGCTATCGCGCGGCCATGCAGGGCAAGAACCTGCAGCTGGCGCTGGGCTTCAGCCATGACGTGGTCTACGAGGTACCGGAAGGCATTCAGGTGGCGACGCCGAAGCCAACGGAAATCGTGGTCACAGGCATCGACAAGCAGCGCGTCGGACAGGTTGCCGCCGAGATTCGCAAGTATCGCGGTCCGGAGCCCTACAAGGGCAAGGGCATCAAGTACGCCGACGAAGTGATCGTCCGCAAGGAAGGCAAGAAGAAGTAAGGCACACGGAAATGGCTAACAAACTCGACAACACGAAGCGCCGCGCCGCGCGCGTACGCCGTTCCGTCAAGGCAGTGGCCAATGGCCGGCCGAGGCTGAGCGTGCATCGTTCGGCGCAGAACATCTATGCGCAGGTGATCGACGATCTTGGTGGGCTGACGCTTGCCTCGGCTTCGACGCTCGACAAGGATCTGCGCGGCTCGCTCAAGAAGGGCAGTGACGTGGCGGCGGCAGCCGCCGTCGGCAAGCTCGTCGCCGAGCGCGCCGTCAAGGCCGGGGTCAAGACCGTCATCTTCGACCGCGGCGCCTATCTCTATCATGGCCGCGTCAAGGCGCTGGCCGAAGCCGCACGCGAGGGCGGCCTGGACTTCTGATAGGGGTTTATATTTCGCCGTTGCGACCCCATCTCTTGGACGGATCGCAACACACACATGTGCTACCGGAAAAGAACAAAGGCTCAGGATAATGGCACAGGAAAGAAGAGGCTCTCGCGAGGGCCGTGATCGGGACCGCGACGAGCGCGACAGCGAATTCGTCGACAAGCTCGTTCACATCAATCGCGTCGCCAAGGTGGTGAAGGGCGGCCGTCGCTTCGGCTTTGCGGCGCTCGTCGTCGTCGGCGACCAGAAAGGCCGCGTCGGCTTTGGTCACGGCAAGGCGCGCGAGGTACCGGAAGCGATCCGCAAGGCAACCGAATCGGCCAAGCGCGACCTGATCTTCGTGCCGCTGCGCTCGGGCCGCACGCTTCATCACGACGTCGAGGGCCGTCACGGCGCGGGCAAGGTGTTCCTGCGCGCGGCGCCTCCGGGAACCGGTATCATCGCCGGCGGTCCGATGCGCGCCGTCTTCGAAATGCTGGGCGTCCAGGACATCGTCGCCAAGTCGATGGGCTCGTCCAACAAGTACAACATGGTGCGCGCAACCTTTGACGCGCTCAAGCATCAGATGCACCCGAAAGACATTGCGGCACAGCGCGGCATCAAATATTCGACGCTTCAGGCCCGTCGCCGGGATCTGATCGGCGCCGACGAATAAGGAACGGGACAATGGCAGCGAAGAAGACAGTCACTGTCGAACAGATCGGCAGCCCGCTCCGCCGCCCCTCCGAGCAGCGCGCGACGCTGATCGGTCTGGGCCTTAACAAGATCAACCGCCGCAAGGTGCTGGAAGATACCCCGGCCGTGCGCGGCATGATTGCCAAGGTCTCGCACCTCGTTCGCGTCGTCGACGAAGCGTGAGGCAGGGAGTTAGAGCAATGAAACTCACTGAAATCCGGGACAATCCGGGCGCAGCCAGGACGTCGAAGCGCGTCGGCCGTGGCATTGGTTCCGGCAAGGGCAAGACCGGTGGCCGCGGCGTGAAGGGCCAGAAGTCGCGTTCGGGCGTCGCCATCAACGGCTTCGAAGGCGGTCAGATGCCGATCTACCGCCGCTTGCCGAAGCGCGGTTTCACCAATGCGAAGTTCACCAAGCACTTCAACGAAGTGTCGGTCGGCCGCATTCAGGCTGCAATCGATGCCGGCAAGCTCGACGCCAAGAAGACCGTCGACGTCGAGGCGCTTATCGAGGCGGGCGTGGTTCGCCGCGCGCTTGACGGCGTTCGCCTGTTGTCGGACGGCGAGCTCAAGGCAAAGGTTGCCTTCGAGATTGCCGGCGCTTCGAAGGCAGCGACCGCCAAGGTCGAAAAGGCTGGCGGTACGGTGACCGTACTTGCCGCCAAGCAGGAAGAAAAAGCGGCCGAATAGGCCGCTTTTTACCGTCTCGGCCCAACAGGCGAGCGGGACGGGCATGCGCCATCACTGACCGGAGAGATTTATGGCATCCGCAGCCGAACAACTTGCCGCAAACCTCAATTTCTCCGCCTTTGCCAAGGCTGAAGACCTCAAGAAGCGCATCTGGTTCACACTGGGTGCGCTGATCGTTTATCGTCTTGGCACCTATATTCCGCTGCCGGGCATCAATCCGGAAGCCTATGCCCAGGCGTTCGGCCAGCAGTCGACAGGCGTGCTTGGCCTCTTCAACATGTTCTCCGGTGGCGCCGTCGAGCGACTTGCGATCTTTGCGCTCGGTATCATGCCTTACATTTCCGCCTCCATCATCATCCAGTTGATGACTTCGGTCGTACCGAGTCTCGAGCAGTTGAAGAAAGAAGGCGAACAGGGCCGCAAGACCATCAACCAGTATACGCGCTACGGAACGGTTATCCTGGCGACGCTGCAGGCCTACGGCATTGCCGTGGGGCTTGAGTCGGGCACCAATATCGTGGCGGATCCGGGCGTCTTCTTCCGTGTTTCCACAGTGATTACCCTGGTTGGCGGCACGATGTTCCTGATGTGGCTTGGCGAGCAGATTACTGCGCGCGGCATCGGCAATGGTATATCGCTGATCATTTTCGCCGGTATTGTCGCGGCCCTGCCGGGCGCGCTTGCCGGTACGCTGGAACTGGGGCGTACCGGGGCGCTGTCGACGGCGCTCATTCTGGCGATCCTGGTGGTCGCGGTGCTGATCATCACCTTCATCGTGTTCATGGAGCGCGCCCAGCGCCGGCTGCTGATCCAGTATCCCAAGCGCCAGATCGGCAATCAGATGTTCCAGGGTGATTCCTCGCATCTGCCGCTGAAGCTCAACACTGCGGGTGTCATTCCGCCGATCTTCGCGTCCTCGCTGCTGCTGCTGCCTGTGACGATCGCCAATTTCGCCAACACGGCCGACATGCCGGCCTGGCTTGCGATGGTCACTTCTGCGCTCGGGCACGGCCAGCCACTCTACATGGCGTTTTACGCCGGGTTGATCATCTTCTTCGCCTTCTTCTATACGGCGATCGTGTTCAATCCGAAGGATACGGCCGACAATCTGAAGCGTCATGGCGGCTTCATTCCGGGCATCCGCCCCGGCGAACGCACGGCCGAATACATCGACAAGGTGCTGACGCGAATCACTGTCGTTGGCGCGGTCTATCTCGTGATCGTCTGCCTGTTCCCCGAATTTCTCATCTCCGCGACGGGTGTTCCGTTCTATCTGGGTGGCACTTCGCTGCTGATCGTTGTAAGCGTGACGATGGATACGGTGTCCCAGGTACAGGGGCATCTGCTTGCCCATCAGTATGAGGGGCTGGTGAAGAAATCCCGTCTGCGCGGAGGAAAACGGAACCGATGAGACTGGTCTTGCTCGGGCCCCCGGGGGCAGGGAAGGGAACGCAGGCTAAACTGCTTGTCGAGCACTACGGTATTCCCCAATTGTCGACCGGCGACATGCTGCGCGAAGCGGTTGCCGCCGAGACGCCTGTCGGACTGAAGGCCAAGGCCGTCATGTCCACGGGCAATCTCGTTTCCGACGAGATCGTCAATGCGATCGTTTCGGATCGTATCGACAAACCCGATTGCGCCAACGGTTTCATCCTGGACGGCTTTCCGCGCACCCTGCAGCAGGCCGACGCGCTCGCCGCGATGCTCGAGGAAAAGGGTATCGGGCTCGATTGCGTGGTCGAACTCGCGGTCAACGACGATCAGCTTGTCGAGCGGGTTTCGGGCCGTTTCACCTGCGCCAGTTGCGGCGAGGGGTATCACGACGTGTTCAAGAAGCCGAAGGTCGCCGATACGTGCGACCGGTGCGGCGGACATGAATTCAAGCGCCGCGCCGACGATAATGCCGAGACCATGCGCAACCGGTTGCAGGCCTATTACAAGGAAACCTCGCCGCTGATCGGCTATTACTATGCCAAGGGCCTGTTGAAGCGGGTAGACGGCATGGGCGAGATCGGCGTCGTGCATGAAGCGGTGCGGGCGATTCTCGACAGCGAATGAAGCTGAAAAGTCCTGTAAATCAGGCAAATCGGGCCCCTTGACTAAAGGGGGGCGAGTGCGTATGTGAGGCGCACTTCGTACAAGAAGCAAGGTCGGAACCGGGTTTTCTCAAAGAAACACCGGAACCGGTCGTTTGGTGTTTGGAGCAGATCATTGGCCAGATGGCCGGCTGATCCGGGCATTGCCAGGAACACCCGCAGGGGCCGGCCTCCACCGGACGCGGGAACAACAACCAGACCGGGTTTCACGGTCACATGGAGAAACGAATATGGCCCGTATCGCCGGCGTCAACATCCCGACGAACAAGCGTGTCGTCATCGCGCTTCAGTACATCCACGGAATCGGTCCGAAGGTCGCCCAGGAAATCATCGAGAAGGTTTCGATCGTTCCCGAGCGACGCGTCAATGAACTGACCGATGCAGAGGTCCTGCAGATCCGCGAAGTTATCGACCGCGACTACATGGTCGAGGGCGATCTGCGCCGTGAGACCTCGATGAACATCAAGCGCCTGATGGATCTTGGCTGCTATCGCGGCCTGCGCCATCGCCGTGGCCTGCCGGTTCGTGGCCAGCGCACGCACACCAACGCCCGCACCCGCAAGGGACCGGCGAAGCCGATCGCAGGCAAGAAGAAGTAATTTCGTCAGCCGGGTCCTTCCTGCCGCCGGAACACGGTTCGCAGGAAAGGCTCGCATGGCGGGAACGGTTTAGCCGCTGGCATTACGGCGGCGTCAGAGATCGACCGAAAGGAAAGACATGGCCAAGGAAGCCGCTCGCGTTCGTCGTCGTGAACGCAAGAACATCACGTCGGGCGTCGCCCACGTCAATTCGACCTTCAACAACACCATGGTGACCATCACCGACGCGCAGGGCAACGCGATCTCCTGGTCGTCGGCCGGCTCGCAGGGCTTCAAGGGCTCGCGCAAGTCGACCCCCTATGCCGCCCAGGTCGCCGCGGAAGACGCCGCCAAGAAGGCGCAGGAACACGGCATGCGCTCGCTCGAAGTCGAGGTGCGCGGTCCGGGTTCGGGCCGTGAATCGGCTCTGCGCGCGCTGCAGGCTGCCGGTTTCCAGATTACCTCCATTCGCGACGTGACCTCCATTCCGCACAATGGTTGCCGTCCGCGCAAGAAACGCCGCGTGTAAGTTCAGCGGCACCACGAGTACTGCAACCCATTCATTGCAGACAACTTTGGGAACGCCACGAATGGATGGTGGCGTGAAGACCTGAAGGGATTATGACATGATCCAGAAGAACTGGCAGGAGCTCATCAAGCCGAACAAGCTTGAGATCGTCTCCAGCTCGCCCACCAAGGCGGTTATCGTTGCCGAACCGCTGGAACGCGGCTTTGGCCTGACGCTCGGCAATGCGCTTCGCCGCGTGCTTCTTTCCTCGCTGCAGGGTGCCGCGGTGATGGCGGTGCAGATCGACGGCGTTCTGCACGAATTCTCTTCCATTCCCGGTGTTCGCGAAGATGTCACCGACATGGTGCTGAACATCAAGGAAATCGCGCTTTCGATGCAGTCCGACACGCCGAAGCGCATGGTCATCCGCAAGGAAGGGCCGGGCGTTGTGACGGCGGCCGACGTGCAGACGGTTGGCGACGTGGAAATCCTCAACCCCGACCTCGTGCTGTGCACGCTGGACGAGGGCGCGGAAATCCGCATGGAGCTTACCGTGGGTACCGGCAAGGGCTATGTGCCTGCCGACCGCAACCGTGCGGAAGATGCCCCGATCGGCCTGATTCCGGTTGATTCGCTGTATTCGCCGGTGCGAAAGGTGTCCTACAAGATCGACAATACCCGCGAGGGCCAGTACCTCGACTACGACAAACTGACCATGACGGTCGAGACCGACGGTTCGATCTCTCCCGAGGATGCGGTCGCTTATGCCGCGCGCATCCTGCAGGACCAG
>JAGRLL010000461.1 GCA_020441855.1 Nitratireductor sp.
GCGATCCAAGCAAGGCAAGCGTCCTGTGGCAAATCAGTCCCGCGGCCAGCCGAACTTCACCCAGGGCTGCAATCTCGCCGTGATCGTTTCTTTGCCAGCCATCAGTGGTGTGCCCGCCGCCTGCGCCCCGGCCACCCGGTCGAGACGCAGCATGGCGAGGCCCCTGCCTGAAAGCGAACTGCCCATCACGCCCACATTCTTGCCGCCGGCCTCGCCAACGGCTTCTATAGCAGTGCCGGCGTCCGGCAGTCCTCCGCCATCGGCTTCGCGCTCGACCATGATCACGCGCTTGCGCGCCGTGCCGCGATGCTGCATGCGCGACACCACTTCCTGGCCGACATAGCAGCCCTTGGCGAAGTCGACGCCGTCGAACTGGTCCATCAGCGCTTCATGTGGGAAGGTGTCGCCATAGGCGTAATCCACCCCTCCCTCCGGCATGCCGAGTACCAGGCGGTGCGCGTCGTAATCGGCTTCCTCGCCCTGCGGCGCGGCTTCCCCATAGAACCGCGTCCCCATTTCCGAAAGGCGCGGATCGGGGAAGGCGATGCCGCCACCCTGCGCCTCGCCGTCCCAGACCGCGAAGACCTGCATGGCTTCCCCGGCCGGCGCAATCTCCACCTTGGCCCGCAGCTTGTAGAAATTGAGCCGTTTGACGAGATCGTCGCGCATCCGGGCATCAACGTCGACGAGGAAACCGTCTTCGGATCGCACCACGAAGAAGTCGAACAGGATCTTGCCCTGCGGCGTGAGCAGCGCGCCGAAATGCGCTTGCCCGGGCGCAAGGTGGTCGACATCGCAGGTGATAAGCGCCTGCAGGAACTTTGCGGCGTCTTCACCACCTACGCGAATGAGCGCGCGTGTCGTCAGTCTGGCGAATTTCGTCATGTCAGTCTCCGGCCACGAAGAAGCGCCAGCGCCCCTGCGGCGTGATGCCTGTGCGATAGAAGAAATAGGCGCCGAAGGCCTTCATCTCCTCGTAATCGCCATAGGTGAGCAATTCGAACAGTTCGACGCGCTGCGGCGGCGTCAGATTGTCTGCGGGTACCGCATAGAAATAGGGCCAGACATACATCTCGTTCGGCGTGCCTTCCTCGACATGGACGAAGCCGGCTTCGAGCACCTCCAGCAGGATGGCCAGGATTTCGTGGCCTTCCCCGTCGCCGGACAGCGATTTCAGGAAGTCGATGGGATCGCCTTCGAAACCGCCGAAGGACAGCAATGTCACGTCGTCGCCCGAGCCGATATAGGGGCGCAGCTTTTCGATGTCGCCACTCCTGGCCGCCTCGACCAGCAATTCGTGCATGCGCCGCGCGGCGAAAGGCAGGATGGAAAGGTCGCGCCGGATTTCCGGTATCCTGTATTCCGGATTGCCATTCGGACCGGGCGTGCGGCCGGGTGTGTTTTCCCCGGCGGTTGCAGCATTGCCCGGTTGCTTTGCCTCCGGCGCCGCCTCTTGAGGTTTCGCGCCCGGCTCTGCCTGTGCCGTAAGCCCGTTTCGCGGACCCGCCGATGCCGGGCCGGCGGTGAGAAGCACCACGCAAAGCAGCGCCGGCGCCATGAGCGCGAGACCAGCCCGCATTGTGGATTTGCAGCGATTCAACCCCGTCATGACGGGAACAATAGACCATACAGGTGCCGGCGTTCACCTGTTTTGCTTCGATAATACGATGGCAAGATCACTGGCGCCCGTAGCGGCCGGGAATTTCCCCGGCCAGACGTGTGCCCTGGCGCAGATAACGGTTGGCCGCTTCGGCCGCCGCAGGCGTGCATTCGCGATAGACTTCGCGGTAGCTGCGGAAACCACGATTGAAGCGGGCGATGAGTTCGGCACGGCGCTGGGGCGTCGGTTCCTCGGCCTTGAGCATCGCCTCCATCTCGTCGCGCCAGCGCTGTCCTTCCTCGGCGCCGCACAATGCGCGCAGGTAATGCAGCGAACCCAGGATTTCGGCAAGCCGCAGCATCTGCTCGTCATAGGCGGGAGGAAGGGTTTCGGTCTGCGCGGGCGCTTCTTCCTGCTTCTCCTGCGCCGAGGCAGGCAACAGCCCTGCCGCCACTGCAACGAGGACGGATACGAGGCTGACCTGCAGGAATGTTCTGGCTCGGATCATGATTGGGGAATCGTTAGCCGCTGATGGAGCCGGCAATATGGGCTTGGCGCCTCTCCGGCACAAGTGCGTCGTCCGGCCTCTTGGTCATTGCGTCGAGGCGAACCCGCGGGCCCGCGTGATGATCTCCGCCGCGCCGGGCGTCATCTCGGCCGGGTCGATCTGGCCGATGCCCGTCCAGCGCACCGCCGCCGCGTCGTCGCCCGACACAGGCTCGCCTTCGTCGACATGGCCGGCAAAGACGCCGAGGACGTAATGCGCTTCGACGGCACCGTCCCCGTTGCGCAGCACGGGTTCGTGGATCTGGACGAAGACCAGTTTGCCGGCGATCAGCCCGGTTTCCTCCGCCAGCTCGCGCCGCGCGGCCTCTTCCATGGTCTCACCGGCATGCTGGCTGCCGCCCGGTAGCGACCACCGTCCCTGGTATGCACCCTTGGAGCGCATCACCAGCAGCACCTTGTCCCTTCGAAATATAACGACCGACACGCCGGTCTGTGGACGGATCATGGACGGCTCGGCTTCATGTGTTATGAGCTATGGAACGGAGTGGCGAAATGTGCAGCAGGTTCACCTTGACGGCAAGGCTGAAGGACCTCTACGAGGCCTTCGCCATCGTGCCGACCAGGCCGGCGGCGTCGATGCAGGAACCGCCGCCGCGCTACAATATCGCCCCGACCCAGCCCATCCTGGTCGCGATCGACGGTCCCTCGCATGCGCGCGAACTGGCGCTGGTGCGCTGGGGTCTGATCCCGTCATGGGTCGAGGACCCGAAGGATTTCAGCCTGCTGGTCAACGCTCGTGCCGAAACGGCAGCGGCGAAGCCCTCCTTCCGCAACGCCATGCGTCATCGCCGCGCCCTTGTTCCGGCGAGCGGCTTCTACGAATGGCGCCGGCCATCGAACGGCAAGGGCAGGGGCCAGCCCTTCCTGTTGCGCCCGCGCGACGGCGGTCT
>JAGRLL010000135.1 GCA_020441855.1 Nitratireductor sp.
CAACAACAACCAGCCCGTTCCCGACGTGTTCTCCAAGATGACCAAAATCGCAGCTTCGGGCCGACTGGGCCGTCAACGGCGGAGCAAAAGTCGGCCATTGGGCGGCGCAAGAGTAGGCCACTTGGCGCCGTAAGCGGGGACGTCGGGAGGGCGTAGCCCGACCAGACTTTCCGGCTTGCAGCGTCGGCGATCTTATTGGTTTGGTTTCTCGGCTTTTCGTGCCCGGCCTTGCGCCAGTCGATAGCTGGCACCATTCATCTCAAGGATGCTGACGCGATGAGTCAACCGGTTCAGGAGCGCGCCGGTGAGGCGCTCGGATCCGAACGTCTCGGTCCATTCGGCGAATGCTGCTTGCGTATCGACATCTCCGATCTCCTTCTCGTCGAAGACCAACTGACAACAAATCACAGCTTTCGGCAGTGCCCGGTTTCCGGGGAGCAGCACAAAGTCTGCGACACCCTGTCCGTGGGCATGGACAATTTGTCCAAGCTGAACGAAGCCGATTTTTCAAGTGATTGAGTTAATTAAGGAAAAAAACTGGCACGTGGCTTGCTTAACAAATGATGGACAGCTTCGGGGGCGCTGGCAGTAAGGGAGGACTGCCTGCCCGAACAGTTCTGGGGGAAATCCGTCATTCCGTTTGCGAGCGCTGACCCGAAGCGAAAGGGACAGCACAGGGCGGGCATGACGGCACAGCGCAATACGTTCCCGTAGCTGCCTGTTCACCGTCCGACAAAACGTGTCGACCGGCTGATGTACGTGATGAACGTACCGATCAGCCGCCGTTCCGGGCAAGACCCGACGGCGTTGGCACGCAGCAGAGGTGAATCATACGAGTCGCATCCGCCACGGCGATATTTCACGTGCGCGATGCGGGCGAGCGATGACTAGAAAGGGAGAGAGGTAATGAAACGAATGCAATTACGAAACAGGCTGGCGATCGCCGCAATGGCGGCTGGCCTGGCCTCGGCGCTGCCGCAATCCGCCTTCAGCCAGGAGACGCAGTATTTCCCGGTCGCCAGTAGCCGCGTCGGACCATATTCGGCCATGGGCACGGGCTATTACGGCGCCCAGATCGACTACATGAACTACGTCAACATGAATGGCGGCGTTAACGGCGTCATGCTGACCTGGCAGGAATGCGAGACCGAATACAACGCCGTCAAGACTGTCGAATGCTATCAGCGCCTGCTTGAAAAAGACGGCCAGAAAATCGTCGTGTTCGACACGCTCGGCACGCCCGGTGCCTACGCCGTGATCAACCGCATGGCCGACGACAATGTCGTTCTCGCCCAATACGGCTATGGCAGGACCGACGGCGCCGACGGCCGGGTCTGGCCGTGGGTCTTCAACGCCGCCAGCCATTACTGGTCGCAGATTGCGGTCAAGATGAAGTTCATGGCCGAGAAGGAAGGCGGCGTCGACAAGATGAGGGGCAAGAAGATCGTGCACCTCCACATCGATTCCGCCTATGGCCGCGAACCCCTGCCGGCGATGCGCAAGATCGCCGAGGACTGGGGTGTCACGCTGGTGGAGATATCGATTCCGCCGCCGGGCCTCGAGCAGCAGTCGCAGTGGTTGCAGATCAGAAGGGAAGCTCCCGACTGGGTGACCTTCTGGGGCGCAGGCTCCGGCATGAACTCGACCGCGATGACCAACGCGGCGCGCGTCGGATTCCCGCGTGACCGCATGATGTACGTTACCTTCGGCGCGGCCGAAGAGGACATGTACCCGGCCGGCGACGCCGCCAAGGGAACCTATGCGGTGGCGAATGCATTGCCGGGGAACCACTACCCGCTGGTGCAGAAGATCAAGGAACAGGTCTATGGCGCCGGCAAGGGCAACCTCGCGGACGAAAGCCGCGTCGGAACTGTCTACTGGAACCGTGGGCTTGGTGCTGCCGTGATGTGGATCGAGGCGTTGAAGAACGCCCAAGAGATGCACAACAAGGTCGGCAAGGCGGTCACCGGCGCCGAGTTCAGGGACGGATACGAAGCGCTGAACATGACCGAGGAGCGCCTCGAGGAGATCGGCATCAAGGGCATGGTCGCGCCGTTCGCCATCTCGTGTGAGAACCACGAGGGAGCGGGCAAGTTCGCTGTCATGCAGTGGAACGGGGAGAAGTTCGAGCAGGTGACCGACTGGGAAGCCCCGCTCGACCCCGCCTACATCCGCAAGCTGGTGGAGGAATCCGCGGCCAAGTTCGCCGCGGAGAACAACATCACACCCAAGAAGTGTTCCTAGCAGTGAGCTGAATCCCGGTCAGACGGGGGATCGAAACGATCGACGTTTCGAAATCGGTTCGATCCCCCTCGACCGCCGGGTGCGTCCGGCTCGCCGACGGTCGCGAGCGCCGGGCGGGGAAATTTCGACAGCGGAGATGAAATGAACGCGAATTCGGACAACATACTGGAAATCGACCGCATCGAGGTCCTGTACGACAACGTCATCGCCGCGCTTCACGACGTGTCGCTGAATGTGCCGCGGGGCAAGATCGTCGCTCTTCTGGGTGGCAATGGCGCCGGTAAAAGCACGACCCTCAAGGCGATATCAACGATGCTGGCGGCCGAACGCGGCGTCGTCACCAAGGGGTCAATCACCTATGACGGCATCCCTGTAAGGGGCCAGAATCCGGCCGAAATGGTTGGCTTGGGCATGGTTCAGGTGCTTGAGGGCCGGCGCTGCTTCGGGCATCTGACCGTCGAGGAGAACATCATCGCGGGCGCCTTCTCGCGCAAACTTTCCAAGGCCGATATCCGCGACGAACTCGACAAGATCTACGGCTATTTCAGGCGCCTCAGAGAGCGCCGCAAGAGCCAGGCCGGCTTCACCTCGGGCGGCGAACAGCAAATGGTGGCCGTGGCGCGAGCCATGATGGCCAAACCCAAGATGCTGCTTCTCGACGAGCCCTCGATGGGGCTTGCGCCACAGCTCGTGGCCGAGATCTTCAACATTGTCAAAGAGCTCAACCAGAAGGAAGGCGTGAGCATCCTTCTCGCCGAGCAGAACACCAACATCGCGCTGCGTAATGCCGATTACGGTTACATCATCGAGACCGGACACGTGATGCTGCACGGGACCGCAAAGAGCCTCCTGAGCGACGAGAAGGTCAAGGATCTTTACCTCGGCATTTCCAAGGAAGGCCGAAAAAACTTCCGCGACGTTCTCAGGAAGGAGAGCGCCGTGCATCCCGATCTTCATCACGAATAGGCCGAAAGCGCGCAGGGAAGAGAACGACAAACATGGTGCAGGCCAGAAACTTTCCGATCGGAGACCCCATACTGGAGGTCAAGAACATCTCGCTGAGCTTCGGAGGCGTGAAGGCGATCACCAATACGTCCTTTCGTGTGCTGAGCCACGAAATCCGGGCGATCATCGGTCCCAACGGGGCCGGCAAGAGCTCGCTGCTCAATTGCATCAACGGCATCTACAGGCCGCAAGAGGGCACGATCAGCCTCAAGGGCGAGGTGTTGAAGAAGAACAGCCCGAACATTGTGGCGCGAAAGGGCCTGTCGCGGACCTTCCAGAACCTTGCCCTTTTCAAGCGGATGTCCGTCCTCGACAACATCCTGGTCGGCCGCAAGCTGCATATGTCGGCCAACTTCCTGGAGGTCGCTTTCCGGTTGCCCGGCGCGACGCGCGAGGAACGCGAAAACCGCGAGAAATGCGAGGAAATCGTCGAGTTCCTGGAGATCAAGAACATCCGCGATACGCCGGTTGGACGCTTGCCTTACGGCCTTCAAAAGAAAGTGGAACTCGGGCGGGCTTTGGCCACCGAGGCCGACATACTCCTCCTCGACGAGCCGATGGCCGGCATGAATGTCGAGGAGAAGCGCGAGATGTGCCGGTTCATCCTCAAGGTCAATGACGAGTTCGGGACCACCATGGTGCTGATCGAGCACGACATGGGCGTCGTGATGGACATTTCGGACAATGTGGTCGTGCTCGATTACGGGAAGGTCATCGGCGATGGCCCTCCCGACGAGGTTCGATCAGACCAGGCAGTGATCGACGCCTATCTCGGAGTGGCACATGACTGAGTTTCTTTTCTTCCTCGAAGTCGTCGTTGCCGGGCTGCTCGCCGGAACGATGTATTCGCTCGTCGCCCTTGGCTTTGTGCTGATCTACAAGGCATCATCGACCTTCAACTTCGCCCAGGGCGCGATGGTTTTCTTCGCGGTGCTTGCTTTCGTTGGCTTCATGGAACTGGGGCTGCCCTTCGTCGTGGCGTTCTTCGTCACGATCCTTCTCATGGGACTGGTAGGCTTCTGCACCGAGCGGCTGGTTCTCAACCCTCTCATGAACCAGAGCGAGGACACGCTTCTGATGGCGACGATCGGGCTCGGCTTCGTGCTCGAGGGGCTCGCGCAAGCCGCCTGGGGCGTCGAGGTCCGGCGGCTCGATCTCGGCATCGGCGATTTTCCGATACCATGGATCATCGATACGACCGGGCTGTTCATCAGCGCGCTGGACCTCACCGCCGGTCTCGTCGCCGCGATCCTCATCGTCGGCCTGGCGCTGATCTTCAAATACACAAAGATGGGGCTCGGCCTGCGCGCAGTCGCCGACGACCCGGGCGCGGCCAGCTCGATCGGGATTCCGCTCGGCAACATCATGCTGCTCGTCTGGACCGCGGCCGGCATCGTCGCGCTGGTCGCAGGCATGATGTGGGGCGCACGCGCCGGTGTTCAGTTTGCACTGGTCGACCTTGCGCTCAAGGCCTTGCCAGTCCTCATCATCGGCGGCTTCTCGTCGATCCCCGGGGCCATCGTGGGCGGGCTCATCATCGGGGCGAGCGAGAAGGTGCTGGAGGTCTATGTCGGTCCCTATTTCGGCGGCGCGATCGAGGGTTGGGCACCCTATGTGCTGGCCATTTTCTTCCTGCTGTGGCGGCCCGAGGGCCTGTTCGGCGAAAAAATCATCAGGCGTGTATAGGTTAGGGCAACATGAACGCGAAGACTGTTTTCATGGGTTACACGAGAGGCGACATCGTCAACTTCGCTGTGGCCATCATCCTTGCGCTGGTCATCGTCCCGATGGTCGTCAAGACCGACTACTGGTACTCGTCCATTCTGATACCCTGGCTGTGCCTCGCGCTCGCGGCGGTCGGCCAACAGATCGTGATGGGTTACGCCGGTCAGCTCGCGCTCGGCGCAGCCGGGTTCATGGCCGCGGGCGCCTTCGCCTGCTTCAACCTCATCCTGCGCGTGCCCTATATTCCGTTCCCCTTGGCACTGGTGTTTTCAGGGCTGATCGCGGCGGCCTTCGGCGTCCTTTTCGGGTTGCCGAGCCTGAGGGTCCGGGGCATTTACCTGATGGTCGCGACGCTCGCCTCGCAGTTTTTCATCATCTGGATGATCGACAAGTTCGGCTGGTTCAAGAATTACGACACGTCGGGCATCATCACGGCGCAGGACATCGTGATCTTCGGCAAGCCCTTCACCACGCCTCTCGAGATGTATCTCGTTGTGGTTGTGGTGGTAATGGTGCTCACCGTCCTCGCCATCAACATGACGCGGGGCAGCACCGGCCGAAGCTGGATGGCGGTGCGGGACATGGATATCGCAGCAGAATCGATGGGGATTTCGCTATTGAAGACCAAGCTGCAGGCATTTGCGATCAGCGCGTTTTTCTGTGGCGTCGCCGGGGCGCTTTTCGCCTTCACCTATCTGAAGTCTCTGGAACCGGTGGCGTTCGATATCAAGCTGTCATTCAAAATCCTGTTCATGGTAATTCTCGGCGGCCTCGGCACGATTAACGGTGCTTTCATCGGCGCGGCATTCATCCTGCTGTTTCCCGTACTGCTCAACAGTATCGGCAACAACGTCTTTCACGGAGCCATTGACTCGACGATCATTTCCTCGATCGAACAGGTTGTTTTCGGTGTTCTGATTATCGTTTTCCTGATCTTCGAGCCGCTCGGCATGGCCAAGCTTTACGACAACATCAAGCAGAAATTCCGGGGGGGGAGCGCGCCCAAGGACAAGAAAAAACGCGAACTGGACGCGGCGAGCAGCGAAGCGGGCTAGTCGCAGCCAATCAGCCGGTCTTCTTTCGATTCGATTATCGGAAAGTGAAGGCTTGGCGTTTGGCGGAATTCGAATTTGGGAATAAGATGACCTTTATAGTCTAGAAATACGATTGCCAATTGCAGCATAGTTCGAATTCCGGGGAGGAGGGAATTTGCTATGACATCGGCAGAAGGCTTTCACGCCTGCACCGATACAACTTTTTCGTGCGCCAGCAATTCCGTGCCGCGCCATGCGAACGGGGGGCATACGCCACCCGGTATCGAGGCGAGGCTGGCGATCCCGCTCCCGGCCGACTTCCGGTCGCTTCGCGAGGGGGCCGATCGCCTGGCGCCCGGTTTGCGCAGTTTCGGATACACTTTCGAAGTTGCGCCTCATGAAAGCTGATCTCGCGCGCAGGGAAGCACCACCGGATTCGGATTTCGGTCCGTGGCTTGCGCAGGCGTCGATCCTCGCGGTGGACGACGAACTGGGCATGCGCAACTTCTTCATCCGAACGCTCGGTCCGCGCTGCAAGCAGGTGGACACCGCAGAGGATACGGAAGAAGCGGTGCGCATGCTCGACGAGAAACACTACGACATCCTGATTCTGGACAATATCCTGCCCGGACAAAACGGGGTGGAATGGCTGGCCGAGCAGCGTTCGGTGGGGTTTTTCGGCGAGGCCATACTGATCACGGCCTATGCCGATCTCGACACGGCCATTCAGGCCTTGCGGGCAGGCGCCGCGGATTTCGTGCTGAAGCCGTTCCGGTCCAACCAGCTCCTCAATGCCATCGCACGCTGCCTCGACAAGGTCCGGCTGCAACGCGAGAATTTCGTTCTGCGCTACGAATTGCGCGCGGCGTCGGACCACATTCTGCTGCGCGACAAGCTGCTAGGCGCGTCAAGCGCGATCCAGGAAGTGCGCGACACGATCGCACGCGTCGCGCCGCTGCCGACCTCCGTGCTGCTGACGGGGGAGTCGGGCACCGGGAAGGAAGTCGCCGCGCGCATGATACACACGCTGTCGGACCGCGCCGACAAGCCTTTCGTGCCGGTAAATTGTGCTGCGATCCCCCCCGACATGATGGAGGCGGAGTTCTTCGGCCATCTTGAGGGAGCGTTCACCGGCGCGCGGGGGAGCCGCGAAGGCCTGTTCGCGCATGCACAGGGCGGCACGCTGTTCCTGGACGAGATCGGGGAATTGCCCCTGCCCATGCAGAGCAAGCTCCTGCGCGTGCTGGAGGACCGGCGCATCCGTCCAGTGGGGTCCGAACGCGAAATCACGGTCGACCTGCGCTTCGTCTTCGCAACCAATGCGGACCTCGAAAGGGCGGTCGACGACGGTAGTTTCCGCGCCGACCTCTACTACCGCATCAACGTCATGCAGATCTATCTGCCGCGACTGCGGGACCGGGACGACGACGTGCTGGAACTTGCGGCGCTGTTCATGAAGAAATTCTCGCAACAACTCGCCATGCCAGTTGTCCCGATCAGCAGGTCGGTGCAGGCGGCGCTGGCGCGCTACGACTGGCCCGGCAATGTGCGCGAACTGCGCAACCTCATCGAGCGCACGCTGATCCTCGGCAAGTTTCCGGAGAATTTCGGCATCGACCGGCCGATCCAGGAAGGCTCCAAACTGCAGCCATCCCGGGAAGGCCCCGACAGAAGGCTCGCAGAACTTGAGCGCCGCCACATCCTTTCCGTGCTCAAGGAGGCCGGAGGCAACCGCACCGAAGCGGCCAAACGGCTCGGAATATCGAGGAAAACGATTGACCGTAAATGTGCTCTTTGGAACGTCTGAGCGTTCTCCGGCCGATCAGCCCCGCTCAAAAAGGTCGCGATCCGTCCGTTTCCGGCTACTTGCCATCGCGCTGTTGCCCACCCTCGTCATTCTGCCGCTGCTGCTGGCCATCACGATCACGCGCTGGAGCGCGAAGTTCGACGCGACGCTGATCGCCAAGGTCAATGGCGACCTGACGATCGCGCATCAATATCTGTCCCGCATTCTCGAGATCACCGAGGACCAGATCAAGGCGTTGGGCAACTCGGCCCGCTTCCGCGACGTCACGGCCAGCATTACCGAGTTCGACAGTTTTCTGGATGACAGGCGGAACGAGCTCGGTCTCGACTATCTCTACCTGCTGGCGGACGGGGGAACGGTTCTGGCATCAGCCCCGATGCAGCCGGCTGTTTCATCGCCCCGGATGAACTGGCCCATCATCAAGTCGGCCTTTTCCGGTTCGGCCAAGACATCCATCGACCTGTTTACAAACGCGGAGTTGGAGGAGCTTTCGCCCAAGATGGCCGAACGCTCACGGCTCAAGCTGGTGCCGACGCCGAATGCGATCCAGACCGACAGGACCGAGGAGACAAGGGGCATGGTCGTCCAGTCGGCGGCCCCGGTGTTTATGGGAGACGGCCGCCGTGCCGTGCTCGTTGGCGGCATTCTGCTCAATCAGAATCTGGTGTTCATCGATACCATCAACGACCTGGTCTACCGGGAAGCGAGCCTGCCAAAGGGTAGCAAGGGTACCGCGACGCTATTTCTGGACGATGTACGCATTACCACCAATGTCCGGTTATTCGAGGGCGAACGCGCACTGGGGACACGCGTGTCGGCGATCGTCCGGGCCGCGGTTCTGGGTGAGGGGCGTACCTGGCTCGATAGCGCGTTCGTCGTCAACGACTGGTACATCTCCGCCTATGAGCCGGTCATCGACAGCTACGGAAAGCGGATTGGAATGCTCTATGTCGGTTTTCTGGAGACGCCGTTCAAACAGGCCAAATACGAGACGCTGCTCACGATCGCGGCCGCGTTCATCCTGATCACGGCTGCCAGTATTCCGATCTTCCTGCGCTGGGCGCGCAGCATCTTCAAGCCGCTGGAGCACATGACGGGAACGATCGCCAATGTCGAAAAAGGCGACCTCACCGCCCGTACCGGGATCGTGGACGCCAATGACGAGATCGGTCTGGTCGCGGCGCACCTTGACGAACTTCTCGACCGGCTTCAGGCGCGAGACAGGGAGTTGAGGAAGTTCAACCAGGAACTCAACACCCGCGTCGAGGAGCGGACACGCGAATTGCGTCTGGCCAACCGGCAGTTGGAAGCGACCACAAAGCAGCTCATCATGTCCGAAAAACTCGCCGCGATTGGCGAGATCACGGCCGGTGTTGCGCACGAGATCAACAACCCCGTCGCGGTCATGCAGGGAAATCTGGAAGTGGTCCGGAATCTGATGGGGAAAAAGGCCAGGCTCGCCGATACGGAGTTCCGCCTGCTCGACGAGCAGATCCATCGCATCAGTCAGATCGTGACCAAACTCCTGCAGTTCGCCAAACCGGAGGAATATTCCGACTATGTCGAGAGCCACCGTCCGCAGGATGTCATCGAAGACAGCCTGCCGCTGGTTCAGCATCTCTTGCAGAAATCCGAGATCGAGATCGAACGGGATGACAAGGCGACGCGTCTCATCGTGATGAACCGGACCGAACTGCAACAGGTTCTCGTGAATCTGATCGTCAACGCCATCCACGCCATGCCGGATGGCGGCAGGCTGACGCTTCACACCTGCGACGCCTCCAATGAAAACAGGAACGGCGTCCGGATTGACGTGCGCGATACCGGTGTCGGCATAACGGCTGAGGTTTTGGAAAAGATCTTCGATCCGTTCTATACGACCAAGCGCCGGCAGGGGACCGGCCTGGGTCTTTCGATCAGCCACACGCTGATATCCCGCCAAGGCGGAACCATCTCGGTGGACAGCAAGCCGGGTGTCGGCACCACGTTTTCGGTCTGGCTTCCCGAAGCCTGAGCGGTTCCAAAGCCATTTCATTGCGTTCGGTCAAATTCGCCTGATTGCGGGACGGCCTGAATCCGCTTCACCGCATGGAAGGGACAAGATCCAGCCATGGGCGTTGGCACCTCGATGGAATCTTCGTGAAGATCAATCGCGAGCGGCATTGCCGTTGAAGTGAGGTGGATCGCGAAGTGAAGTGCCGGAAAGCTTTGCGACGAAGACCTGCGGCAGGAAGGCGACACTGAAATGCCGGGAACAGCGATGCGAAGACGCAGCAGAGCGGAGATCATCGTTACTGACAAGCCGCGCTCTTGTGCTGCCGTGCTGAAGGAACCTGGTGCCAAAGATCGGCAGGACACGGGCCGCTGTCCCAATCATGGGGCGGAGAACAGCCGCATGCCGTTTCGACGGCGCGAGAGGGTGATGCTGTGTTTCCGACGAAAGCGAAGTCAGCAGAAGTTCGTTGCTGTGCCCGGCTCGGTCTGCAACCACTTCAAGCAGGAACGCCATTTCCATCGCCGCCAGAGCTTCAAATAATACAGCGCCGCCGCTCTTGCCGAGTGGCGTCAGTTTTTTGCGGCCTGATCAGCAATGCCTCTGGCAATAAGTGACCGGTTTGAGTTTGTCTGACATCACCCTTGCCAGGATTCCGACCAAGCCCCATTCAGTACAAGACCCTCACACGCCAGTTGAACATCCCCGATCAGTGTTTCGCCTTTGGCGTCCTGGTATTGAAAATCGCCTTTCTTCAAAGCCAGAATCGTGGCGTCTGCCGTCGAGCCGACTTTCAACGAACCGAGTTCGGGGCGACGTATCGCCATCGCCGGATTGGCCGTCGAGGCAGCGATGACATCGCCAAGCTTCATCCCCAAAACGAGGAATTTGGACATCGTTATCAGCTGATCGAATGCGGGGCCGGCAATGCAATATTTGTGCACGTCGGAAGAAATGGTGTCCGGCGGAAATCCGTTTGCCAACATCGCTCGTGCGGTTTGAAAGGAAAACGAACCCTTGCCGTGCCCGATGTCGAACAACACGCCGCGTTCGCGCGCGTCCACAATGGCGGACTTGATCTTGCCCTGGGCGCCCAGAGGACTGTTCGGGAAGGGCCTGAACGCATGGGTCAGGATATCGCCGTGTCTCAGAAGCGAAACCACGGCCTCGTAGGTCGGTGGCGGCTCATCGATGTGAACCATCACTGGAAGCCCGGTCTGTTCGGCCACCTGCAAGGCGATTTCCAAGGGTATCAGTCCCAGCGTGCCGGAAGTGTGTTTTCCGACGCGCACCTTGATGCCGATTATGCAATCCTTGTTGGCTTCGATCACCTCGACCGCGTCGACCGGGGACAACAGGCGAGAGTCCTCGCTTTCACCGACCGACAGTCTTTCGGAGAAACCGAAAATTCCGGCAAAGGAGATGTGAAGGAAAGCCAGGATCCGCGAGCGCGACTTTTCGATCACATGCTTTCGGAAGCCGGAGAAATTGCCAGGCCCGGCACTGCCTGTATCGACGAAGGTGGTGACTCCCGTCCGGCGGCCGAGCGCGTCGGCATCGACGCCAAGCGAGGTGCCTCCCCAGTACACGTGGGTATGCAGATCGATCAGTCCTGGCGTCACGATGGAACCGTTCAACTCGATCACCCTGGTCGAGCGGTCCGCTGCAATGTTCTCACCGAAACCACTCACGCGGCCGTCGCCAAACGCAACATCGGCGACTCCTTCATGCGCTTGAGAAGGATCAATCACGTATCCGCCCTTCAAAATGAGCTTGTGTTTCATTCTGTGGTTTCCGTTTGCTGCCCGGTCGAATCAAGTGGAACTTTGGAGGCCGCCTGGCGTCGCTCTCCGTTGGACAGATTTGTGGGTTTGTGGAATGGAGGCTTCCACGATTGCGATTTCCCGACCTATCAGATCGGCAAAGGCATGGCGAACATTCACGACTTGTTGTTGATCCGCGCATGCGCGAACGGGCCAGGGATGCGGTGGATCAGACCGCCAGGTCTGCGATGCGACCAGGTGCCGGGCGCTGCGTTCGTGGCAAAAATTCATTCAGTCAACCGGGTTCAATCATGACCGTCGACGTAACATTCTGGGCACGCTACGCTTTCGCCGAGAGCCAAATCATCGAAGCCCTGCAAACCGTAGCGGGAACGCGGCTGCGTGTGGTGCGCGACTCCCAGGAAGCAATAGGTGCCGTAGACGATACGGATTTCTTCGTTCTGGTCGACGCGCCTGCCGAAGAAGCACGCGCGTTCATGGCGCGTGTGTCTTCCGGTACGGGCCGGCTCGCGGCAATGCACTTCAATTCGGCCGGCATCGAGGGGTTCTCATCGGCGGGCATGCCGGACGCCATTCGCATCACGCAGGTCAAGGGCGCTCTGGCGCCGGGCATTGCGGAACATGTGTTCGCACTCCTCCTGGGCCTCACCCGCAATCTTCCGGCATCCCTGGCGGCGCAAGGCCGCAACTCCTGGAGCGCGCCTGAACAAGAAAGCCTGTCGGAGTTGCGCGGCAAGACGATGCTCCTCGTCGGACTGGGCCATATCGGCCGGTCGGTCGCCCGCCTTGCCAAGGCCTTCGACATGCGGGTGCTCGTCGCGAACCGGACAGCGCGTGACGAATCGGGCATCGACGAGATATTTGGCCTGCAACGTCTCGACGAATGCCTGCCGGGCGCCGATGTCGTGGTTCTTTCGATCGCCCTTACACCCGATACGCGACACATTATCGATCGTCGCAGGCTGGACCTCATGCGTGAAACGGCCTTGCTCGTGAATGTCGGGCGTGGTGGCCTGGTCGACACGAACGCGCTTGCCGATGCCCTCATTGGCGGCCATCTCGGTGGCGCGGGCATTGATGTGGCCGAGCCCGAGCCGCTAGCGCCAGACCATTTGCTCTGGCAGGCGCCGAACCTGATCGTCACGGCGCATTGTTCCGGCATCAGCGAGAGCGGTGCTCGGCGAATTGCCGGGCAAGCGCGCGAAAGCCTTGTTGCCTGGCTCGCCGAAAGGCAGGGACAAAAGCCCTGAGCGCCACCGCACGCACGCTGATATCCTTGCAAACCGACTTGATTTTATAATATTAACTTTGCCTAACCTCGACCGTTCCGATTTACCCATAAGGGGCCGCAAAAGCATGGCGTCCGCGCAGAACACTTTGTGTGAAGGTTTCGAATACGCCTTTAGCCGGGTCGATCCCGTGGGGGGAGCCCATATCGATCCGCCGGCTGCCGCCGTGTACGAAACCCTTGTCGCGAAAGGCGACAACGGCGAGGCGATACCCTTCATGGCCAGCCGTTGGGATTGCGACGCGGAAGGAATCGAGTGGCGATTCGAATTGCGCCCGGGCTTGCGTTTTCATTCCGGCGCGCCATGCGATGCACGCGCCGTCGCGAAGGCTCTGGAACGCTGCCGCTGGGGCGACAACCGCACCCGCCAGATGCAGTATTTCGACGTCGTAGACACGATCGCCGAGGACGGTCCCGGAACGGTGGTCATACGCACCCATTTCCCGACCGCCCGCCTGATGCAGGCATTGTGGGGCACGCATTCGGCCATATTCAACGAGAATGCGCGGGCGGGCAATCTTGCCCGCTACGGCATGGACATGGCCGATGGAACCGGCCCCTACCGGCTTGACTCGTGGTCACCCGAAAAAGTCGTCGCGGTGCGGGCCGAAACATATAGCAACGCATCCCTCCCGATGTTTGCCGGGCGAGGGGACGTGTTCGCCGCCGAGCGTATCGAATGGCTATGCCTTCGTTCGGAGGATGAGCGCCTCAAGGCACTTTATGACGGGCGTGTGGATTTCCTGCATGCTCCGCCCGCGCACCGATTCGAGGAACTGGCTGCCGATCCGCGCTTCGATGCCGCGGTTACGCCGCAACCTTCGAGCGTCTATCTCGGATTGAACTTCGCACGCCGCGATCTCGGTTTTGACGACCTTGCCGTGCGTCGGGCGGTGTCGATGGCGATCGACAGAAAGTCCATTGTGGACCAGGTAGTCGCCGGTCTGGGGACCGCCACCTATGGAGCGGTGCCGCCCGGCGCGGAATTCCACGACGGCACGGTCGAGGCCAGTGGACGGCATGATCCCGCAGCAGCTGCGCGATTGCTGGAAGATGCCGGCTGGGCATTGGGCGAGCACGGCCTGAGGTACAGACACGGTGTTGCGCTGTCCTTCGAATGCGTGGTCCAGGATGACAGCGTGCTGCACGCTACCGCCCGGCTGGTTGCCGCTCAATTGCGACACATCGGGGTTGAAATGTCAGTCGAGGTGGCCGAGCCGTTCGCACCATTTTATAAACGCATCGGTACCGGCCCTGCCAGTTTTCTGTCGAAATGGCTGTGGCCCGATCCGATCGACGCACTGGCCGGTTTCACCATGACCGGCTGTCAGCCCCGGCCGAACTGGCAGCGGGCCTCTATCCCGCGGCTGGATCTCGCCTTTGACCGGTTTCGCCGTGCGCCAGATCGGGCGGGCACCGAGGAGTCGGCGCGCGACATCCAGCATCTGATCGCGGAAAATCTTCCACTAATTCCCTTGTTTGCGCCATTTGACCTCTGGGTGAACAGAATAGGTGTGCATGGCTGGCGGCCACGGCCCGGACATCTTTATCCCTACTACCAGGATATTGTATTGGAGCGGGCGGCATGAGGTTCCCGACGGGGTGGGATTGCTGAGATGGCACACACTACACGAGATGTACTTTCGCTGGTTGAGGTCGTTTACGACAACCTGCGCAGAGCCATTCTGGAAGGGCGCTACAAACCCGGACAGAGACTGCGCCTGCAGGAAATCGCGGTCGAAAACAATGCGAGCTTCATTCCGGTGCGCGAGGCGTTACGCCTTCTGGAAGCGGGGCGTCTGGTCGAAATCATCCCGAACAAGGGAGCGAGGGTTTCGGAAATATCCGAGGCCGACATGCTCGACGCCTATTCGTTGCGCATCAATCTCGAACGCATGGCGATAGAAAACGCATGCGATCACATCACCGACGAGGAACTGGTGACGGCGACGCAATTGCTCAACCAGATGATGGATGCCTTCGAAGCGGGTGACGTGGAAACCTCGAGTACGTCTCACCGCAATTTCCATCTGACGCTCTACAAGGGTGCCAGGTCGCCCTGGCTGATCCATCTGATCGAGTTGCTCATGTCGAATACGGACCGGTATCGACGATTGCTGACGCCGGCGCGACCGTCACCTCGGCATCTCGAGGAAATGCGGCGCCAGCACCTCAATATCCTCGAGGCGGTGAAGAAGCGCGACCGCAAACTCGCCGGCGAGGCGCTGCGTCAGCATCTTGAAGACACACAGGTCCGTTACAAGGCCGGGCTGGCCGAACGCGTGTGAGCGTTCGGCGCATTGCGGCCTGGTCGCCATGACAAGGTGTCGACGCGCGACATCGCGAGTTTCTAAACCGATTTCTGTCGGTGGAAGGCTGCGAAGCGCGTCAGGCCTTCGCGCAGGTCGGCTTCCGAGCAAGCAAGCGAGACGCGTATGAAACCGTCGCCGCTTTCGCCGAATGCTATGCCGGGCGTCGTACACACTGCGCGTTCGCGCAGCAGGCCGGTCGCAAAGTCGCGAGAATCTATACCGCTTGAGCGAATGTCGACGAAGACATAGAGCGCTCCGTCGGGTCTCACATAGGCTATCCCGTGTTCGTCCAGAATACCTGTCGCCACGTCGCGGCGGTGTCGGTAGGCGGAGAGCATCTCGGCGGCAGGTTCCTGAGGACCCTGGAGCGCCGCCAACCCGGCCATTTGCGAGACCATCGCAGCCGATGCGACCGATGCTGCCTGCATGCGCGTGACGTGCTGCGAGAGCGTGCTCGACGCGACAAGATAGCCGAGACGCCAGCCGGTCATGGCATAGGTCTTGGAGAAGGAGAATGCCGAGATCACCGGCGCGCTCTCAAGGTCGAGGTCGGCGCCGACGCAGGCGTTTGTCGTGTCGAAGACGATCTGGTCGTAGCATTCGTCGGCGATGATCCAGATGCCGCGCCGCTCTGCAAGTTCGACCAGCGCGCGCGTTTCCTGCGGGTCGTTGAGCGCACCGGTGGGGTTGCTGGGCGAATTGACAAGGATCGCCCTGGTGCTCGGAGTCAACATCTTCTCAATGTCGGACGCGACCAGCTGGAAACCGTTCTCCGGTCTCAGGCGATAGGGCCTGGCGATTGCGCCAGCGAGACCGACCATGGCTGGATAGCCGGCCCATCCCGGGTCCGGTACGAGTATCTCGTCTCCGGGCTCGAGAACTGCAAGCATTGCGAGATAGAGTGCGCCCGTCGCACCGATCGTCACGTTGACGTTTTCCGCCTTCGAGGCAATCGCGTTGATGCTGGTCACCTTGCCCGCTATCGCCTCGCGCAGTTGAGGAATGCCGGCATTGGGCGGATAGCCCATCCTGTTGTTTTGTGCCCAATCGGTTGCTGCCTGCGTGATTGCGGCCGGTGTCATGAAGTCCGGATCACCGATCTCCAGTCGCAACACGTCGGGAATCGTCATTGCGAGGTTCATCATCTCGCGGATTCCCGAGAGCGGGATCGCGTGGACGCGGGAAGAAGGCAGGGGCATTGTATGAATATCCTCGTGTGAACGTTTCTTGCATCGAGTTGTCGGGAAGTCCCGACCCCTCTTGACGGATGGATTTTATATTATATGAATTTGGAAGACGAACAAGAGCCGGCCTGGCCGGTCGAGGCGGCAGCTAGGAACAGGAGCGGATATGAAGTTTGTTCGGTTTGAAACACGGCGCGGCAGATCCGCCTGGGGGTGGCTGGATTCTGCTGACCCGACGCTCGTACGCGAGCCGGTCGGGCCGATTGCCACGCAGTCGCTTCAGGTTCACTTGACGGATGGCATGGAGGCATTGCTGGCGCAGGCCGCCGCCGCTGACACGCTCGGTCATGAACTTGCTGCACTGCGATTGCTGGCGCCGGTGCCGACGCCGTCCAAGTTCATCGCCGTCGGCCGCAACTATCGTGCCCATGCGGCGGAGTCCGGTTCGCAGGTGCCTGAAGAACCAATGCTGTTCGGCATCATGCCAAGTGCCGTCAACGACCCTTATGGCGACGTTGTGCTGCCGACACAGTCCGACCAGATCGACTGGGAGGGCGAACTCGCCATCGTGATTGGCAAGCGGGCTCGAGGGGTCAAGCAGGCCCAGGCTTTGGACTGCATTGCCGGATACACCGTGATCAACGACTTCAGCGCCCGCGACCTGCAGCGCCGGGATGGTCAGTGGAGCAGGGCAAAGTCCTTCGATACATTCAAGCCGATGGGGCCGTGTCTCACCTCGGTCGACGAACTCGGCCTTGCAGAAGATTTGCATCTTTCGGTGAAGGTGAACGGCAAACAAAAGCAGGATGCCCGTACCTCACTGATGGTTTTCCCGGTTGCAGTTTTGATCGAATACATAAGCGCATTCTGCACGCTGCAGCCTGGCGACATCATCGCGACCGGCACACCCGCGGGTGTTGGCCAGGGTGAGAATCCGAAGTCTTTCCTCAAGGCCGGGGACGTCGTCGTGACCGAGATCGAAGGTATCGGGCGCATGGTCAACCGGATCGTTCCGTCCGGCACGTCAGTTGCAGCCAATCC
>JAGRLL010000136.1 GCA_020441855.1 Nitratireductor sp.
TCCAGGGCGAGCGCGAAATGGCGGCAGACAACAAGATGCTCGGCCAGTTCGACCTCATGGGCATCCCGCCGGCGCCGCGCGGCGTGCCGCAGATCGAAGTCGCCTTCGACATCGACGCCAATGGCATTGTCAACGTGTCGGCCAAGGACAAGGGTACCGGCAAGGAGCAGCAGATCTCGATCAAGGCTTCGGGCGGCCTGTCCGACGAAGAGATCGACAACATGGTCAAGGACGCCGAATCCCACGCCGAGGAAGACAAGAAGAGGCGCGAGAGTGTCGAGGCGAAGAACCAGGCCGAAGCGTTGATTCACTCCGCCGAGAAATCGGTTGCCGAACATGGCGACAAGGTCTCGCAAGAGGACAAGTCGGCCATCGAGCAGGCGATTGCCGATCTGAAGGCTTCCGTCGAGGCCGGTGATGCCGAAGACATCAAGGCCAGATCCGAGACGCTTGCCAACGCTTCCATGAAGCTCGGCCAGGCGATCTACGAGGCCAGCCAGGCCGAGGCGGCCGAGGCCGAGGCCGATGCCAGCGCCGACGCGGCGAAAGACGAAGACGTCGTCGATGCCGATTTCGAGGAAATCGACGACGACGAGGACAAGAAGAAGAGCGCCTGATTTGTGCATCTTGGCCCGCCGGTTTGTCAGACCGGCGGGCCTTTCGCATGATCGGTGATGTTGCTTATTTGCGGTTGTCCGGACTTGCCGAACCTTGAAAACAAGGATGTCCTCGATACAGCCGCGGTTCGGCCCGAACGTTCGGGCAGGCCGGCAAGGGACGGGTTGCGGGCGGTTTGAATGTCCAAAATTGACTATTATGAAGTGCTTGGCGTCGTGCGTACCTGCGACGAGAAGGAACTGAAGACCGCCTTTCGCAAGAAGGCGATGCAGTTCCATCCCGACCGCAATCCCGACGACAAGGATGCCGAGCACAAGTTCAAGGAAGTCAACGAGGCCTACGAGGTTCTCAAGGACCCGCAGAAACGCGCCGCCTACGATCGGTTCGGCCATGCCGCCTTCGAGAACGGTGGCGGAGGCTTTTCCGGTTTCGGCGGCGGCGGCGGTGGGGCCGGCGCGTTCTCCGATATCTTCGAGGATATATTCGGCGAGATGATGGGCGGGCGTTCCCGCCGTTCGGGCGGCCGCGAGCGCGGCGCCGATCTTCGCTACAACATGGAAATCACGCTGGAAGAGGCTTGGTCCGGCAAGACCGCCGAGATTTCGGTGCCGACCGCCGTTTCCTGCGAAGCCTGTTCGGGCACGGGCGCCAAGCCCGGTTCTTCGCCCAAGCCTTGCGCCACCTGTTCGGGCTCCGGGCGTATCCGCGCCAGCCAGGGCTTCTTTTCCATCGAGCGTACCTGCCCGACCTGCCAGGGCCGCGGCGAGGTGATTTCCGATCCTTGCGAAAGCTGCCACGGCCAGGGCCGTATCACGCGCGAGCGCTCACTGTCGGTCAACATTCCCACCGGCATCGAGGACGGTGTGCGCATTCGCCTTGCCGGCGAGGGCGAGGCCGGCATGCGTGGCGGACCGGCGGGCGATCTCTACATCTTCCTGTCGATCAAGCCGCACGAATTCTTCCAGCGCGACGGCGCCGATCTGTTCTGCCGCGTGCCGGTTTCCATGACCACCGCCGCGCTCGGCGGTCAGTTCGAGGTGACCACGCTCGACGGTTCCAAGACCCGCGTCAAGGTGCCGGAAGGTACCCAGACCGGCAAGCAGTTCCGCCTGAAAGGCAAGGGCATGCCGGTCATGCGCACCTCGAATTTCGGTGACCTCTACATTCAGGTCGCCGTCGAGACTCCGCAGAACCTGACAAAGCGTCAGCGCGAGCTGCTCGGGGAGTTCGAAAAGCTCTCCTCGGAGCACAACAATCCCGAATCGACAGGCTTTTTTGCCCGCATGAAGCATTTTCTGGACGGATTGGCCGATTGAACCCCCCCGAAGAATCGCGTGGCGGCGCAGGCATCGGCGAAAGACTGGCCAATCTGCCGGGAGCCGTCAGGCTCAGGGCGCTCTTCGATGCCGAGTGCCGCTTCCTGAGCGAGTGGATTCGTGAGCCTGCCTCGATCGGTTCCATTGCGCCGACCGGCAAAGCCACGGCACGGGTCATGGCTTCGCATGCGCCGCTCGACACGGAGCTTCCGGTCCTCGAACTCGGTCCGGGAACCGGCGCGGTGACGGCGGCCATCCTGGAACACGGCCTTCCTCCGGGCAGGCTCGTCAGCATCGAATATTCGCAAAAGTTCCATGCCTATCTGGGCGAGCGCTTTCCCGGGGTGCATTTCATCCATGGCGACGCCTTCGATCTGGCGACGACGCTTGCCGGTTCGCCCTGGCGCCGGTTCGCCGCGGTGATCAGCGCCCTGCCTTTGCTCAATTTCCCCAAGCCCGCGAGGGAAAAGCTCATCCGCGATTCCCTTTCGCTTTGCGTGCCGGGCGCGCCCTTCGTTCAGCTTTGCTACGGCCCTCGCCCGCCGGTTTCCGCCGCGTTGCCCGGCCTGGTGATGGAATCGAGCGACTGGGTGGTGAAAAACATGCCGCCGGCCCGTGTTTTTGTTTATCGCCGGCAGGATATGATCTAAGCCGGAGGCATGCGCCCTCCTCGAATCCTGATACTGCCGGGCTCCAACCGCGCCGCTTCGTACAACGCAAGGCTGGCCGGCGCGATCGTCAAGGCATTGACGCGTTTCGACTGCGAGATCACCCGCATCACGCTCCGCGACTACGAAATGCCGCTCTACGACGCCGATCTCGAGTCCGAACGCGGCGTGCCGAAGAATGCGCTGAAGCTGGCGGGCCTGTTCCACGCTCACGATGCGATCATGCTCGTTTCGCCGGAATACAACACCTCGCTGACGCCGCTTGCCAAGAACACGCTCGACTGGATCAGCCGGGTCAAATCCGGTGGCGCGCATGCGCTTGAGCCTTTCCGGGGCAAGCTGTTCGCCATTTCCTCCGCCTCGCCGGGCATGTATGGAGGGATGCGCGGCCTGATTCACCTGCGCGCCGTGCTTTCCTCGCTGGGCGCGCTGGTGATCCCCGAACAGGTCGCGCTCTCGCACGCGGCGCAGGCCTTCGACGACATGGATGCGCTGAAAGACGAAGCGATCGCCGCGCGCATGGAGGCGATGTGCGCCTCGCTGGTCGAAAAGGCGACGCTGCTGGCGCCACGGATGGAGGATTGAGAATGCTGGCGATTCCACCCGGTGACGTCCGCGAAAGCCTTATCGTTGCCCTCGACGTGCCCTCGGTGGACGAGGCACGTACATTGGTCGCCGCGCTCGGCGAAGAAGCCGTCTTCTACAAGATCGGCTTTCAACTCGTGCTTGCCGGCGGTCTCGACCTAGCGCGAGAACTGATTGCCGATGGCCGCAAGGTCTTTCTCGACATGAAGATGCTCGACATCGACAACACCGTCGCCAAGGGCGTGGAAAGCGCCGTTCGTCTCGGCGTCCAGATGCTCACCATCCATGCCTATCCCGGTGCGATGAAGGCCGCTGTCGAGGCCGCAAGGGGCAGCGAAATTTGCCTGCTCGGTGTCACGGTGCTGACCTCGATGGATGACGGCGATCTGCGCGCCGCCGGCTATGCGGCCAGTGCGGCCGAACTGGTCGAGCGCCGCGCCGAACAGGCCCGCGAGCTCGGCATGGGCGGCATTGTGTGTTCGCCGCTTGAAGCCGCGCTGGCGAGGCGGATCCTGGGGCCCGGCCTTGCCGTCGTCACGCCCGGGGTTCGTCCTGCGGGCGGAGACAAGGGCGACCAGAAGCGTGTCATGACGCCCGCACAGGCCATGGACGCCGGCGCCTCGCACATTGTCGTCGGCCGCCCGATCACCGCTGCGGCCGATCCGGCCGCCGCCGCACGCGCCATTGTCGGCGAGATCGGCCCGCGCGCCTGAAGCGGCGCGAGGTTGGCCTGCCTACCTTCGCGCAGGCGCCGTTCAACCGCCCTTTTTTGAGAGAAACGCGGTTTCATCGTGGTTTCCCGCCCGATTCCGAGTTTCCTGTGCGGCCCTGTCCGGTCCGGTTTGCGACAGATCGATGACGAAACGTCTTCGGGTCTGCCGGCGGGCTTACGCGTCGCGATGATGTTCGGCCTGTGGAAAAGGCTGACAAAACAAGAGCATGGGACACGCCTGTACAGCACATATGCCTGCCCGGAATCGTCCTTTTTAGGGCTTGCTAATAATGCTGCGGTGCAAAATAATAGGACAGGGACTGCCGGCATCGGGCAAATCGGGGAAATGCGCGATGCGTTTTCCTTGCCGAAAGTGAAGTGAGGCCAATCGGCTCACGCCACAACGATAACAGGACGGGTGCGAATGTATTATCAGTTCTACGAAATGTCGCACGCGGCATTGGCGCCCTGGCGTGCCGTTGCCGACATGAACCGGCTCTACTTCTCCAACCCGATCAATCCCGTTTCCCATACCTCTATCGGCAAGCAGATCGCGGCCTCCGCCGAGCTCTTCGAGCGCATGACAAGGCGTTACGGCAAACCCGAATTCGGCATCGATCGCACGCTGGTCGGCGGCATGTCGGTGCCGGTGCGCGAGCGCGTGGTCTGGTCGCGGCCGTTCTGCAATCTTCTGCATTTCGAACGGATGCTGCCCGAACGCCAGAAACCCGGCCCCACCGTGCTGATCGTTGCGCCGATGTCCGGCCATTACGCGACGCTGCTGCGCGGCACGGTCGAGGAGATGGTCCAGTACGCCGACGTTTACATCACCGACTGGGTCGATGCGCGCATGGTGCCCCAGAACGAGGGTTCCTTCGATCTCGACGACTACATCGACTACGTCATTTCGATGCTGCATTTCCTCGGCACCAACACGCATGTCATGGCGGTGTGCCAGCCCTCGGTGCCGGTTCTCGCCGCCGTGGCGCTGATGGAAGCTTCGGGCGACCAGCATTCGCCGGCTTCCATGACATTGATGGGCGGACCGATCGACACGCGCGAGAACCCGACCGCCGTCAACCGCCTCGCGGAAACGCGCGATATCTCCTGGTTCCGCGACAATGTCATCATGCAGGTGCCGTTTCCGCAGCCGGGTTTCATGCGCAGCGTCTATCCGGGATTCCTGCAGCTTTCCGGCTTCATGTCGATGAATCTCGACCGCCACATCGTGGCGCATCAGGAATTCTTCAAGCATCTCGTCAAGGGCGACGGCGACTCTGCCGAGAAGCATCGCGATTTCTACGACGAATATCTGGCGGTGATGGATCTCGACGCCGCCTTCTACCTGCAGACGGTCGAGACCGTGTTCATCAAGCACGCTTTGCCCAAGGGCGAGATGGAGCATCGCGGCAAGCGGGTCGATTGTTCGAAGATCGTCAACACCGCGCTGATGACGGTCGAAGGCGAGAACGACGATATTTCCGGCCTCGGCCAGACCAAGGCCTCTCATGTGCTGTGTTCCAGCCTGCCCGACGACATGCGCGTTCACTACATGCAGCCGAAGGTCGGCCATTATGGCGTCTTCAACGGGTCGCGTTTCCGCTCCGAGATTGCGCCGCGCATACTCGACTTCATGGCGACGCATGACCGCGGTTCCAGGGCGAAAGACAAGGCGAAAGCCGCCCGATAAGTGAAGAAATACCAGATAGTTCAGTGATTTACCGACTTCTTGCGGTAATTCTGCGCGTCTTTCTTGATTCGCCATGATTCAGTCCCCACCTCGATTGAGGAAGCGATGAAGCTTCCCTCATTCGGAAGGGGTGAACTGCTGATGACAAATTCCGCATTGATCCGTCCCGCATGGACGCCGGCGACCATCGCACTTATGATTCTCGGCTTCATGATCTTCTGGCCGCTGGGACTGGCCATGCTTGCCTACATTCTGTGGGGCGACCGGCTTGAGGAATTCAAGTCGGAAGTAAACCGCGCCACGGATCGCATGGGCTGCGCCTTTGGCCGCAACGGCCGCAATGCGCACGGGCGTCACCGCCATTCTCATGCACGCACGGGCAACGTGGCCTTCGACGACTGGCGCGAGGCGGAGCTTGCCCGCATCGAGGAAGAGCGCCGCCGCCTGGACGAGGCACGCAAGGAATTCGACGAATACCTTCGCGAATTGCGCCGCGCCAAGGATCAGGAAGAGTTCGATGCCTTCATGAACGCCCGCCGCAATCGCAACGCGAACGGCAATGGCGACGTCGAAGGCGACGGACCGACCGGCCCGCGGACCGTGCCCGAGATCTGATCCAGGCCCGGACCACAGGCGAGGAAAAGACGGGGCCCACGGGCCCCGTTTTCGCGTTTGCAACCCTCGAAAATGGCCAGATCCGGCAAGGAGGGCGCTCGCGCTCCCGGTTCCGGCCGCTTCCCGATAACCCGACAATGGCAAATCGGTTATGGTTGCGCCGATTCGCATCGATGCATGTCCGCCGCCGGCCTTTTGTTCCCGGCCTTGTGATCTTGGCAATTCTCGAGGAATGGCCGATGGGATTTTTTTCTTCGCAGGCGCGCAAGTTGAGCAGCAAGCCGAAAGCCGCGTCGCGCCGCGACCGCGAGATCGAGGCACATGGCGCCATGCTTCCCGTCCGTGTTGTCGAGCATACGAGGGCGAGGCGTCTGACGCTGCGCATCATGCCGGGTGGCCGTACGCTTAAGCTGACCGTGCCGCCTTATGTCGGCGAGGAACAGATCGACATCTTCCTCGAGCGCAATCGCGACTGGGCGGCGAACCATATCGCGCGCATGCCGCAAGCGATTGCGCTGGGCGAGGGCGCGTCCATCCCCTATCTCGGCGTCGATCATCGCATTGTCCATCTCGACCGCCTGCGCGGCCTGGTCGAGCCCCGCGAGATTGCCGGCGAACCCTCGCTGCTGGTGCCCGGCGAACCCGACCACGTGCCGCGCAAGGTGGTCGATTTTCTCAAGCGACAGGCACGCGCCCGGCTGAACGAGGCGGTTGACCGCCATGCCAGGACACTCGGCGTGCGGCCGAAATCGATCCGTATTACCGATACCAAGAGCCGTTGGGGCTCATGCTCGTCGACACGGACATTGTCCTTTTCCTGGCGCATCGTCATGGCGCCGCAGGAGGTTCTAGACTATCTCGCCGCCCATGAGGTCGCGCATCTGCGCGAGATGAACCACTCGGAGAATTTCTGGGCGCTGGTGAGACAGACTTGCCCGCAGATGGAGCGCCACCGGCGCTGGCTGCGCCGTCATGGCGCGAAGCTGCATGCGGTGGCGCTGGATTAGCCGCTGAGGGCGGCTGCGCCGATGGACTCTTTGTCCTTATTCTGGCAAGTGAACTCAAGCGTGCCGGACGAAGATGAACATGCCGATCGACATCAAGATATGCGGGCTTTCCAAAGCCGAAAGCGTCGCTGCCGCGCTTGCCGGCGGCGCGAGCCATGTCGGCTTCATCTTCTTTGCGAAAAGCCCGCGCAACGTGACGCCTGAAAAGGCCTCCGAACTGGCGAGTGGCGCGCGCGGCAGCGCGAAGATCGTCGCCGTTACCGTCGATGCCGACGACGCCTTTCTCGATGAGATCGTCGCGACGCTGAAGCCCGACCTGCTGCAATTGCACGGCTCGGAATCGCCCGAACGCATTCGCGAGATCAAGCACCGCTACGGCCTGCCGGTCATGAAGGCGGTATCGGTTCGCGAGGCATCCGACCTCGACCGGATCGTCGCCTATCGCGGCATCGCCGACCGCCTGCTGCTCGATGCAAGGCCCCCGGCGGGCGCGGATCTGCCGGGTGGCAATGGCATTACCTTCGACTGGTCGCTGCTCGGCGAGCTTGACCCGGACATCGATTACATGCTTTCGGGTGGTATCGATCTGGCCAATCTGGCGAGCGCCCTGCACGACGTTCATCCGGCCGGCATCGATGTGTCGTCCGGCGTCGAGCGGGCGCCCGGTGAAAAGGACGACGATCTTATCCGCCGCTTCCTGGCCGAAGCAAAACGCCTCGAAGGCGAGATGGCCTGACTAGCGCCTTGCCGGCGCCCGAACGGAGTTATCAGCGTGAACCAGCCAGTCGAACCCAATTCCTTCCGCACCGGTCCGGACGAGAACGGCTTCTTCGGAATTTTCGGCGGTCGTTACGTAGCCGAAACGCTCATGCCGCTGATCCTCGACCTCGAGAAGGCCTATGAGGACGCAAAAAACGATCCCGCTTTTCACGCCGAGCTGACCGCACTCAACAAGCATTATTCCGGCCGGCCTTCGCCGCTCTACTTCGCCGAGCGGCTTACCGAGCATCTGGGCGGTGCGAAGATCTACTTCAAGCGCGA
>JAGRLL010000137.1 GCA_020441855.1 Nitratireductor sp.
ATCTTTTTGGTCCGAAAGGGAAAAAGATGGTGCTGCGAGAGAGGATTGAACTCTCGCCCTCTCCCTTACCAAGGGAGTGCTCTACCACTGAGCTACCGCAGCATCTATAAGGGGCGGCGGAACCGGCCCGCGACGGGTACGGTTCGAAACCGCGTGGCTTTTGCCACATGCTGCCGTCCGGCGCAAGAACGCTTCTGGATGCTTTTCGCACCCTGCCCGGATTGCGCTCGCTGATCGGCAGCGCCGTCATTCGGCCCGATTCGGCTGATCAATGGCCTGCCCGGGAAAAGTCTGCCAGGGGGACGGGGACGAAATGGGAAGCAATCCGGATCGGGACGGGCGCGCCAAACGGTTGAGTACGGCGTTGCGCGCCAATCTGAAAAGGCGCAAGCAGCCTGTTGCGGAAACGTTCGGCGATGCTGACGCGCCCGCACTGCAGCGCCGCGTCGATCCTCTGTCGCCGGCCGCTCTGCCGGCGAAGGACCCAGAGGACGACGACGGAGCCTAGACAGGCGTTGTCGATCTGCCGGCCAACTTGCCGGCGAAGATGGATCGGAGTATCCCGGTCCGCGAACTGCACAAGGTAATCGGGGAAGACGGTCAATGGACAATATCGTGGTCGAGGGCGGCAAACGCCTCAGCGGCTCCATCACCATTTCCGGCGCCAAGAATGCCGCGCTTCCCCTTATGATCGCCTCGCTCTTGTCGGAAGAGCCGCTGATCCTCGAAAACGTGCCGCATCTGGCCGACGTCGAATCGCTGATCCGCATTCTCACCAATCATGGCGTCGACTACCGCGTCGAGGGCAAGCGTCACGGCCAGAGCGGCACCGAGGGACGCACGATCCATTTCCGCGCCGGACAGATCGTCGACACCGTTGCCCCTTATGAATTCGTTTCGCGCATGCGCGCCAGTTTCTGGGTCATCGGCCCCCTGCTCGCCCGCATGCATCAGGCGCGCGTCTCGCTGCCTGGCGGCTGCGCCATCGGCACGCGGCCGGTCGATCTGTTCATCGAAAGCCTGGAGGCGATGGGTGCGAAGATGGATGTCGACGGCGGTTATGTCGTTGCCGAGGCCCCCGGCGGCCTGAAGGGCGCGACTTACCGCTTTCCCAAGGTATCGGTCGGCGCCACCCATGTTGCGATGATGGCCGCGACGCTGGCGAAGGGACGCACCGTACTGGAAAACGCCGCGCGCGAACCCGAAATCGTCGACCTCGCCAAGTGCCTGAACGCCATGGGCGCCAGGATTTCCGGGGCGGGCACCTCGACCATCATTGTCGAGGGCGTCGAGGCGCTCGGCGGCGCGCGCCATCGCGTTCTTCCCGACCGCATCGAGACCGGCACCTATGCCATGGCCGTCGCCATGGCCGGCGGCGATGTGCTGCTGGAAGGGGCCGAGGCCGGTCTGATCGAGAGCCCGATCGCGGTGCTGCGTCAGGCAGGCGTCGATATAGAGGAACGCAATGACGGTATCCGCGTCGCCCGCAACGGCGCAGGCATCCGGCCGGTCGATGTGGTGACCGCACCCTATCCCGGCTTTCCGACCGATTTGCAGGCGCAGCTTATGGCGCTGATGACGCGTGCCGAAGGCACTTCCCATATCACCGAGACGATTTTCGAGAACCGGTTCATGCACGTTCAGGAACTGGCCCGTCTCGGCGCCCACATCACCCTCGACGGACAGGAGGCGATCATCGCGGGCGTTCCGAAACTCAAGGGCGCGCCGGTCATGGCNNACCGATCTGCGCGCCTCCGTTTCGCTGGTCATTGCCGGCCTCGCCGCCGAAGGCGAGACGACGGTCAGCCGCGTTTACCACCTCGATCGGGGCTTCGAGCGCCTTGAGGCGAAGCTTGGCGGCGTCGGCGCGAAGATCAGGCGTGTCACGGTCTGAATTATTCACGTCGTTTACGCCATTTGCCGCCACCGGTTGCGCGGACGCCGGAATCTCAATAACTAGACCCCATGACTTAACTAGACCCCATGACTTTGCGCCGGGCCATGGCCCGCACACTGGTTTGCCGGCCATGCCGGCCGCACGGTTGAAAGCATGAAACGTCTGCGATTAGTTGCCCTGGACGCCGAGGATCTCTCGGTCATTTCCGCCCATTGCCAGGATGCCGTCCTGAAGCCGGGCGACATTCGCTATTTTCCCGCCGAGCACAAGCTGATCGTTTCGATGAACCGATTCGCCTGGGAACTGGCCGACAAGGCCAGGCGGCCTTATGAGAGACGCCGCGCCGCGCTTCATTTCGCGCGTGTCAACAAGGTGGCCACGCGCGGCATCGACCGCACGTCCACCGAACAGGTCCTGTCGCTTCTGGCCGTCACCTTCACCAGCGGCGCGGCGCCTTCCGGCGCGGTCGAGTTCGTCTTCGCCGGAGGTGCCGGCATGCGCCTCGAGGTCGAGTGCATCGAGGCCCAGTTGACCGATATGCCGGCGTCATGGGAGGCCGGGTCGCGGCCGATGCATGCGGTCTGAGGTCCGGAGACGGCGACTGGGTTGATCCGCCAGGCTCAGGGATGATTGCGGTTCGGCCGCGTTTGGAGAAACCGATGGTATTGCGTCTGGACGCGGACAAGCCCGAATTCGCCGGCTGCTTCGCGAAATTGCTCGCCGAGAAACGCGAGACTTCCGCCGACGTGGATGCGACCGTGCGCGCGATCCTGGCCGATGTGCGCGAACGCGGCGATGCCGCGCTGATCGGCTATACCGAGCGATTCGACCGAATGCGGGTGGACGCCGGGGCATTGCAGATTACCCGGGCGGAAATTGACGCGGCGATTGCCGCGGTCGAACCCGATACGCTTAAAGCGCTGGAAACGGCCTGCGAACGCATCCGCGCCCATCATGCCCGCCAGATGCCCTCAGACGACCGCTACACCGATGCGCTGGGCGTGGAACTCGGTTCGCGCTGGACGCCGGTCGAATCGGTCGGGCTCTACGTGCCGGGCGGAACGGCGAGCTATCCCTCCTCCGTGCTGATGAATGCCGTTCCGGCGGTGGTCGCGGGGGTGAAGCGCATCGTCATGGTCGTGCCCACGCCCGACGGTGTTCTCAATCCGCTGGTGCTGGCGGCAGCGTCCATGGCCGGCGTGCACGAGATCTACCGCGTCGGCGGCGCACAGGCCGTTGCAGCCCTTGCCTACGGCACGCAGACGATCGCGCCCGTTGCCAAGATTGTCGGCCCCGGCAACGCCTATGTCGCCGCCGCCAAGCGTCAGGTCTTCGGTACGGTCGGCATCGACATGGTCGCCGGCCCCTCGGAGGTGCTTGTGGTCGCCGACGCCGAAAACGATCCCGACTGGATCGCCGCCGACCTGCTCGCCCAGGCAGAGCACGACGCCAGCGCGCAATCGATCCTGATCACCGATTCGCCCACCCTGGCCGATGCGGTGTGCGAGGCCGTCGAAAAACAGCTGCAGACCCTGCCGCGCGGCGAGATCGCCACCGAAAGCTGGGCGAGTTACGGCGCCGTCATCACCGTTTCCGACCTTGCCGATGCGGCTCCCCTGGTCGACCGCGTTGCGCCGGAACATCTCGAGATCGCCACCGAAGACCCGGACGCCTTCCTCGAGCGTATTTCCAATGCAGGCGCAGTGTTTCTGGGCCGCTACACGCCCGAGGCGATCGGAGATTACGTCGCCGGTTCCAATCACGTCCTGCCGACGGCGCGTTCGGCGCGCTTTTCTTCCGGCCTGTCCGTGCTTGACTATCTCAAGCGAACCTCCATCCTCAGATGCGGCCCCGACCAGCTTGCCGCGATCGGTCCCGCCGCGGTGATACTGGCGGGAGCCGAAGGGCTGGCGGCGCATGCCCGGTCGATCACGATCAGAACCAATCGCGGCTGACCGCCAGGACCGGATCATCTGGAGCCCAAACCCACCTGGAGCCCAAACCATTGTCGCAGGAGACCAAAAACCGGCTGATCGATGTGGTTCTGGACGAAAGCTCCATTGGCCAGGGCACGCCGGACATCGAGCATGAGCGCGCGGTCGCCATCTTCGACCTGATCGAGGAAAACAACTTTCAGCCCGCCGGCGACGAGGCGGGCGGCCCCTACCGGCTGCGCCTTTCCGTCGTGGAAAACCGGCTCGTCTTCGAGATCGCCCGCGAAGACGGCGATCCCGTCATCACGCACGTATTGTCGCTTACGCCGTTCAAGCGGGTCATCAAGGACTACTTCATGATCTGCGAAAGCTATTATGAGGCGATTCGCACGGCGACCCCGAGCCAGATCGAGGCTATCGACATGGGCCGGCGCGGCCTGCACAACGACGGCACCCAGACGCTCAAGGATCGTCTCGACGGCAAGATCGAGATGGATTTCGACACCGCGCGCCGCCTTTTCACGCTGATCTGCGTCCTGCACTGGCGCGGCTAGAGCAATTCCAGGAAAAGTCGAACCCGGTATTCCGTCCGCAATTGCGGCAGAACAAACGATCCAGGCCCGGGGAGGGTGTCGATGGCCGAAAGCGAGGAGGGGGTGGACAAGGCCCGGTTGAAGCAGCCGGCCTCCGTGCTGTTCGTGTGCGCCATGAACGCCATTCGCTCGCCCATGGCCGAATACCTCACGCGCCATCATTTCGGCGACCGCATCTATGTCGAATCGGCCGGCGTGCAGGCCGGCGTCCGCGATTCCTTCGCCGAAGCCGTGATGGCCGAGGCCGGCATGCCGCTCGGCGCGCATACGCCCTCGACCCTGGACGACCTTTCCGATTCCTATTTCGACCTGATCGTTACCCTTTCGCCCGAAGCGCATCATCGCGCGCTTGAAATGACCCGTTCGCAGGCCGTCGATATCGAATATTGGCCGACCTTCGATCCTTCCTCGGTCGCGGGCAATCGCGAGCAGGTCATGGCTGCCTACCGGCAATTGCGCGATACGCTGGACAAGCGCATACGCGCCCGCTTCGCCGACGATTGAACCGGCCCGGAGACGAAGCTCTGCCGGCCTGGACGAAATTGTTGCCGTTCCGGCTTTGCAGGTTCACAAAACGGGCAGACTGGGATAGGTTCCCGCGAATTTTTCGAGCAGTTCCGGAAAAGTGAATACCGGTTGCCGTCCGGGATTGCGTAACAACAAACAGCCGGAACCGTTTGGCGTTTCCATGAAACGATAAGCGGTTCGGGTATTGCTTGCAGAGGACGAATGGCAAAGGAAGAAGTTCTGGAGTTTCCCGGCGTCGTCACCGAATTGTTGCCCAACGCAACTTTTCGGGTGAAGCTGGAGAACGATCACGAGATCATCGCGCACACCGCCGGGCGCATGCGCAAGAACCGCATCAGGGTTCTGGCCGGCGACAAGGTTCTGGTCGAAATGACGCCCTACGATCTTACCAAGGGCCGCATCACCTATCGTTTCAAGTAGTTATCGGGCAATACGGGAAGCCGGAAAATGACTGTAAGGCCACAACTGGTGCTTGCCTCCGGCTCTCCACGCCGCCTGCAATTGCTGCAGCAGGCCGGCATCGAGCCGGACCACCTGACCCCCGTCAATGCCGACGAAACGCCCCAGAAGGGCGAAGCGCCGCGCTCGCTCGCCAAACGGCTGGCCAAGGACAAGGCGGAACTGGCGGTGGAGAACGCGAAGCGTTCGCCGCAATTGCAGGGAAGCTTCATCCTTGCCGCCGACACGGTCGTCGCGGTCGGCCGGCGCGCGCTGCCCAAGGCCGAGACGCTCGATCAGGCCTCGATGTGCCTGCGCATGCTGTCTGGACGTTCCCATCGCGTCTATACCGGGCTGACACTTGTCACGCCCAAGGGCGCTTTCCGCAACCGCCTTGTCGAAACGCGCGTGCGCTTCAAGCGTCTCTCCCATGAGGAGGTCGAGGCCTATCTCGCCTCGGGCGAATGGCGCGGCAAGGCTGGCGGCTACGCGATCCAGGGTTTGGCCGGCACCTTCGTCGTCAAGCTGGTCGGCTCGTACTCCAACGTCATGGGTCTGCCGCTTTTCGAGACGGTTCAGCTCCTGGTGGGCGAAAGCTTTCCGGTGCATTTCAACTGGTTTTCGAAGGTGTGACGCGCAACGCCCGGCGGCGCCGGGCAGCGCGTGCCTGAAACACCGGGCAATGCACGCGATTTCCCGCTGATTCTGCGTATTGCATGGCCCGGTTCGCCGGGCGAATTTCCTTGAAGCTTTTGACCCTCCGGCCACTGGACAGGCCGTGGCCAACCGCCTATAACCGCGCACGTTTTCGAAGGTCGCCCGCGTGCGGGCCGGCCCTTCCAGGCCCAGGTAGCTCAGTTGGTAG
>JAGRLL010000012.1:0-2610 GCA_020441855.1 Nitratireductor sp.
TCCTTGGCGGTGACGTCGTTCTGGTAATCGATGAACGCCTTGACGAAATCGTGGGGACCCGCGCCCTTGGCCGCGCCGATCAGGAAGCCTTCCATCGAGGCGGATTCTTCAGCCTCGGGCGCATCAGGCGCGTCGCCGCCCGCTGCCGAAGCGCCTTGCGACAAGGCGGCGGCGAGCGTCATGGTGCCGTTGCAGGCGCCGGCGCAAGTCAGGTCCTGCTCGGAAAGGGCGGGGACGAAGCGTCCGTTGTCGCCGTCGAATTCAAGCTTGCCGCGCGATTGCGAGAACAGATGGACCGAAGGCGTCCATCCGCCCGACATGAGCAGGCAATCGATTTCGAACCTTTCGGAGGCGGAACCGTTGAGCGGTTCGACTGTCATCGACTTGACGCGCAAACGGCCCGCGGTCTTCGTCACGGCGTGACCGGTCTTTACCGGGATTTCCAGTTCGGCCGCCCGTGAGAGCAATTCGGAGGGGACGTCCTTGCGGCAATCGACGATCGCCACGATCTCGACGCCGGCCTGCTTCAGGTCGAAGGCGGCGGCCCAGGCCGAATCGCAGGCGGTGTAGACACCGGCCTTGGCGCCGGGCGTGACGCCATAATGATTGAGGAACATGCGCGCGGCCGAAGCGAGCATGATGCCCGGCCGATCGTTGTCGGCGAAGACGATCTGCCGTTCGATCGCGCCGGTCGCCAGCACGACATGCCGTGCGCGCACCTGCCACAGCCTTTCGCGCGGGCTGTCGGAGTCGGGATTGGCAAGATGATCGGTGACGCGCTCGGCGAGCGCTACCATGTTCTGCGCGTAATAGCCGAAGCCGGTCGTGCGGGTCAGCAGCGTGACGTTATCGAGCGCGGCCAGTTCATCGACCATCGAACCCGCCCAGTCGCGGCCTGGCACGCCGTCGATCAGCGCGTCGGTGGAGGCGAGCAGGCTGCCGCCCATCGTGGCATTCTCGTCGGCGAGAATGACCTTCTTCCCCGCGCGGGCAGCACCCAGGGCGGCCGCGAGACCGGCAGGCCCTGCACCGATCACAAGCAGGTCGCAATGGGCGAAACGGTTGGCGTAGCGGTCGGGGTCGGCTTCCTTCGGGGCTTTTCCCAGACCGGCTGCTGAGCGCACGAAGGGCTCGTAGAGCTTCTTCCAGGCGAAGGCAGGCCACATGAAGGTCTTGTAGTAGAAGCCGGCCGGAATGAAGCGGCCCATCCAGTCGTTGACCACGCCGACATCGAGGGCAAGCGATGGATAGCGGTTCTGGCTCACCGCCGCCATGCCGTCGAAGACTTCCTGCACGGTGGCGCGCACATTGGGCTGCGTGCGCGCAGCGTCGCGGGCGATGCCGACCAGCGCATTCGGTTCCTCCGCGCCGGCGGAAATCAGGCCGCGCGGGCGATGGTACTTGAACGAGCGACCCATCAGGTGGATGCCGTTTGCCAGCAATGCGGAGGCGAGCGTGTCGCCTTCAAGCGCTGTCAGGCGGCGTCCGTCGAAGGTGAAGCTTACCGTGCGGGCGCGATTGCCCTTACCGGCGACGCGGTTGGTGCCTGCCGAGGAGGGCGTGCTCATTGCGTCACCTCCTTGCCGGAGGCGTGAACCGGTTCGTTGGCCGGCGTGCCCTTGCCTCTGGGCTGCACGGCGGCGATCTGCTCCCGGCTCAATTGCGGTTTGGGCGCGCCGGCCTTGTAGGTCACGATGAACTTGTCGGAAACGGCGTGGCGGGCAGCGTTGAAGAAGCGGGCGCAACCGTGGACATGGCGCCAGCGTTCGAAAACGACGCCCTTGGGGTTTTCGCGAATGAAGAAGAAGGCTTCGAAATCCTCGGGCGAAATCCCGGCCATGTTGTCAGGGCGCGCGATATGCGCCTCGCCGGCATGGCGGAATTCGAGTTCCGGGCGTTCTTCCTCGCAATAGGGGCAGCGGATCAGCAGCATTCGTATCGGTCCTAATGCGCCACGGCGGCGGCGGCGGCCTCGTCGATCAGGCGGCCGTTGCGGAAGCGTTCCAGCGTGAAGCCGGCATTGATGGCGTGCGGTTCGTCGCGGGCGATGGTGTGGGCGAAGACATGGCCGGAACCCGGCGTCGCCTTGAAGCCGCCGGTTCCCCAGCCGCAATTGACATACAGGTGCTTGACCGGAGTCTTGGCGAGGATCGGCGAGCGGTCGGGCGTGACGTCCACGATGCCGCCCCAGGAGCGCAGCATCTTCATGCGCGTGAACATGGGGAACATCTCGCAGATGGCGTCGAGCGTGTGGTTCAGGATGTGCAGCCCGCCCTGCTGGGAGTACGACGTGTACTGGTCGGTGCCGGCGCCGATGACGAGTTCGCCCTTGTCGGACTGCGAGATGTAGGCGTGCACCGTGTTCGACATCACGACACAGGGGAAGCACGGCTTGACCGGCTCGGAGACGAGCGCCTGCAGCGGATAGCTCTCGAGCGGCATGCGGATGCCGGCCATCTGCATCAGCACGGAGGAATGGCCCGCCGCAACCACGCCGACTTTATTGGCGCCGATCGTGCCGCGCGTCGTCTCGACGCCGGTTACCGCGCCTTCCGGCGAACGGTTGATGCCGGTGACCTCGCAATTCTGGATGATGTGGACGCCCATCGC
>JAGRLL010000012.1:2702-4913 GCA_020441855.1 Nitratireductor sp.
CTTGGAGATGTTGAGCGGCGGGCAATAGGCCTTCGCCTCTTCCGGCGTCAGCCATTCGTTATCGACGCCGTTCAGCCGGTTGGCATGAATGTGGCGCTTGAAGACCTGGATGTCGTGCACGTTGTGGGCCAGCATCATGACCCCGCGCGGCGAGTACATGACGTTGTAGTTGATGTCCCGGCTGAGCCCTTCCCACAGCTTGACCGCGTGGTCGTAGATGCCCGCGGATTCGTCGTAGAGATAGTTGGAGCGGATGATGGTCGTGTTGCGGCCGGTATTGCCGCCGCCAAGCCAGCCCTTGTCGAGGACGGCCACATTGGTGACGCCATGCTCCCTGGCCAGATAGTAGGCGGTAGCGAGACCATGGCCGCCTGCGCCAACAATGACGACGTCATAGCTCGCACGCGGCTCGGGATTTTCCCATTGCCGCTCCCAGCCCTTGTGGCTGCGTATCGCCTCGCGGGCGAGCGCAAAGGCAGAGAACTTTCGCATCGACATGGCGCTCCGAATTCCTCAGTCAACCGGCAGGCCGACCTTCGCACGCATCACTAGATCAGCATAGGGACGCGGTGTTTCTTGAATGCGACGCGCGCTGGCGCATAGGCGTAGGGCGTCGGGATTTCAGTGACGCAGCGCGCGCAGTGAGATGAATTCCCATGCCGCCACGGTGACGAGGGTCGCCGACACCGCAAGGCCCAGGACGAGCGGGTCGAATGCCCGGGCGGCGCAGGCCAGGATCGCCAGAAATACCATGCCGGCGAGGTGTGAAAGGGGCCAGCGGCCGAAAGAAAGCGCCTTGAACAGTCCGACGCCGAAAACATAGAGCAGCGCGCCGCCTGCGAGCGCCAGAATGACGGGAAGGCCGGCATGATGGCCGACCGGATGGGCGAGCATGAGTTCGACGCCGACGGCGATGACGATAATGCCCGCCACGATCAGCATGTGCACATAGGAATAGGCCAGGCGGGCGATGGCGCCGGGGTCCGCGCTTGCCGCGATACGCTCGCGCGAACGCTCCGCACCGATGTTGAAATAGACCCACCACATCGCGACCGATGTCACAAAGGCGGCGACGAAAGCGGCCAGAACCGGCGCGCTCCACTGCATCTCGGCGAAGGTGGCGCCGGCGATCAGGATCGATTCTCCCAGCGCGATGATGACGAAAAGGCCGCATCTTTCGGCCATGTGGTGGCCGTCGATCCGCCAGTCCTGCGTTTTCGAGGTGCCGAGGCCCGGTGACCAATAGCCGAACCACGGGGCGACAAGCTCGATGGCCAGGGCTGCGACCCAGAATCCCCGCTGCCAGTTCAATTCCTCCATCGTGCAGCCGGCGATCCAGAAGATTCCGGAAAAGGCGAACCAGCAACAGAAACGAAGAAAGCCAAGGTAATTCGCCCTGTCATGATGGCGCGTTGCCCAGACCATGAAGATGCTGCGGCCAACCTGCACAGCGACATAGGCGAAGGCGAACACCTCGGCGCGCTCGCCGAAAGCCTCCGGCGCGGACGTGGAGAGGAACAGTCCGCCCAGCATCAGCGCAAAGAGCATCATGCGTACCGGCCAGCGACGGGGGTCGAACCAGTTGGTGGCCCAGATCGTGTAGACCCAGACAAGCCATACGGCAAAGAGGAGGATCACGGTATTGATCAGCCCGTCGACGCTGAGGTGATGCAGCAGGTAGTGGGAGATCTGGGTGATTGCAAAAACGAAGACCAGATCGAAAAAGAGCTCCGAAAAGTCCACGCGCGCTTCTTCTCCATCCTTGCGTTCGCGCAGATAGTTGACGCTTGATCCCAGCAAAATTCTGCCTCTTCAAAATCTTCTTTCGAGCGGTGACAATGATGGGGTTGGCGCGCGAACTCAAGAGTTTGGTCTGTTGTGCCTCCAGCCTGTGAACCCGAAGACGACAAGTGGCGCGCCAGCTTGACAAACAGGTTCGGCATACCCTATTTACGCCCTCGAATTTGGCCTGGAGCGATCCGGGCGCGCGCCGTCAGCGGCGCGTTTTGTTTTAAGGGAGGTGCGCCGACGAAGGACGCGCTTCCCGCAGGAAACGTCCGGTACCGACCATGAAGATCAAGAACTCGCTGAAATCGCTGAAGCTGCGCCACCGCGCCAATCGTCTGGTACGTCGCCGCGGCCGCGTCTACATCATCAACAAGTCCAATCCGCGCTTCAAGGCACGGCAGGGCTAACTCTTCCTTCGGGCAT
>JAGRLL010000012.1:4993-10791 GCA_020441855.1 Nitratireductor sp.
GAACAGGCTTCGTTTTCCGTTCGGGCCGAAATCCGAATGCGCGCTCACGCGCCTGCCTGCTTCCAAGGCAGGGCATTTCGCTCCCACGCATTTTTGTGGTCCCCGCGCTGTTTCAGGACGATTTTTTTGCCGTCCGTGACCCTGCCTATCCCGGGCTCTTGTGGCGCTCTCGAAAAATTGCCTTTGACGCCTTGCGCATGCGCTCTAGAATTTCTCCATGCGCGTCCTGCTGTTCCTTGCTGCTTTTGTGATCCTGCTCGCCGGCGGACCCCCGGCGTTTGCGCAGAACAGTGACCACGGTGCCGATGCCGGTGCCGATGTCGGCGAAGACCTTGCCGCACCGCGCCAGGCGATCACGCTCGACGAACTGTTCAACGATCTGGGCCGCCAGACACGGGTGCCTGCGGCCAACAGGATCGCACGCCAGATCTGGAAGAAGTGGACCGAATCCGGCTCCGACACGATCAATTTGCTGATGGAATGGTCTGCCAGGGCCATGCAGGAGAAGGATTATACCGTCGCCGAAGACCTCCTTGATCAGGTGGTGACGTTGGCGCCAGACTACGCCGAAGGCTGGAACCGGCGTGCGACGCTTCATTTCGCGCAATCCGATTACGGACGCTCAATCGCCGATATCGAGCGCACGCTGCAACTCGAACCGCGCCATTTCGGCGCGCTCGCGGGTCTGGGCCTCATCCTCGACCGAACCGGCAACAAGCAGAAGGCGCTGGCGACCTGGTACAAGGTGCTGGAGATCTATCCGGCCAATCGCAGGGCGCAGGAAGCCGTCGTCAAGCTGGAAGAGAAACTGGCCGGCAAGGCCAGTTGACGGTGTGCCCTGTTCGGGCGGACCATGCCGGACATGCCATCCTACGCCATCATCGCACTATTGCTTGCACTCGTTGTCGTCATTCTGGTCGTTTCGACAAGGGCGCTGGCGCGCGGCGTCGAGAGACGCTTCCCGCCCACGGGCGCGTATGCGCAGATCGGCGGCGTGCAATTGCATTATCTCGAAATCGGGGCGGGGCCGGATGCCGATCTGCCGCCCATGGTCTTCATTCATGGCGCGGCGGGTAACGCGCTGGACCTGCACGGCGCGTTCGCCGGGGCGCTCGCCGGGCGAGGGCGGATGGTGTTCGTCGACCGGCCCGGTGCGGGCTATTCGAGGCGTTCGCGCCGCACCGCTATTTCACCCCAGGCGCAGGCCCGCACCATTGCCGACCTGATCGATCGGCTGAATATCGGCCCCGCCGTCATCGTCGGTCATTCCTTCGGCGGCGCCGTTGCGGCAGCCCTTGCCGTCCAGGACCCCGATAAGGTGGCGGGTGTGGTTTTCGTCGCGCCGGCAACGCATCCCTGGCCGGGTGATGCGCTGACCTGGTATTACAATCTGGCAAGGCTGCCGGTCATCGGTCATGGCTTTGCCCATCTGATTGCCGTGCCGTTCGGCAACCTGCTCTACCGCCGGGCGGTCAAGAGCGTGTTCGAGCCGGACAAGCCGCCGCGTGATTATGCCAGTCGTTCAGCGACCAGGCTGGTGCTGCGGCCCGCCAGTTTCCACGCCAATGCCGCAGATGTCGGGGCGCTGAATACCCATCTGAGGGAATTGTCGACACGTTACGGCAAGATCAGCTCGCCGGTGACGATCATCACGGGCGACCGCGATAATGTGGTCTCGCCCGAACTGCATTCGAAGGGTCTCGCGCGCGACATCGAAGGGGCACGGCTGGTCTGGCTCGAAGGGCGAGGGCACATGCTGACCTATGCCGCGACGGACGAAATCGTTTCCGAGATCGAGGCGCTTGGGCGACGGGTCAAGGACCCGTCAGGCCGGGATCAGATGCCCGACCGGCCATCGCTTGCGACATAGGCAATGCGCAGCATGTTGGTCGATCCCGGCGTGCGCAGGGGGACGCCGGCGGTGATGATGACGCGGTCGCCCGGCCTGGCGAAGTCCTCGTCGACGGCGATGCGGCAGGCGCGGTCGACCATATCGTCGAGATCCTTCGCGTCCTCGGTTATGACGCAATGCAGTCCCCACACGATCGCCAGGCGGCGTGCAGTGCGAGCCACCGGCGACAGCGTCACGATCGGCCGCGAGGGACGTTCGCGCGCAGCGCGCAGCCCGGTCGTGCCCGAGGCCGTATAGCAGACGATCGCCGCCAGGTTGAGCGTTTCGGAAATCTGGCGGGCAGCCGCGGCGATGGCGTCGGCGCCGGTTGGCTCGGGCTCGGAACGCTGGGCGGTCAGGATGCCCTGATAGAGCGGATCGCGCTCGACCTGCTCGGTGATGGCATTCATCATGGTGACGGTTTCGACCGGGTATTTGCCGGCCGCCGATTCGGCAGACAGCATGACCGCGTCGACGCCCTCGTAGACGGCAGCGGCGACGTCGGAGACCTCTGCACGGGTCGGAACCGGGGCGTTGATCATCGATTCCAGCATCTGGGTGGCGACAACGACCGGCTTGCCCGCCCGGCGGCAGGCACGGGTGATCTGCTTCTGGATGCCGGGCACGGCCTCCAGCGGCATCTCGACGCCAAGATCGCCGCGCGCGACCATGATGGCGTCGGAAAGCTCGATAATCTCGTTCAGCCTTGCAACGGCCTGCGGCTTCTCGATCTTGGCGAGCACGCCGACGCGGCCCCGCGCGATCTTGCGCACTTCGGCCAGATCGTCGGGGCGCTGGACGAAGGAAAGCGCGACCCAGTCTACGTCTTCGGCGATTGCCGCGTCGATGTCCTCGCGATCCTTTTGCGTCATGGCGGTGGTGACGAGTTCGGTGTCGGGAAGGCTGACACCCTTGCGGTCGGACATTTCGGTGCCCGCGATGACTTCCGCGACCACCTTTTTCGGCGAGCATTCGATTGCCTTCAACTGCACGCGTCCATCATCGACAAGGATGCGGTGGCCGGGATGCAGCGCCTCGAGGATTTCGTGGTGGGGCAGATGCACGCGCTTCTCGTTACCGGGTGTGGGATCGTCGTCGAAAACGAAGCGCTGGCCGACTTTCACGGCGATCTTGCCGCCGCTGAAGGTGCCCAGCCTGTGCTTGGGGCCCTGCAGGTCGGCGAGGATGCCGATCGGCCTGCCGGTTTCGCTCTCGATCTCCCGGATGATCGCCACCAGCGATTTCAGCGTCGGGTGGTCGGCGTGACTCATGTTGATGCGAAACAGATCGGCGCCGGCCCTTGCCAGTTCCGAAATGATCTCCTTCGTGTTGGAGGAGGGCCCCAACGTGGCGAGGATTTTCACGCGGCGGTTTCGGCGCATGGCCTGCAAATTCCTTTTTCGTTGCGTATCACGCCTTCATGGCGGCGATGATACGCCACAATCCCTTGACTATCCGCCGTTCCTTGCGGACCGGCGGACCGAACTCCTCCTCCATCTCCTCTATTGCGAGCCGCCAGTCTGTCCCGATTCGGTGAGGCGCACCATCCAGCTCTGCTTGTTGCCGGTGTCGATCTCGAAGAAGCCGGTCTTCTGGAAGCCGCGTGCGAAGCATTCCTGCACGCCCTCGATACTGAATTCGCGGTCGGAGGTACACATGAAGACGTCGCCGCGCCATTGGCCGCCACGGTCGGCATCCTCTGCATAGAGGTAGTAGTAGCGCGAATTCAGGTCGCCCTCGATCAGCGAGGCGCAGGTCTCGCCCGGCACCTGCCACCAGCCCTCGGTCTGCCACTTGCCGCCCTGGCGATAGCCGAGCGCGACGCCGACGAGGCTCTTGGTATCGTTGCACAGGCGAAAGTCGGCCCTGGCCGGCTCGACATTCATGAGGGTCAGCGTGAAAAATGCGCCGGCAAATACAGCAAGGGCGGCAGCCGGCAAGCTCCGGCACGGCGCAGCCGTTCCGCAGCGGCCGAATCCCGTAGGGAGCAAATCAGCCGTTTGACCTGTCGCGAACATTCCGAATCCTTGTGGCGCAAGGTATTTTTGCTGTCAATGTCGGGATCATTGTGACGGCCTGGCAAGCCAGATTCCACCCAGGATCAGCCCGGCGCCGGCAAGCTGAAGGGGTCCCATCGACTCGGAGAAGAGCAGCCAGCCGAAGAATGCCGCCGCGATCGCCTCGATGAAGATTACCAACGAGGAGAAAACGGCCGACAGCGTGCCGAGCGCCACGGCAAGCAGGCCCTGGCCCCCGGCCTGGCTTACGAAGCCGAGCGAGGCGAGCGCCAGCATGCCCTCGCGCGAGGCGGGCAGAAGCGTGTTGCCCGAAACGAGCGCGACGACGAAGAGCGCCAGTGCGGTGACGAGGGTGGAGGCAAAGCTGAGTTCCCCGCTGCGGAGCGTGCGCCGGGCGACGCGAAGCGCAAGGAAGTACAGGCCGAAGAACAGCGAGGTGACGAGGCCGAAGAAATCGCCGATCAGCCGGGAGGGATCGGTCGAATAGCTCGAACCGACGAGCAAGCCGGCGCCAACAAGGCAGACGACGAGGCCGATGAAGGAGCGGCGCGATACCTGTTCGCCAATGAACATGCCGGACAGGATAAGCACCCAGACCGGCGCGAGGCAGGCCATGAAGGTGGCGTTGGCGACCGTCGTGTTGAGAATTGCAAGGTGCCAGAAGGAGAGATCGCCGGCGAAAAACAGGCCGGACAGGAGCACGGCGGGCGTCAGACTGATCCTGAAATCGGTTCGGCCGGCAAGAAGTCGCTCGATTGCCGCCCACACGACCAGAACCGGCAAGGCCAGCGCGACGCGCCAGAAGGCGCTCGCGAAGGGGCCCACATCGGCATGGCGCACGAAAATGGGTGAGGCACCCATGGCGACGGCGCCGGCCACAAGCGCGGCAAAAGCCAGCGTTGTGGTCAGCGGGCGGTGCTCGGTTCCGGCTTGCATCAATTCGTCGCCCGGCGATTCCCGACAAAAAAGCTGCGCGACCATTGATCGCTTTTGACGGTTGTGACAAGAGCCTGCGCTGGTTTTGAAAAACACAATCATCGAGGCATTTTAGCCGGAACATGACGGGCAACGGGTTCGATCCGGTCGAGTATGTCGACGGCAGCTATGCCAAGGGATTGCTGCTGATCTGCGATCATGCCGCCAACACCCTGCCGCAGGCCTATGGCAGTCTCGGCCTGCCGCAATCGGAATTCTCGCGCCACATCGCCTACGATATCGGCGCGCGTGCGGTGACCCTGGGACTGGCCGAAAAACTCGGCGTTCCGGCAGTGCTGTCGACCTTTTCGCGCCTGCTGATCGACCCCAATCGCGGCGAAGACGATCCGACGCTGGTCATGCGCCTGTCGGACGGCACCGTCATTCCGGGCAATCATCCGATCACCGACGCCGAGATCGAGCACCGGCTGGCGCGTTTCCACCGGCCCTACCACCAGGCGATCGATGCCGCGATCGAGAAGTTCCTCGATGCCGGGATCACGCCGGCTGTCTTCTCGGTGCACAGTTTCACCGGAAACTGGCGCGGTCGGCCGAGACCCTGGCATGCAACGCTCCTGTGGGACTACGATCCGCGCTTCACCAAACCGCTGCTCGAGGAATTCTCGCGCGTCGAGGGCATGGTCTTCGCCGACAACGAGCCCTATGACGGCGCGCTCAGGAACGATACGATGTTCCGTCACTGTTCGATGCGGGGTCTCGCGCACACGCTGATCGAGTTGCGCCAGGACCTGATCGGCGACGAGGCAGGCGTGAAGCACTGGGTGGAGACGCTGGCGCCGATGCTCGAACGCGTCAACGCCCTTGCCGAAGTCCACGAGGTGCGCCATTTCGAGTCGAGGACCGGGCCGCTGAAGCATCTTCTGAAGGATTGATGGCGGCTCGACGAGGAGAGA
>JAGRLL010000012.1:10868-14353 GCA_020441855.1 Nitratireductor sp.
CATCTGCGCGAACGCACCGACGTCCAGAATATCGACATGATGAACCTCGCCGGGTTCTGCCGGAACTGTCTGGCGAACTGGTATCAGGACGCGGCCAAGGAGAAGGGTATCGGCCTCGAAAAGTCGCAGGCGCGCGAGATCGTCTACGGCATGCCCTACGAGACATGGCGCGCGAAATTCCAGACGGAGGCCTCGCAGGAAAAGAAGGCGGCGTTCGAGAAGAACAGGCCCGCAGACTGACCCGGGCCGGCAATCGCCGGCAAATGCGTGTCTGCTCCTTCGATCAGATTCCGGTGGAAAAGCGGCGGATTGTCCTCCCGCGCCACATTGCCATTGCAGGCGCAAGACGCGATGTGTCGTGTCTGAATTCAGCTAATGGAGAATACGATGTCCGACACCCAGGTCGCCCGCGAACAGCTGCGTTCCATCGTCGAGCGCATCGAAAGACTGGAAGAAGAGAAGAAGACCATCTCCGAAGACATCAAGGATGTCTATGGCGAGGCCAAGGCCAACGGTTTCGACACCAAGGTGCTGCGTCAGGTAGTACGGATGAGGAAGCAGGACACGAGCGAACGCCAGGAGCAGGACGCCATACGCGATCTCTACCTACACGCGCTCGGCATGCTGCCCGACCTGCCCGGCGACGAAGACTGACGGCGCCGGAATGGCTGGCGAGGTCAGTCCTCGTAACGGTCGAAAATCGGAATTGCGTTCGCAATCGAACTGAAATGACGGGTCGGCTGGACGAAGGCGGTCCGCACGAAGCCGGCCGACAGGATTTCGCGCGGCGAGGCGCGCAGCATGCCCATGCCATAGGCGGGCGCACGGATATAGGCCACATGCTCGATCGGCCGGAAGCCGGCAAGCACGGTCGAACCGGTCATCACCCAATCGGAATTGCCGCGGTTTGCATGCGAAGAGACGGCGCGGTCATCCGAATGATATGATTGCGCGCTCGCCAATTGCTGGCGTGGCCGGATATCTCCGGAGGCTGTCGGCCTGATCTCGCCGACATTCAAACCCGGTTCGCCATTCCCGCGCGCATTGCGCAGGCTGGTGTCGGCCTCGATAAGCGAACGGATCGCCTCGCCTGCCGAATTGGATCTCGTTTCGGTGGCGGCAAGCGCCAGCTCCAGTGTGCGTGGCGCGGCCGCGCGACGCGGATCCGGCTGAGGCAGGATGCTCGCGACCGTCATCGGCGCGGTCTGGGGCAGTGGCACATTGTTGCCTGGCAGGCCGGGGCGCTTGGCATTGAGCGCGGCCATGACTGCCTCACGCGCGACATCCCTGTCGACAAGCTGCGCGTTGAACGCCAGTGCCTCGCCCGGCGCGCGCGACGCGACAGCATCCGCCCCGCCGATATTTGCCACGCCGACATTCGCCCCACCGACATTCGCCAAGGGTCGCGGCGCGGGCGCTGCGGAACGGCGCATGCTCTCGATGTCGTCGGCGGTGAGCGCGGCAACGACTGAATTGCCCGCCTGCGCGCCCGGATTGGGACGAAGCTTCTCGGCGAACAGGGAGGCAGGGATGGCGCCGCGTTCGAATTCGGGTCGCGGCTCGGGAACCGGAATATAGGCGAGTTCGGCCAATTGCCGCTCGATCGGAACTTCCTGCGGTTCGTCGGCGATCTGGAGCGGGGTTCCCGATTCAAGCTCTTCGCGTGTCGCCTGGTCGCTTGGCGCGGCGGTCAGTTCCGCAGGCCGCAACTGGCCGCCATCGCCGCCGGTTGCGCTGGTCCTGACCGTACGTGGTCCGGGAACCGAATTGGCTTCCTCGTCTTCCTCCTGCTCCTGGCGGGCGCTGGCGAAAAGACGGCCGAAGAAATTGTCCTTCTTGTTCTTCTTTTCCGCAGAGGCGAGGGCGGTGGTGCCGCCATTGGCCTGCCGCGCCTTGTAGGCGGCGAGCGCGACCTCGTAACCCGGCAGCGGCTTTCCGTCCGTGGGGACGTGCATCGTCTTGCCGTCGGGGAATACCTTGACAAGCTGCTGGCGCGACATGCGCGGCCAGTGACGGACGCTGCCGGTGTCGAGGTGGACGAAGGGCGAACCGGAAGTGGGGTAGAAGCCGACGCCGCCGACGCCTGCCTTCAGTCCCAGTTCGCGAAGCCTGGACAGTTTGACGTCGGGCAGGAAGAAATCCATCGCCTTGCCGAGCATGTGCTGGCTGAACTTGGCGACGCCGCGCCCGCGGCTGCGCAGCATGGCGTTGGTAGTCGGCGAGCGGTAGCCGGAAACGACGTGGATGTAGTCCTTGGAGCCGGAAAGCTGATAAACCTCCCACACGAGATCCATCAGGTGCGGATCCATCTTGGTCGGCTCGTTGCGCCGCCAGTCGCGCAGGAAATGGTTGATCTTCTGCAGGCCGGACGAAATGTATTTGCCGTCCTTCTTGAAGGCGATGATCGCCTTCTCGCCGGTATGCAGATAATAGAGCTTGAGCGAGCGCGTTTCAGCGTCCGCCTGCGCGGGCAGCGCCAGACAAGCGGTCAGGAAAGCCAGAACCGCGGCCGGTGCGGCGCGGCCATGCCTGGCCCTAACGCCGCATAGCAACTTCCATAAACTGCGCAAAATCTACTTCGCCCGACACAAATCGCCCCGGCCCATTTGAGGCCATTATAGTTAACAAACCCTGACTGACCGGCAGGGTTGCATGCATGAAAGTCCTTTACGGACCAACAGGTTCGCGGAAGGTTCAGCCACACAAATGCGGTGGAAGCGTGGCAAGGGTCAACCGCGTCCGACAATCCTTAGCAAAGGCATTGGGCGGTGGCGAGCGGCGTGGTCAATCATGCTTAAAAACGGTGGAAAACCGGTCGACGAGAATCGGAGACCGAACGGGGAATGCGATCGGGTTGGCGGGCAGGCGATGCGGTCAGGTCAGCCGTGACGGTCGATGTCCTCGATGAGAGCCGGATCGAGATCGTATTCCCGCAGCTTGCGATAGAGCGTCGAGCGGCCGATGCCCAGGCGTCTGGCGACCTCGCTCATGCGGCCATGATAAAAACCGATGGCAAAGCGGATCGTCTCGGCCTCGATTTCGTCGATCGGGCGGACCTGCCCGTCCTGCGACAGGAGTTCCAGCCAACCATTGGTCGTGGCGTGGCCGACGGGGGCAGCCTTGACGATTTCCCCGTACTGCATGTCGTCGACGAACGGCTGCAGGGGCGGCGCATCAACCGCAGGCGTGTGAGCCGCTGGCGTGAAGGAGGCCCGCGTCTCGGGCGGCGTCTGCAAGCGAGGCGTGTGGGAGCGGGGCGACTGGTCGGGTATCTCGAAGCCGTCGATCTGCGCGGCAATCTGGGGAAATTCCTCCAGCGTCAGCGTTTCGCCTTCTGCCAGAACGACGGCGCGGAAAACGGCGTTCTCGAGCTGGCGGATATTGCCCGGCCAGTCGAACTCGCACAGCGCGGTCTCGGCCTGCGGTGTGATCGCGCGCAATTGCGGCCGGTTTTCCTCCGCCGCGAAACGGGTCATGAAATGACG
>JAGRLL010000012.1:14437-20764 GCA_020441855.1 Nitratireductor sp.
AGGTCTTCGCGGAAACGACCGGCCCTGACCTCTTCCAGCAGGTTCCGGTTGGTGGCGGATATCAGGCGGATATCGACGCTGACCGGCCGACGCGCGCCGACGGGGTCGATTTCGCCCTCCTGAATGGCACGCAGCAATTTTACCTGGATGTCGGCGGGCAACTCACCGATCTCATCGAGGAAAAGCGTGCCGCCATCGGCTTCCTCGAACTTGCCGACATGCTTGTCGGTGGCACCGGTGAACGCGCCCTTTTCGTGGCCGAACAGGATGCTCTCGACCAGATTTTCAGGCAGCGCGCCGCAATTGACGGTGACGAAGGGCTTTTCGCGTCTTGCCGAAGAACCCTGGACGGCGCGTGCGATCAGTTCCTTGCCGACGCCAGATTCGCCTTCGATCAGTACGGGTATCTGCGAGGTGGCGGCCTTCTCGCCCGTTTTCAGCACGCGCTGCATGGCCGGGCTCACGGCAATGATATCGGAAAAGGTCAGGCTGCCTTCGGCCGATTTGCGGATGCGCTTGAGTTCGCCCTCGAGGGCGCCGACCTTCAGCGCGTTCGACAGCGAGACCTGCAGGCGTTCGGGCGAAACCGGTTTGACGACGAAGTCGAAGGCGCCTGCGCGCATGGCCTTGACCACCGTTTCTATGCCGCCCTGGGCGGTCTGGACGATGGCGGGAATGGCGAGGCCGCGTTCGCGCAGCGCAATGAGCACCGCGATGCCGTCGACCTCCGGCATGACGAGGTCGAGGAAGATGGCCGAAATCCTGGAGGATGGCTTGCGCGCGCTGCCGGGGTCGATGAGTTCGAGCGCCTCGCGTCCGCTGGAGGCGACCACGGCGTCATAGCCCATGCGGGTGACCTGGCCCTGCAGCAATCGACGCTGTACTGGATCGTCATCGACGATCAGGATCGTGTCCGGCATGCCTCTTCTATTGCCCCCTGTGGGTGAGATCCGCCTTAACCTTCTTGGCCGGGTTTTGGCGGACGACCATCAATGTGTCCCGTTTCTGGACTGTTCTAGGTCATTCGCCTAAACATCGCTTTAAAAGTCAGGCTGAACCGAATCTGGACGAATTCGTTACAAGTGAAGACAATTCTCCGAAACGGTTGCGTCCGCCGGCGGTTCGCGGCACGAAACGAACGATGCGGACATCAACAGATCACCCAGGGAAATTCATGAGCAAAGCGGACGGACAGACGGGCGGCGCGGCGAAGGCCGGCAGCGATGGCGATTTGCCGGAATGGAATCTCGACGATCTTTATCCGGGCACGGATTCGCAGGCCTATCGGGACGACCTCGCCTGGTGCGATGAGGCCTCGAAAGCGTTCGAAGCCCGCTACAAGGGCAGGCTGGCGTCGCTAGCCGCCGACGAGCCGGACACGCTCGGCGCGGCGGTCGGCGAATACGAGGAAATCGAGGAGCGCATGGGGCGGATCATGTCCTATGCCGGTCTCCTGCATGCCGGCGATACGTCCGATCCCAAACGCGCCAAGTTCTACGGCGATGCCCAGGAAAAGATCACGGCGGCAAGCTCGCATCTGCTGTTCTTCGGGCTGGAGCTGAACCGGCTGGAAGACGATGTGCTCGAGAAGGCCATGTCGTCGTCGCCGAAGCTCGGGCGCTACAAGCCGTGGCTGACCGATCTGCGCCTTGAAAAACCCTATCAGCTGGACGACAGGCTGGAGCAGCTTTTCCACGAAAAGTCGGTGACCGGGAGGAGCGCCTGGAACCGGCTGTTCGACGAAACGCTGACCGCGCTTTCCTTCAGCATCGGGGGCAAGGAGATGTCGGTCGAGCCGGCGCTTGACCTTTTGCAGGACCGTGACCGCGGCAAGCGCGAGGCGGCGGGGCGGGAGATCGGGCGCGTGCTCGACGCCAACGGTCGGGTGTTCACGCTGATCACCAACACGCTGGCCAAGGACAAGCAGATATCCGACGACTGGCGCGGTTTTGGCGATCCGGCGGATTCGCGGCATCTGGCCAACCGTGTCGAGCCGGAAGTCGTCGATGCGCTGGCTGCTGCGGTGCGCGAAGCCTTCCCGCGGATTTCGCACCGCTATTACCGCATGAAGACGGGCTGGCTGGGCCTCGACAAGATGGAATACTGGGATCGCAACGCGCCGTTGCCGCAAATGCCGGAAAAGCTGTTTTCCTGGGACGAGGCGCGTTCGACCGTGCTCGACGCCTATGAGCGCTTTTCGCCGCAGATGTCGCAGATTGCCGGGCGCTTCTTCGATCACGGGTGGATCGATGCGCCGGTCAGGCCGGGCAAGGCGCCCGGCGCGTTTTCCCATCCCACCGTGCCGAGCGCGCATCCTTACGTGATGCTCAACTATCTCGGCCGGCCGCGCGACGTGATGACGCTTGCGCACGAACTGGGGCACGGGGTGCACCAGGTGCTCGCGGCGGATCAGGGCGCGCTGATGGCGCAGACGCCCCTGACGCTGGCCGAGACCGCCAGCGTGTTCGGCGAAATGCTGACCTTCAGCCGGCTTCTGGAGAAATCGACGAATGTCGAGGAAAGGCGGGCGCTGCTGATCCAGAAGGTCGAGGACATGATCAACACGGTGATCCGCCAGATCGCCTTCTATCTTTTCGAGCGCAAGGTGCATGGAGAGCGGCGCAACGGCGAACTGACCAAGGATCAGCTCGGCGATTGCTGGATCGAGGTGCAGGACGAAAGCCTGGGCGGCGCCTTCAGCTTCGACGAGAGCTATCGGGCTTACTGGATGTACATCCCCCATTTCATCCATTCGCCCTTCTACGTCTATGCCTATGCGTTCGGCGATTGCCTTGTTAATTCCCTATATGCCGTCTACCAGAACGCGGAGAGCGGTTTTCAGGAGCGTTATTTCGAGATGCTCAGGGCCGGTGGCACGAAGCATCACAGCGAGCTTCTGGCGCCATTCGGACTGGACGCTTCCGATCCCGCCTTCTGGAGCAAGGGTCTGGCCGTGATCGAGGGCCTGATCGACGAAATCGAACGCATCGAGAAGGCCGGCCAGGCGTAAACCGCAGGCCTGCAACGAACGTGGGGGAAGAGAGGAATTCCATGGACAGGAGACGGGTAAACGTCCCGATGAGCATCCTGGCGCTTGGCGTGCTGGCGCTGGGTGCGGGCTGCCAGACCGCCAAGGTCGATCCGATGGCCGGCGGCGGCGGACTGGCCGGCAGGTGGTCGCCCGATACGGGAGGCTATGCGGCCATTTTCGACAACGGCATCTTCCGGACGACGGCAAGCGATACGGGTAACGTCATTTCGCAGGGCAATTACGTCGTGCTGTCGAGCGAACAGGTGCAACTCAACTGGACAAGCAACATCACCGGCCAGCAGAATAGTGCACAATGCGTGCGGCCGAGCCTCAATCTGCTCAACTGCACAGATGCCGGCGGCAAGCCGTTTACGCTGAGGCGAATCTAGCGACCGCGACACTTGGGTTCATTTGCGCCAGAACAGTTGCCGGGCGCGTCGCCATTGTGTATCTCGACATGCGAAAAACCTAACGGTTGGGAGACGGGCATGGCTAAAGCCGCAAAGAACGAACAGCAGGTGCCGGCGATGGACTACATCGAGCACGAGCGCACCTACGAGAGTTTTCTCTGGATGACCAAGTGGGGCGTGATCGCCGTTGTCGACATCGTTATCGCGCTTGCGGCATCGACAGTCGGCGGAATGGGCCTGGCCGGCTTCTTCCTGGTGCTGATCGTTCTGGGACTGATTGCCTATTTTCTTTTCTAGGCCGTGCGCCAATCCGTTTTTCGGAGACGGTGTTTCGTCTTGTTGAACAGGATGCGGCGGGTTGCGATCCTGCCGCTTCGTTTTGGACCTGCCGGTTGCCGGCGGGCACACATGTCCCATTCGGGAGGTAGGGGATGAAACTTTTCATACCGCGCGAGAGCGATCCGGTAGAAACACGTGTCGCTGCTTCACCCGAAACCGTGAAGAAACTGATCGGCCTCGGCTTCGAGGTGACGGTGGAAGCGGGCGCGGGCGTGCTGTCGCGTATTCCCGACAGCGCCTATGAGGCGGCGGGCGCCAGTATCGGCAAAGCGGGTGACGCAGGGGCGGCGGATGTCGTGCTCAGGGTCCGCAGGCCTACGGCGGACGAAGCGAAGGCCTGCAAGAAGGACGCGCTCGTTCTCGCCACGATGGATCCGCATGGCCACGAGGACGCGGTCAAGGCGATGGCCGATGCCGGGCTTTCGGCGTTCGCGATGGAATTGATGCCGCGCATCACGCGCGCGCAGGTGATGGATGTCCTGTCGAGCCAGGCCAACCTTGCCGGCTACCAGGCCGTGGTCGAGGCGGCCGCGACGTACGACCGGGCCCTGCCGATGATGATGACGGCGGCGGGCACGGTTCCCGCCGCGCGCGTCTTCGTCATGGGCGCCGGCGTTGCCGGCCTGCAGGCGATTGCAACCGCACGCCGGCTTGGCGCCGTCGTCACCGCGACCGACGTTCGCGCGGCAGCGGGCGAGCAGGTCGAGTCGCTTGGCGCGAAGTTCATCATGACCGATGCGCTGAAGGATGCTTCCGGCACGGGCGGTTATGCCCGCGAGCTGACGGCGGACGAGCAGAAGGCGCAGGCCGAACTGGTCGCCGGCCATATTGCCAAGCAGGATATCGTGATCACGACCGCGCTCATTCCGGGGCGCCCCGCACCACGCCTGGTGTCGAAGGAAATGATCGAATCGATGTCGCCGGGTTCGGTGATCGTCGATCTGGCCGTCGAACGCGGCGGCAACGTGGAAGGTGCGGTTGCGGGCGAGATCGTCCGGGTCGGCGACGTCGCCATCATCGGCCATCTCAACATGGCCGGGCGCATCGCGGCCACCGCCTCGCTGCTTTACGCGCGCAACCTGCTCGCCTTCCTGGAGACCATGGTCGACAAGGAAGCAAAGACGCTCGCCGTCAACTGGGACGACGAACTCGTCAAGGCAACGTTGCTGACTCGCGGTGGCGCGGTTGTGCATCCGGCCTTTGGTGGCGAAGCGCCGCCACCTGCCAAGCCCGCCGTGGAAGAAAAGCAGGGCGAAGGCATGGACGAGGCGCAGAAGGCGCAGGCGGAAGCACAGCAGGGTGAAGGAGAAGCGCAATGAGCGACGCACTTGATACCGCCGTTCGCGGCGCCGAGGTGTTCGCCGAGAAGGCGAAGGCATTTGCAGAGCAGGCGCGAACCGCGGCCGAAACCGCAGAGACCTGGGCGCAGGAAGCCGCGCGCGCTGCCGAAGCGGATACAGGCAATGTCGCCGGTGCACTGGCGCATGGCGCGAGTGGCGGGGCGGTCGATCCCTTCGTGTTCCAGTTCGCGATCTTCGTGCTGGCGATCTTTGTCGGCTATTACGTCGTGTGGTCGGTTACGCCGGCGCTGCACACGCCGCTGATGAGCGTGACCAACGCCATCTCCTCGGTAATCGTGGTCGGCGCATTGCTCGCCGTGGGCATGTCGGCGGCCGGTTTCGGTGCCACCGTCTTCGGCTTTCTGGCACTGGTGCTCGCCTCGGTGAATATCTTCGGCGGCTTCCTCGTCACCCAGCGCATGCTGGCCATGTACAAGAAAAAGCAGCGATAGGGGCCGGGCGAGACCATGCACGACATTACCGCACTCCTCTATCTCGCCTCCGGCGTCCTGTTCATCATGGCGCTGCGCGGCCTGTCGCATCCCGAGACCTCGCGCCGGGGTAATTTCCTCGGCATGGCGGGCATGGGAATTGCCATTCTCACCACGCTGTTCCTTGCCGGCCCTTCGTTCGGGCGCTGGATCCTGATCGTGGCGGGGCTTGCCATCGGCGGCGGTTTCGGCGCTTTTGTGGCGCGCAAGATCGCGATGACGGCCATGCCGCAGCTCGTTGCGGCCTTCCACTCGCTTGTCGGCCTTGCCGCAGTAATGGTCGCGGCCGCGGCGCTCAACGCGCCTTCCTCCTTCGGCATCGGCGAGGTCGGTCAAATCCATGGCGCCAGCCTGGTGGAAATGTCGCTCGGCGTCGCGATCGGCGCGATCACCTTTTCTGGTTCGATCATCGCCTTCCTGAAGCTGGACGGGCGCATGTCGGGCAAGCCGATCATGCTGCCGGCCCGTCATCTCATCAACATCGTGCTGGCGGTGGCGCTGGTCATCCTGGTCGTAATGTTCGTCAGAACGGAAAGCCAGTTCCTGTTCTGGGTCATCACGTTGCTGTCGTTCGTGCTCGGCATGCTGATCATCATCCCGATCGGTGGCGCCGACATGCCGGTCGTCGTCTCCATGCTCAATTCCTATTCGGGCTGGGCAGCGGCGGGCATCGGCTTCACGCTGTCCAACATGGCGCTGATCATCACCGGCGCGCT
>JAGRLL010000138.1 GCA_020441855.1 Nitratireductor sp.
TCTGCCATTGAGCTACACCCGCCCGATCTCTCCCGATTAGCGCATTTCAGCGACAAGCGGAAGCTGCTTCGTAGGCGCAATCCGGGGGTTCGCCAAGACCTGATAAACCGGCATGCGGTGAAGAACTATCGCTTGCGCAACGTCTCGGATGGCAATTCACCGTAGGTTTGCCGATAGAGCTGCGAGAAGCGGCCCAGATGCGTGAAGCCGCAGGCCAGCGCGATCTGGGTCACACTCTGGTCCTGCCCGGCACCGCAAATGGCTTCACGCGCCTTTTCCATGCGTATGGAAACCAGGCTGCCATGCGGTGTCGTGCCGAGATTCTGCCGGAACGCGGTCTGAAGGGCTCGTGTTCCCACGCCAACTGCCCTGGCAATATCCGAAACCATGAGCGGTTCGGCGAAATTGGCGCGCATGAATGCCTCCACCTCGCGAACCTTGCCCGCCGCCAGTGAGGCGGCACGGTCAGGCTCCTCCCCAAGGGCGGCCAGATATCTGAGGAACTGCTCCATGGCGAGCGCCTCGGCAGCCTGTTTCGCATGCGAAGATTGCAGGAACGGCGCTTCCCTCGACAGATCCGCGACAAGGTATTCGAGGTAATGGCGCAGCGCGTGGACGATCTCGTGCGATCCGCCCAGAAAGGCGCCATCGCCCACCAGCCTGGACAGGTCAATCTTTTCATCGACCAGCGGCCCCGGTTTCATGGCTCCGGTGGGGACCTGCAGAACCAGCGCCACGTAATGATGTCGGGGAGTGCCAATGACACGTGTGCAGCGCGAATTGGGAGGAAACACCAAAGACTGCCCCGCGATCGCACGAAACTCGCGCGCACCGATGGCGACATCGAGACTGCCCCGGGTCGGCAGCAGCAACGTTACATGCTCGTGCTCCGTCAGCCGGATTTCATGCCCGGACGAAGTGACCAGGGACAGTTTCAGGCCACGTGCACCCAGCGTGGCGGTCTCTATCTTGAGATAGGGTCTTGAGGAATCGCTGAATGCGAAGGAATCGGTGCGGCTGAACATGACCGATTCAAGCGGACTTCCAGTCCCCCGCTCCCAACCATATTCTCTCTTCGTCAGCATCAGCCGCCAGCTTTCCGCAGAAACCCTGCAGGATCGGGCCCCCTTCCAACGAAGCAATCCTGCGGAAAACACCGGTCATCACCGTAGCGTCAATTCCCGCTTTCGCAAAATGGATAATCGACAGGGCATTTCGGATTGCGGGACGGCGCAGGCGGAATAACGTTGGTTGGCGTATGTACGCAAATCACGGCGGCGGCAACCGGTGTCAAACCCACCTCTACGGCCCCACCTCAGAGAGATGCCGGTTGCCGCCATCTGGAGTTGGAAAGAAATGTGCCGACTGGGCCAGATGTTCTTTTTGATACTTTATGCACTGGCCGCGGCGATCTGGCTCGTGGGCACGTTCGGATGGTTCGGCGTCACGAGGGACCCGTTGTCGGGCGTCTACCTGATAATGCTCGGCATGCCATGGGCGCTTCTGGTCGACGCCTTTTCAGAGCCCTTTTGGCCGGCGGCTTCGGCGCTGGCGCCGGCGCTGAACCTGGCCGCCATCGCTCTCGTCTGCCGGCTTGTCCGAAGGAAGGCCGCTTGAGCGCACACCACGAATGTCTTTGCGCGGGGTGCAGACCCTTGGCATCGCGCGGCGATTGCCCCGAAGGAAACCAGAATACGGAACAACGATGAGGAAGGCAAAGTTGCGAACCATGCGTCATTTACTTGGCCTGACGGTACTTTGCGCGGCACTGTTTGCCGGTGCGTCCGAAAGCCTCGCCAATTGCGCGAAGATAAAGCCCAGGGCGCCAGGCGAAGTCTATTTCATGCGCGGGCTCGCCAACATCTTCTCGCTGGGACTGGACCAGTTCGGAAAGGAACTGTCGAAGCTCGGGGTCGAGAATTGCGTGTTCAACCACAGTGTGTGGCAGTCGCTGGCGAACGACATCGTCGAGCGCAGCTATCGCGGCGAGGTCTCTTTTCCCGTCATCATCATCGGCCATTCGCTGGGCGCAAACATCGCCCCGAAAATGGCGACCATTATCGGCAGGCACAACATTCCCGTCGCCTACGTGGTGATGCTCGATCCGGTCGAGCCGACATTTGTCGGCAAGAACGTCGAAGAGATCCGCAATTACTATCTGCCCAAGCGCAACGACAACACGCTCCATCCCCTGCAGGATTTCGACGGTGATCTCGAAAACGTCAATGTCAAGCGTTTCGGCGGTTTCGACCATTTCAACATCGATGAAAACCGCCAGCTTCGCGACCTGATGAAGTCGCGCATCATCGACATCATCAATGCCAGGATCGCGGCGGAGAAGAAGTAGTTCCTGGTTGCCGACAGTTCCTTCGCGGCTTGGCTCGACAATGTTCGAAAATGACAGGAGGTTTGATTGAGGCAGAATACACACTCGATGGCGATCCGGGCAGCCACGCTGCTTTCGCTCCTACTTGTCTTGCTTGGCAGCACCCGGGCGATGGCGCAGGACATCCGCGAGGAGCGCGTGCGGTTCTCGCCCGGCAGTTCCGGTGCCGAGATCCGGGATTCCCTCCGTGGATACGAGACCGTGGACTACCTGCTCGGCGCAAGGGCCGGGCAGTCGATGACGGTGCAACTGCGTTCAAGCAACCGATTCAATTTTTTCAACGTCCTGATCGGCGATGACCCCAGCGCCCTGTTTGTCGGATCGTCCGACGGGAACCGTTTCGAGGGTGTTCTTCCGGCCAGCGCAGATTACCGCATCCGCGTCTATCTGATGCGTAACGCTGCGCGGCGCAACGAAACCGCGGACTACGAGCTGGAAGTCCTGATCGGCGGGGCGGCTCAGGGAGCAACGCCACAGCGTAATCCCGACTATGCCGACGGCTTGTCGGGCGGTCCGGATTATTGGGCTGTCACCAATGTGCCGCCCAACGACACGCTGAATGTTCGTGCGGGCCCGGGGACGGGCAATCGTGTCGTCGGCGCACTCGCCAATGGCGACCTTGCACGCAATCTGGGCTGCGAGATGGTGGGCAATGCGCGCTGGTGCCAGATCGAGGTGGAAGGCGAAATGCGCTTCACGGGCTGGGTCAACGGCCATTATCTGCGTGAAGCGAGCAGCGACGATTCAATGCCAAACCGTGAGGCCACCGGACAGATCCCCTGCTCTCCCGTTCCCGGCCAACCGACCCGCAATTGCAATTTCCGCGTCTCTCGCGGACAGGGCGGCACGGCCAGTGTCTGGGTCGACATTGGCGGTGGCGTGGAACGCTACATCGCATTTCGAAATGGCGAACCGGTCACCAGCGAAGCCGGCCTCGACATCACCTACGAGCGGTCGGGCGATCTTTACCTCATCCGCGTCGGCGGTGTGGAGCGCTACGAAATTCCCGAGGCCGTCATCTTCGGCGGATAGGCCTTGCCGAATTCGGGAAGGAGGACAAACGTGACTGAAGCTGTAGCAAGGTCTGTGTGGTGGTTGCGCGTTTCGGCGATCGCCTGGTTCATCCTCGCCATGGGATGTCTGCTGGCGCTTCCGATTCTGTTCGACGCCACCAGACTGCTGGTTGTTGCGGCAATCGTCATCGCCCTCGTCGTCGGTGCTGTCCTGGCCTGGTTCATTCGCCTTTTCTCCGGGCGTTCCAAGCACTTTGCCGTGACATGGCTGAAATCGAGTCTGGCGAGTTTCTTCATCCTCACGATTCTGACTGCCGCGCCGATCTACTACTTCGCCTTCAAAACCGAACTCGAACCGGCCCTGCTGCCCCGCGTGACGATGTCTGACGGAAACAGGACGGTAATCATCCAGGGCATGATGCATATCGGCACGGAGCGCTTTTACAAATCGGTGGTTTACGACGCCGAGCGTGCGCTGTCGGAAGGCTATGTGCTTTATTACGAGGGCGTGCAGCCCAACCCGGAAGCCGACAAGTGGTTTTCCGACACGCTCGCCGGTGGCGGCGATCTTTCGGCCAACTACAAGGCGCTGGCGGAAATCTGTGGCCTGCAATTCCAGCTCGATTATTTCGACCTTTTGGACAAGGACGCCAAACTTCATCCCGAGCGCCATATCAAGGCCGATGTGGATACGCTGGACATGAAACGCGAATACGACCACCTCATCGAGACCGACCCCGCCTTTGCAGAGGCGGTCGAGGGTGGGAAAGTCCAGAAGGCAAAAGCCGAAATGCCTCAGGAATGGCCTCGGCCATCAACTGGCTGCAGGAGGGAACGCAGGGCCAACGCAAACTCGCCGGCTATTTTTGCCGTTGGAGTCTGAATGGTGTGGGTACCAAGCCGAAGGAAGGCGAAGAACCTGACCAGATGAAGAAGATCATCCTACATTACCGCAATCGCGCGTTGGCCGATCGGATTGCAGCCGACTCGAACGACAAGATCTACATCACCTATGGCGCCGCCCACATTCGCGGGGTGGTCGATCTGCTGAAGGAAAAGGACTCCAGCTGGAAAATCGAATCGGTTACCTGGGCGCGTCCGATCGATACGCCTGAAAAGCTGGAGGGAGAGTTGTGAAACGTATTCGGACCGGCCGTGCCGAAATGCATCGACCTGGTCACAAAACGGCATAATTTCAGCTAGTTAAGCTGGAGCGGGTAGCGGGAGAACGCCCGCCCCCCGAAAAACCCCAGATTTCTGGGCTTTCTGGCGCCTGCTAGTGTAGAAATGTAGCAGCATTGTGTAGCAGTGTCGAATGGCCAGACGACCTAGGAACGAGCCACTCGCAGTAGAGCTAATCTTGAGGACTAGGCGTACCGTTCCCTTTTGCCCATTCAAACACGCGGTTCTGCTGCTCCTTCACAAAGGCCTCCTCATCTGTGACGGTGTATCCCAGCTCACGCGCGGCCTCGACAAAGCCTTTGATAGTCGACGGTTCCATTTGGCCGCTGTCGACATGTTTCTTGTTGACCACGATGGCGCTTAGCAAGGGCCAACCTTTGCCATGACTGTAGTTGAGCAAAGCAAACAAGTGCGGGTTCATCGCATAACGAACCTTCGACCACTCGACGCCGCTCTCGTCTGCCAGTTCCTTGTAGGACAGAAACCGACCATCGGCGGCTGCGTTTCTGATCAAAGAGAAGCTCTTCTGGAAGTCCAGACCCTTCCCTTTTCGCCGGGACAGCTCATCGAGTGCGGCCAGATAAGCATCTTCACCCGTCTTGCCCTGTTTGCGATGGTTGTCGATGACGTTCTGAAGTTCCTGATCTGAATATTCCTCAAATGATCTCGACATATCTCCGCCCAAGGTTGTCACGTCACTTTAGGGACATTCTCAAACGATACGGGGAAACGAGTTCGAACACGACTACATCTCCCGGACGCGCGCCAACATGGTCGAAGAACCGGCCAATGAAACCACGCGCTCGGAAGAAAGGGCGCGGCTTGCCTGTCCTTCGGTCGGTGGGGATATCAGTTTCACAGTAGTAGCCATCGTACTCCAGCGTTATCTTTCTTGGAGCTGGAAACGCCCTTGAACTCCCGCCAACAATATCCTTTGGCAGGGCGTGAACAAACGTGTCGATATAGACATGGTTGTTGCGTCCGCTCTTGCCAAAATTTCCTTCGGTCAAGGGCACCTCGAAAATCATCTAGCTCTCCTCACCTTTCGGGTCTTTGGCATGGCCGCACGCTCGGCCCTGATCCGCTCCAGCAGCACGCTGGCGGGTTCGTCATTCGGGTCCTGCGGCACGAGTTCGCCTCGAAAGGCTTTGGCGAGCACAGCCTGGTCGAGGCGGTCGATCAGGCTGCGGGCGCTCGTAGCCTCGGAGGCGAGGTAATCGATCCATGAAATACAGGCTTCGACACGCTTTACGATTTCCGCTTGCTCCTCAAGCGGTGCCAAGCAGATGTGAAGCGCTCTGATCTCGGGAAAATAGATCGTTGTGTGTGTTGAACCTTCACCAAATTCCCGAATGTTTTCTCCTTCGGCGATCAGAGCGTACATGAGATATTTTGGCAGCAGCGCTTCAGAACAGCTCCAAGTGGCGAAGTCCTGACTGGTTGCCATCGGACGTCCCATTATCGTCACATATCCGACGGAAGCCGTGCGAGAGAGGCAGACCGTATCGGTTGGCAGTAATCTGGCTGAGGAGTTTGCCAAACCTTCTTCAGAAATCGTCTGCGCTGTTTCTCGAATTGTTCGCCCATGATGACTACCCGCATCACGGATACCTATCCACGGAATGTCGCCATCCCAATAACTTGGCATTGATCTAGAAGGGGTATGGCCTGTTTCTTGACGTGCAATTCGCCGAAGTCGAACCCACGCCCATCCATCTGGAGGCACAGTGCCCGGATCATTGACTGATAGCCCTCCAACACCCGGTTTGACCTCCGAAGTGGCTTCTCGTCCTCCACGTGACTGCTCGGGTTCATGTGTGCGGGCAACCAGATCAATGGCATGCTCTAATTCATTTTTGCCTTCTCGCCACCCCTTCGTCAGATCGCCCCGGAATGCAGCGGTGAGTACGGCTTGCTTGTACTTCTCCACGAGGCGGGGGATGTGGTCGAGGTGATCGCGGGCGCGTCCGGATTTACCGCTCAAGCTGTCGATCTTCGCCACGATCCGCCGTTGTTCGGGGAGTGGTGGCAACGCCAATGAAAGCTGCTTTAGCCGGCCTCCAGCGATGCGCTGACGGGTAGTACCACCCGCCTGGTCGGCTATTCTGTCTCTAACATCCGGACTGTTTATGGCGTGCATGAGCCATCGCCCATCAGGTCCGTCTTCTTGTCCCCTCCAGATGAAAACATCAACGGCCGTGATGGCAGGTTGGTCCAGACCCGGAAATATACAGGCACGCCCAAGCGGGTCCGGCATCCGAGCAACAAGAACATCGCCACCTACCAACTGGGTGCACCGAAGCCGCTCTGCGGTTTCAGTTGTGACAAATCGCGATGAACGATCTCGAAACTCGCCATCGCCGATGTCCGCAAGCTGGATCAACCTTACTTCACCGTTTGGGTCTTGATCCTTGCTCTCGATCCAATCGCCGTCAGTCACCAGACCCCTAGGCCCGGCCAGGTCAGCGACTGTCGCTTTCGCCCACCCTTCCGGCAACTCACTCATTCTGCGGCCTCAGCAACGGTGGCAGCCTCCTCCACGCTGTCGGGCTCTATCTCCTCCGACAGCGCCTCGATCTCTTCCAACGCGGCCTTGAGGTGACCAATGATGGCGGCGGCGATGTCCTCTGGCTCTGTCAGCGTCTCTTCGGCTTCCGCCTCGGTGTCACGTAGCCAAGTGATGTCTAGATTGTCGTTGCGGGCCGTGATCGCCTCGCGTGTAAACTCGCGCCAGCGACCCTCCTCGCCCTGATCCTTGCGCTCGGCAACGCCATTCGGATCATCGCCATAGGAGGTCTCGAAATCGGCGAAATCAGCAACGGTCAGTGGGCGGGTCTTGCCAAAAGCCGGCATGTTGGCACGCATGTCGTATACCCACACGGCCTTGGTGTTACCCCTGTCAGAAGTACATCGCTGGAAGAACAGGACATTGGTTTTGACGCCCTGCGCATAGAAAATGCCGGTCGGCAGCCGCAGGATCGTGTGCAGATTGCACAGGTCCATCAGCCAGGTCCGCAGACGGCGACCCGTATTGTCCTCGAACAACACGTTGTCAGGTACGACTATCGCTGCTCGACCGCCGGGCTTCAGAGCTCGGACGATATGTTCGACGAAGGCAAGCTGCTTGTTCGACGTATCTGCCGTTACCGAGAAGTCTGAACGTGTTGGCCGTCCGCCGCCCTTCTTGGTGCCGAATGGCGGGTTGGTCAGGATGAGGTTGGCCTTGGAAAGCGCCTCGCCATCCGGTGACAACGTATCAATGTTTTCCACCCCGCCCTCGATGCCGTGCAGCAGCAGGTTCATCATGCACAGCCGGTGCGTGTCGGGCACAAGTTCGGCCCCGACAAAGGCATTGTGGCGCTGGAAGAAGACTTGCGCCTCCGGCAGCTTGTAGAGCTCGTCCGTGCGATCCTTGATGTAGCGATCTGCGGCGACGAGAAAACCGGCCGTGCCAGCCGCCGGGTCCTGCACCGTCTCGCCCGGCTGGGGCTTCATAAGCCGCACGATGCAATCGATCAGCGGGCGCGGTGTGAAATACTGTCCTGCCCCCGACTTCTTGTCTGAAGCGTTCTTCTCCAGAAGCCCTTCGTACAGGTTGCCCAACCCTTCCTCACGGGCGGAAAACCAGTCGAGCTGGTCGATGCTTGAGGTCAGCGCCTTGAGGTTCGTCGGCTTCCTCAATCGTGTCTGGGCATCGGTGAAGATCGCACGGACCAGTTCGTCAGTGATCGCGGGCTTGCCGAGATCGAGCAGCAGACGCTTGTAGTAGTCGAGCTGGTCGACGCCTTCCTTCTTGGCCAGTGTTTCCCAACGGTAAGCATCCGGCAAGCGGTTTTCGCGACCGGTCTCCTCCAGCATTTTCAGGAAAAGCAGGTAGGTGAGCTCGGTCACGTACTCGTTATAGGTGACGCCATCGTCACGCAGGACATGGCAGAGGCTCCAGAGCTTGGCGACAATATCGGTGGTGGAGGTCATTCTGTTTCAACCCTACCTATGCTCACTCAACAAAACTCCATTTTCCATCGGTCAATCGGAACCGGGCAGTTCCCAAGTCTCCGATTATCGTCAGTGTATTGCCGGATTTCTTGAATTGGGTGCTTCGACTTGCCATTGGCCCGCTATCATTCTTCCACCTGAACGCAACGACATCGCCCTGAAGCTGGCAATCGTAAGTAGCACCTGACGCACTCCTAAATGCATACCAGCCTTCAATCTCACCGATGCGTTTTGGAGCGGCATTGAGGAAGAAATAGTTAGCCAGTCCCGCACTGCAGACTAATTCATCTGTCCACTCTGTATCATCAGAAATGGCACGGGCCTTACCAGCTAGCATCGCGACAATTGCCAAAGCACTCACAGCAAAACAGGTGCTGCTTTTCATCAACCCGCCCTCTTCCACATCTCTTCATTGATCCCCGCAAGGATCGTTTCCAACTCTCCGCCAAAGACCTTGTTGAGCCGGTTGAACCCACCGTCGGCGATGAAGGGTTCCTTGTCGATAGCTTCTCGATCGACAACCACCTCTTTCGCGACCTGATCACCGATCCGTTGCAGCCAACGCTTTTGGGGCTCCGTCCATGAGCGGCTCGCCATGATCGATCGCATGGCAGTCCGAACCCTGTCTTCGTAAGGCACCAGCGGGTCGCCGATCGCCGCCTGCCGCACGAAACCGATAATCGATGCCGCGATCTCCTCGTTCCTGGCATCCGCCCAGGCTCGGCGCAGATTGGCTTCCGAATACCCCTTCCGGTCAAGCGCCAACCGCAGTTCCTTCAAGTCGGCACGCGTGAGATCACGGGGGCGCTGCACGACGAGCTTCAGTGCAGCGATGGTGTTCATATTGTCGCGTACGAAGGCGGAAAAGCTGTCCAGAAAGTCCTCCGGTTTCTCCGCCTCACCGTAGCCTCGCGTGACAGCGACGATCTCATCGTCGTGGTGGGAGATGGGGATGTAACGCGGGTTTTCCCCATCAGACTGCCAGTCAAGAATGGGACCGATCGCCGCCCGGTCTTTCAACCACTCGGCAAGCGCCTCTGCTTTCCCGACCAGAAGACGCTGAAGCATGGCTTCCGGCGTTTCGCCCGCCACCGCCTCGAACCTCTGTCGCGCTTCCTCGGGCAGCCTTTTCAAGCGGCGACGAAGCTTGACGATGAACTGTTCCCGGACCGTTTCGCGTTGCTTATCTTCGGTTGATCCAAGGTACTCTGCTACAAGCTGCTCGAAGCTGACCGAAGGGTTGACGACAACCGGCTTCATGTCGGTCAAGTTCTGCAGGTGCGGATAGAGGTCGACCGCGTCGAATATGCGAAACACCTCCTTGCCGATCTCATCGCAACGGCGAGTTGCCCTACCTATCATCTGCTCGTAGAGGATGCGGCTGTTCACCCGTCGCAGGAAAACGAGGTTCACGATCTTGGGAACGTCGATGCCGGTGGTCAGGAGATCGACCGTCACCGCGATCTTCGGATTGGCGTCGTTTCGGAAAGAGCGGATGAGGGTCTGCACCTTGTCCACGCTGCCAGTGATCTTCTTGACCGCCGCGTCGTCGATCTCGCCGTAGGCGTCCGCGAACGCTTTCTTGAGCGCGCTGACGACAATGTCCGCATGGGCATCCGTCGCCGCGAAGATCAGGGTCTTGCCTTCCAGCGCCGGATCTATGTGTCTAGCCAGTTCTTCGGCGACAACACGGTTGAATTCCGGCGTGATCACCTGCTTGTTGAACTGCTCTACCTCGAAATGGATTTCGTCCGGCAACGTCGCCGTATCGATCTCCCCGGTCGCCGGAGCAAGATACTCGACCTGTTCACCCTCCTCGAAACCAATGCCGGAGCGGGCAAGAGCCGTCTCTATACGGATGGGCGGTTCGTGGTCGATCAGAAAGCCGTCGATCACGGCTTCGCGATAGGAATAGCGGAACACGGGTTCGCCGAAGATTTCGGTCGTGTGCAAGGCAGGCGTGGCGGTGAGGCCAACCTTCACCGCGTCGAAATATTCGAGCACGCGCCGGTACTTCGAGATGTAGTCGTCCTGCCCCCGGAACGACAGTTCGATGTCGGACATCTCTCGATCGAGTAGGTAGCCTCGGTGACATTCGTCGATCACCATCAGGTCGTATTGGTCGACCGGGGGTGCCTCCGATGTGTCGGCGGCATAGAGCACTCGCTTTACGAGCCCCTGTATGGTGCAGATGTGGACCTTGGTTTCTGTTTCCGGCGTTACATCCGCCAACCCTTTCAACCCGAAAATCTCGGCGAATGTCTTGCCCGACACAACTTTTGTCGTCGAGAACTCGCCCTCGGTCTGGTGGCCCAGTGCACTCCGGTCCACGACGAAACAAATCCGCCGAAACCTCTTGGCCGCGAGTAGCCGGAAAAGAAGGGCGATAGCGAGCTTCGTCTTGCCCGTGCCGGTCGCCATGGCGACGAGGATGGAGCGCCTGTCAGCGGCCAGCGCGGTTTCCACGGCCCGAATAGCGTTCTCCTGATAGGGCCGAAGCGGGAAGCCGAACTCGAACGGTTGGGATTTCAGTGCGGCATCTGCCGCGTCCCGATCCATTTCGAGGAGCCCCGACAACCCTTCAGGCGTTGGCCAGTCAATCAAGGCGCGCCGGTGGTTCGCGTTGCGCCGCGTATCGCGGAACCAAATGCCGCTCTCCGTCTCGACTTGCCTTAGATAGGCGCGGCCATTGGCAGCGAAGACAAACGGGACACGATGTTTCCCCCAGGGTGCGCCCGCCGCCGCGAACTCGGTGCCCGTCCCGATCGAATAGCGTTCCGCCTGATCGATGGCCGCCGAAACATTCTTGCGTCGCCGCTTTGCCTCCACGACGGCAATCAGACTGATCCCTACGAACAAGGCGTAATCCGCCGGCCCGCTCTCTGTGGGCCATTCCGCGATTGCCATATTTCGACCCTTGGCCGGCCGGGTGCCTGCTCCATATCGTAGGGTTCGAGTATCGGCCTCCCAACCCCGATCACGAAGCTGCTGATCGATCAGCGTGCGGGTCTCTGCCTCATCGAGCTCCAGCCTCGACGCAGCATTCTCGCCGCGTTCGATGAACTCGACAACTTCCGAAGGTGCTTCCTCGGCTTCTGCTTGCAGAGCGGCGAGCTTTTCAGAAATCGCGGCTTTCTCGGCCTCGATCTGCTGGGCCAGTCGTTCCCATTCCGCTCTTTCTTCGGCTTCGCGCTGAAGTCTGGCTCCAATGCTCTCCCGGGCGCGGGCTTGTTCCTCTGCTTCTCGTTGAGCAGCACTCGCCGCACCTTCGCTCTCAAGCACGCGCTGACGAAGCGCATCGATCTCTTCACGTAACGAAGCTGTTGCATCGACGGGTTTTGAAGGCGGTTCGAACGGTCCGGGATTGAAGTCAGGTTGCCTGCCGTAGGTGCGGTGGTACCAGACCCCAAGAGAACGGGCGAATTTCAGTGCGGTGAGTGCGTCGGCGTGGCCACCCTTGGCTTCGTGAACGGCCACATTTCCGAGCTTGCGCAATGCGTGGAAGACATTCGCAACCTCTCTCGGAACGATCCTCTCGTAGGAGAGCCGCCGCAGCGTTTCATCAAAAGCCTCGCGCTCGTCCCGATAAGCTGCCTGATGAGCAGCAACCAATTTCGCGGTTAATTCGGCGAACTGGCGCAACTTAATGATGGTTGTCGACGGATCGCGAGAAAAATAGCTCTCGGCGAGTTCGCCCAGGCTCGCCAATCGCTCGTCGTGGACAATTAAAAACTTGAAGTTAGCCGAAGCCAATCCCCCACCTCCAACCCGGCCAACCTCAAGCTGTATTGGCAGTATGGCGACTATCTAGACCAGAAAATTGGCGCGTCGTCTAACTCAACATCAAAACAGCTCCTAACGCGAAGGGGAAGCCGCAGACTATTGCACCCCGGTTCAATCAGCATCAGCTAGTATTCGGTATACGCTCGCTCTGCCGATCGACAGCTGCTTTGCGATTTCGGCCGGACGCACGCCCTCCGCCTTGAGGCGCTCCACGTCATCCGCCTTCGCTCGCGCAGTGGCCTTCCTTCCTTTGTACTTCCCCTCGGCCTTTGCTTTAGCAATGCCCTCGCGTTGACGCTCCAACATCAAGCTGCGTTCCCACTCCCCTAATGCAGCAAACATGGTGAGCATGAGTCTTCCGTTAGGGGATTTCGTGTCTACCTCGCTGCCGCCAAAATCAAGTATGCGGAGCCCAACGCCCTTGGCTTCCAACCGGTCCATCATCTTCAGAAAATCGACCGTTGAGCGGGCTAGTCGGTCAAGCTTGGTTATCAGCAGCGTGTCGCCATCACGAACAAAGTCCATTGCTGCCTCAAGTTCTTTCCTCTGCCCTGCTGCGGACACCTGCTCTTCAAATAGGCGTTCGGCACCGGCTGCCCCTAGGTCACGTTTCTGCGCCTCAAAGCCTGCTCTCTGTTCAACTGTAGATGTACGTGCATAGCCCACAATCATTCCCAGAACTCCGTCTCAATAGCCTCCATGGAGAACTGGGAATTACCGTCTCAATCTACAAGGAGGATTTATACGAGACGACATTGGTGGGAGTTGAAAGTGTCCCACTGAGCCCGGACCATTTGGGACCGCTTAAGCGAACACGACGTGAATAGGGAAAGGCGGACGTTGGAGATGGTCTAGGTGCAGTGGCAGAACCGCGGCGACGTTAGGCATCGAAATTCGACCTGAAGTTCCCAGTTTCGGAATTCGATAGGGGCCAACACCCGACGTTGGATAATCGCTCGTAAGAATATCAGCCGCGTCGTCTTGCAAAAGCTTCTGGAGCTTCACATCTGTTCACAAGTTTCATTACCCAGTAATACACATTAGCGTAGAAGAGGACGTCCGGTGGCAGATTTCTTTGAAATAGATTTCTTGGGTGTAGAAACCAAGAAGAGTGGCGATGCGATAGCAATCCGCTACGAGCAGGCAGGAGCGACGACTATCCACGTTGTTGATGGGGGCTATACAACTAGCGGGGAGAGCCTCCGCGACCTTATCAACAAGTACTATGGCAGTCCGCCCTTCATCGATCGCGTGATCGCGACACATAACGACGGCGACCACGCACGTGGTTTGTTCGCAATTCTTGAACATTTCGAGGTCGGCGAGCTCTGGATGCTCCGCCCTTGGGAGTATGCCGACGAACTCATCAATCAGTTTACGACCTACAATAGTGTGGCGCACCTGCGAGGGCGACTGCGGAGCGCCTACGCAAACCTTGCGGCGCTTGAAGATATCGCGATTACAAAGGGCATTCCTATCTATGAGCCGTTTCAAGGGGCGCAGATCGGCGCGTTCCACGTCATGGCTCCCACGCGCGAGCGCTACCTCGAACTCATTTTGACCTCCAACAAGACCCCGGAAAGCCTTGTTGAGGAACCCGCCGCTGATAGTTTCGTAAATGTAATTGTAGAGAAAGCGAAAGCGGCGGTCTCGTTGCTTCAGGCGGCCTGGGGAGGGGAAGCCTTCCCGGCAGATAATACCAGCAACGAAAACGAGATGAGCGTGGTCCAGTACGCCGTGCTGAACGGCCTGAAAATCCTGCTGACTGCAGATACGGGGCGGGACGGTCTTCGGGAGGTCATCGACTACGCCCCATATGTCGGATTGACGCTTCCTGGGATCGACAGGTTTCAGGTCCCGCACCACGGTGGACGCCACAATGTTGATACGCATCTGCTGAACGCGATTGTCGGCCCTGTTCTTCCGACGCAGCAGCAGAAAGGGCATTTTCAAGCTTACATCAGTTCAGCGAAGGCCGATGAAGACCATCCCCGCAAGGTGGTGCAGCGGGCGCTCATTCATCGTGGTGCTGATCTTCATATGACCGAGGGCCGAAACATCCGCGCGATAGGTGGCGACGCTCCCGAACGACCCGATTACGTCACGCTGGTACCTGCCGCGTATCCCGGTTCCTACGAGAAAGTTTGACGATGTCGGCACCGATCCCAACCGACATCGCGCAAATGTTCGACAGCTATGGTCGGCAGGCTAGGCTGTTTCCAGGTCTCCTTACGATATTTCCTCCCCTTCTCGCGGTGTTGGCGTGGTTTCCATGGCTTCTTCTTTCCAATGTCGCGGCAACACTTCTAACTTTGGCTATGTCGTGCGGCCTCTTGTACGCGCTCGGCTCCTACGCTCGCACAAAGGGCAAGCGGATTGAGCCGAAGCTGCTGAAGAGTTGGGGCGGCTGGCCGACGACTTTGCTCTTGCGGCACGATAGCGAACTCGATCAGCACACCCGGCTGCGGTACCACACATATCTGGAAGGGGTAGTGCCCGGAAAGCTGAACTTTCCCACTGTCGAGGAGGAGCAGGCAAGTCCCGCAATTGCTAATGCGGTTTATGATTCAGCGGTGCGATGGCTGAAAGAAAGAGCTCGGGGCAAAGAATTTTCGATGGTGCACCGGGAGAACGCGCAATACGGCTTCCGCCGCAACCTGCGGGGCCTCAAGCCTTTCGCGCTCACTCTCTGCATCCTAACGTTAGTCGCCACGACGCTCGCAATCCTTAACAACGTCCCTGGTCTTGTGGACTTAATAAGGAGCGGGAATTTTGCGGCGCTAGCAAAAGTGGCGTCCGATCTTGGACCAGCAATCCTGTCGGCATTCGCGATCAACTTGTTCGCAGTTCTTGTGTGGATTTTTGTGGTGACCGAGCGCTGGGTTCGAGAGGCCGGTTTCCAATACGCCTATGCTCTTCTCGCGGTATGCGAAATGACATCCGGTACGACGAACGGGAGCAAATAGGCTATCTGTTTGCTGGCGGCCAGAATAGACCGCTAGTCGACACTCGGAATCATTGTAGGCAAAGAAGGGTTGCTCGTCCTTGTGAAGGTAACTTGTTGCCCAGTCATGGAGGCAAACCGAAACATTGACCCCTGTGCCCCCCGTTACTGACTTCTTTATGGTGTCAGGTCGATTGGTGAACATCTGGTTTTCCGTAGAACGTCCGGAAACGGACTGGCCGTTACTGGCCCCATTTGCGACGTTTGCTAGTCGGTTCCAGACGATGGCGCTGTCCCGCAATGCTTACCTACGAAGTTGACTGATCAGCTTCACAGGCACAATCGGGACCAACTAGAAAACCCGTCGTTCGATCACAACACGAAAGTCGATGAATGGTTGGCCGTCCGCCACGTAAATCCGTCCAACAACGAATATCCGATGCAAAACGCCGTTTCGAAGAAACTGGCGAGTACGACCCCAAAGACGTGATGCTCGCCATTGGCATTTCGCCGGATCGTCCACCGACATGGGCACTTGATTGCTGCTTCGACCTTTTCGAGCGTCATAGCCACGGGGTCCAGTCGCCAACTAACGACGATCGTCCGGATATGGATGTCTTGCTCGATCAGGTAGTTCGTGTCTTTTTTCAGACCCCGGACGACACCCCCTTCGAGGCAATGAGAGACGACAGCCCTCAAACTCCTCCCAGTTTTGCCCAGGCCTATCGTGACGCGATGGCAGCCACGGGTATTGCGCTGGAACTGCGCGCCGTGGAAACAGCATGGCAGAAGGAGCTCAAGGAAGATATCGCCCTTTCTCCGCAAGCAGGATCATTCAACAACGCCGGATTGCCGGATACACCGCGTGTGAGACGTGTTTTCGAGGAAATGGTTTCGGAGCGGTTCGGCTTCCGTTGGCCCAGTGGTCCGTCCAACTACCGAAAATGGAGAGAGCGTCGAGACGCTCGGTTACGAACAGAATAGCCCCCATTAAGTTCGTGGCGACCAAGAGAATGACGCCTTAGCTTTCGGTCATCGGACAACGCCAAGCACGTGATGTTTGCGAGGCGATTGACCCAGCCAAATTCAATGCCAATCCACTCGTTGGCTCCTCATTCACCTCGAATTTAGGCGCAGTGCCGGCAAGCGGGGTAGCTGGGAGACACCGGATTGCACCCCGGTTCATCGAATGATCACTCTCAAGCAAGCCTTGAAACTCGAACGCAAATCTTTCCGCAAAATGCAGGAAGCGTGCCGCGCAGGCCGGAAAGAGCGCGCGAGGCGAGAAACCAAACGCTATTTCGGGAGCCATGCAGCCAAAGTTGTCGCTCTTCAACGTGCAAGCCGGAAGTCCAAACTCCATTGGACAGCGGAAACGCTCAACCTGAACGCGGAGCAACTCGATCCGTGGGTAGGTGCGGACGAGCGCGTGACTTATCGAACGAGAGAGAAGGCAGGCGGTGGCGTTCGGGTGACTTGTCGATACGGGGTCAGAAACCGTGCACTGCAATACATGGTGGCAAGGGTAGTTGACGCCCACACCCCCGAATTGCCCGGACGATTTGATAAGAAAGGCCGGGGCAGGAACGCGGCAGCCGTGATGATCGCTGCATTGATCCTACGACGCGGGATAACCCACGCTGTCATTGCAGACATCCAGAATTGCTATCCATCGTTTGACGCTGCACGCCTACCAGAACTGCTACCGCTACCCGATAGGGTGGTGCGCTCCGTGATTTCACAGCGTCCACGGAACCTTTTCTCAACAAGAAGAACGAGGCATGTTCCCCAATACGGGTACAGACGATCTCGCAATAGGTCCACCGACCCAGGGCACTGGTTGGTCAGCGGGTTACCGCAGGGATCGGCGGCATCACCATTCGTTGAAAGGTATCTCTTGGGTAGTGCTCTTTCCTCTACCCAAGGTGCATATTCGCTAGCTTTCGCCGACGACTATGCGTGCCTTTCGACAGGTGTTCAAGATGCCTGTGCGGTTCAATACTCCCTGCATGCGTATTTCGATGCGCATCCCGCTGGCCCCTTTGTCGTTCGTAGCCAAATGCACCGTGTCTCCCAAGGCTGCGAGTTTCTCGGATACAGGTTCAAAGCGGTGTCAATTTCGGGGCATCGCGACTGTTATGTCGACCTCTCTCGCAAATCATTTCGAAAGCTGTATCGCAAGCTTTGCGTTGCAGCCGAAATCGACGCTCGAAACGGAAATCCAGATACGCCCCGGCTGCGAATTGTTTGCCAGCAGCAATTCGCCGCACATTCATCTCTGTCTTGGGGGGACTATGCCGAAATGATGGTACGCATAGAGGTGAGCGCCGAAATCGCGAGCGGAGGCAGACGCATCCGAAGCGCGGTACGTAATGCACTGGAAACCGCGAAGCGCTCTGCACTACGGCAGCGGTTTGTTATTGCTCCGGACTTGTCGCGATAAAACGCCGATCAGTGCAGCAAGCGGAAGTCCGAGAAATCCGTATCGGCGTCAGAAGTGTCATGCTTTTCGTCGCTCTTAAACACTGACAGGTCTAATACGGTTCCCTCAATCGCCTCCGGGAATGGCTCCGGTTCGCCTCGCCGAATGGCCAGTAAGTTCTCCCGGAGTTCATGGTTCTGATCCAATAGCTCCAGGTATCGACCTTGCAGATCGCGGTTCACATGGTCGAAAAGATCGCTGTCCGCCTTCATCTTTTGCTGCGCCCTGTAGGTGTCGAAGTACCCGACCGTTAGCAGGAACCTCATTAGGTCGTCTTGGGCTCGTAGGGCGAGCTTGATCCCTTTTGCGCGGATTTCCAGCGGTACCGTGTTCTCCCGCCCCGGTCCTGTCAGATCGTCCAAGAGGCCGCTCATCTCCAGCGCCGCCGCCCTCATCTCCCGATAGAATGCAACGGTCTTTCCGATCTCCTGCATCGCAGCCTTTTTGGCCTTCTCCGGTGACGGGGACGTCTGTCGTCGAAGTAGCTTCATGCGACGGTGATAAGTCGACTTGCTGATGCCCAGTTCGCTCATGATCATTCTGGCAGTGTGCCCACGGCCCTTGAGACGAACGATCTCTGCGACTTCTTCCATTGTGCTCCGGCCGACCGCGCGGATCAGTTGGTCTTCGTCATCGACGCGAATGCCACTGGTCCGCGATTTAGCCTGCTGGGTTTTCTTGCTGGTCATGCTGCCCTCTCCAGCACCGCTTGAAGCGCTTCCGACAACGATTGCTCGCTGATACCCATCTCATCTGCCAGTGCCGGCCAGAGCTCTTCGGCCCCCGGCAACCCATATGGGTAGGTCTGGTCGAACGGTTGGTACATGTCCCGCACGTCCATGGTCAGCAGGGTGAACCACGCGCCGTGCTCGTAGTTTCGGATGACCAGTTTCAGCCACGCGATCGGGTCGATGAACCGGCGGTGCAAGAGGTAGTGCGCCCGCTTGGACATCGGATACCAGTCGAGCGGCCTGCGGTAGTCCTCCAGATGGGTGAAGATGTAGCCGGCTCCCTTCGGATCGTCTGGGCGGGAATAGCCTGTCATGCAGCATCGGATTGGGTTGCGCCCGCGATCGTAACGCTCTGTGCGTTGAGGGGCGTTCGAGGACGCGCGGTAGTCGGCAGGGAAGCCGTTATACGTCCGGGCTCGCCAGTTCGCTTCTGCGAGCGCCCTGACCGATCCTGCGGGCATTTCGTGAATCATTCCCCGCACCCCAGCTTCTTCGCAAACACCTTCGGGCACCCCGGGGGCAGCAATTCCTTGTACTTCGCCAGAAATGACGGGCAGTCCATCAGGCTTTCCGGCCCGAGGTGCAGGAAGGCTTCGTTCAGGATCGCGATGCTTTGGTCTTGCGTCGCCTCATACCACGCGTCATCGAGATGATGCTTGGCCTTGTATGCCTCCTCCTTCGCTGCATCGAACTCGGTGAAAATCGGTGTGCAGCGGGCCGTGCCGTAATAGGCGACGTTGAACTCAACCTCCGCGTCGGCCTGTGCCTTCGTCATGCCATCGCGTATCTCGATCGGCCTGATCCACGGTTCGATGTTGGGATATTCGCCATCCGGCCCGAACAGTGCACCGTCAGGCCCAAAGACCTCGTATATGCCGTTCCCGCAGAACTGCCGCCACGAATTCTGGGCCTTGATACGCTCCAGCGTGGCGCTGCTCATGTCGTCTGCGAGGTTCTTGAAGTCGAACGGGTGAACCCCGTATTTGCCGACGAGCGCAAGGATCGGGTCGTCGCCCGCGAAGTAGGAATAATTGCAGTACCGCACGGCGGTGACAAACTGGGCTGCATAGGCAACCAGCGTGTATTGCTCCTTGTCGAGTTGGCGGATGGTGAAGCCGGTCGCTTCGCTGGCCGATTGGGGATCGTAGTCGGGAGCGGCTGGTTTATCGGTCTTGGCGACCTTGTCGTCCTTTGACGCTTCTTCGTCTGGCTCCTTGGGCTGCCCACCAGCTTCCGTAACTTCCGCGACCTCTTTCTGTTTCGTCGGCACATCAACCGAGGCGGACTTGGTCGTCTCCGGTTCTTCCCGCTTCTGAACCTCGATCGCCTTCGGCTCAAGCTCCGCTGACTGTTTCTCGTGAACCAGAACCAACCCCGCCGCCACCAGCAACACGAATGTGCTGGGGACGCCACTGATGAGCGTCAGGAGCCGCGTCGTGAAAGGCGGCAGGGGTCTTATCAGCGAGATGAGAACGTAAACCACGCTGATCATCCAGATCACAATTAACGCAGTGCCCATGCCGTTTTCACCTCGCTCAATAACACCGACTTTCAATTCGTATTTATAGCACAAAACAAGACTTTAAACCAGTTCTCAAAGGCATATTCCGGATGGAAACTCCGGATTATGAACATCAAAAAAGCCTTTGGGTTACGGGTTCGAACCCTGCGCACCCAGAAACGTCTCACCCAAGAGAAGCTGTCGGAGAAAATTGGTCGATCAGTGGATAGCCTGTCGCTGATAGAGCGTGGCGAGAACTGGCCCACTGCCGAAACCATCGAGCGGTTGGCCAACGCACTCGACATTGAATTGTCGGACCTGTTCGACGGCTTGGCCTTTGGCGACCAGCAGAACTCGGAAGACCTGTTTTTCGAGGCTCGGGAAATCTTACGCAGGCTCTCGAAAGAAGACTTACCGCTTGCCACGGACCTGCTGCGGGCCATGGAAAAACGGATCAAAAATACGAAATCTTGACAAAAATGATGATTTTGAACCCGGGTTCAGCCGCGTAGGACTTTGAACCCTGCCAAGTCGATTTTGGGGAAGGCAACTTTCCTCATTTCCCGATCAAGGGTCTCAAGCCCATACCCGGAACCATATTTTGCGTGTGTGCCCTCGCCTGCAGACCACCCGCCTATAGCTATGGCATAGGGGTCGGCCACGCCGCATTCCCGACACGCATCACGCCATGTATGCCGTAACGAGTGAAATGAGTTCCTGTCGTGCTTCGCACCAACCTGTTTCAGGTAGCTGGAAAACCGCTTCGAGTAGTTCGTCCCATACTTGCCGGTCGAAGCGCGTTTGATGTCCGAAAACAAGCGGGTATCCGGAGCTCGGCTTGCCACCCGCAACAACGTAGTAAGCCCGAAATCCCACATTGCCGGGTGGATAGGGACTTTGCGTGGTGCGTTGGCGTTCTTGAGGTGATTGCCATCTTCGGCATGAACGCGGAAAAACTTTACACCATCCTGCTCCGATAGGTCCCCGACACGTAGTTGCACGATTTCCTCGAGACGCATGCCATGGTGAAGCGCTATGATCGGCACCCAGAAATCGGCTCGTCGCTCTTCCGCCCAGGTTAGGAACTTCTTCGAATGGAATATCAAGAGCAACTCGGCCGAATTGAACGGGAGCTTAGCGTCCTCGTCTCGGGTACCCGATGGGCGCTTGTGCCGGAGATTTTCAGCACGGTTCTTGTCCACCAGTTCCTCATCAACGGCCCACTGCATCAGTCTCCGTATGTGGCCTAGGTACTTATTGGCTGTCCGGTAGCTAATTGCCTCGACACCCTCTTGCTCCGCCTTTGCGGCAATCTCCTTGAGCGTCAGACCCGCTCGATCCTTGCCCTTCTTCGCGTTTGAGGGGAGCCGGCGAAGCAGTTGTGACACTTCGTTGAAATGATCGCGCTTGAGCGCTCTCACGTCGATTTCCTCGCCCGCAATTTCGATGAGCACTCGGAAGCTGGCTCGATAGTCAAGCAACTCGCGCTCGGACAAGGTTTCGTCACTCGCCAGATAGAGCTCAATCAGGCGACCAAGAGATGTGAACTTTGTGCGGCCATGATCCGCAGCGGTGCTAAGCTGACTGACCTCGGCAGCAAAGAACGGATCGAACGATGAAGGCGCTGCTGTACCGGTAAGCCACCCCCTTGATCGCCGGATTAGTTCTAGCTGGCCACGGCGAACCAGCTCTATCAGTTTGCGGTAACTCTCGCTCTGCTTGTCTACGGCAGGCGTCTTTCGCGTTTTCAGTCCAACGTTATGCCCAACCAGTTTAGCGGCAAAACCGTCTTCGATGAGCAGTTGGTCTGCCAGGCCTTGCAAAGCAATCCAGTCTCGCTCGCGGTCGTTGCCAAGCAGATCGCCCTCTTCCTGATCCAATTCGGCCAAGCGTTCATCTAGGTTAGCCACTCCAAGGCCGGAAAACACGTTATCTTCCTCAATCGAAACCTGCTTTCGGAACCATGTTCTGGCAATGCGTTCGACGGCGGGCAAGCCAAGTTCAGAAGGAGGCGCGTTCTGCACCCCTCGTCTCGCTGCCTCGAACTGTCGGTTAATGTCGTTCGCAACCGCCCAATACTCACGCTCGGCGATTTTCCGGTCTTGAGTGTTCAGGCTGCGCCAGATTTCCTTGCGCCCCATCACCTCGACGAGATCGGTTGGCACGCGCTTGCGGACGTACCAGACATTGCCACGCGGTCTTAGACCGGGATATTTTGCCATGCTCTGCGACACCTTATTTGTGTAGCAGGCTTGCGGACATAAGTCCCAGAATTTATGGGTTTTTTCGAGAAATCAACAACATGGAAGTTGCTGGAGCGGGTAGCGGGAATCG
>JAGRLL010000139.1:0-3147 GCA_020441855.1 Nitratireductor sp.
TGGAGAACCGCTGGAAGACGATGAACGAGGGCAAATACGATTACGGTTTCGCGGTCGACTGGATGCGCAAGGACCTCGACATCGTGCTGTCGGAGGGAAGGCGCAACGGTTCGAACCTGCCGGTCACCGCGCTGGTCGACCAGTTCTATTCCGAGGTCCAGGCGATGGGCGGCAATCGCTGGGATACGTCCAGCCTGCTCGCCCGCCTCAAACGCAAATAGGCTGCCGGCTTTACGGAGGACAAATGGCGCGCGCGCCGCACACCGTCGAGCAGGCACTGGAGCTTCTGCGCACGCACGGCTCGGAAAGGAACCGCGCCGGCATGGCGCGCTACGGCATCAATGTCGACAAGGCGTTCGGCGTGTCGATGCCCGCGATCCGCGCCGCCGGCAAGGCGATCACGCATGATCACGACCTGGCCCAGGCGCTCTGGGACACCGGCATCCACGAGGCGCGCATCCTTGCCGCGCTGGTGGACAAGCCGCAATGGGTGACGCGTGAACAGATGGATCGCTGGGCTGGCGATTTCAATTCCTGGGATCTGTGCGATCAGGTGACCGGCGGCCTGTTCGACAAGACGCCCCATGCCCACGAGAAAGCCGTCGAATGGGCCACCGACGAACGCGAATTCGTCAAGCGCGCGGCGTTCGCGATGATGGCGTGGCGTGCGGTGCACGACAAACGGGCGATGGACGACGCGCTGACGACCTATCTGCCGCTGATCCGCCAGGCATCGACCGACAGCCGAAATTTCGTGAAAAAGGCGGTCAACTGGGCGCTGCGCCAGATGGGCAAACGTTCCCCTGCGCTGCATGCGCCCTGCCTCGAACTGGCGCGCGAACTGGCGCAATCGGATGACAGGACGGCGCGCTGGATCGGCAGGGACGCGGTCAAGGAACTGGAATCGGACGCGGTAAAAGCCCGGCTCGGCATCGCCTGATCCCACAACCGGATCACCAGGATTTGAGCGCAGCCTCGGCACCTTCCTGAAGATGTGCCCGTCCACGCGCGCCAGCAGCGTGCCATGCAGGCCAAGCGCCTCGCCGGCCGCCGGCCCGCCCGATGAAGTCGGTCGGGTTTAACACAGATTCCGGCCGTTCGATCCTGGCGACAAGACCGGTCGGCTTCTGGTTCACCGGCTTTTGCAAATGCAGTGGCCGCGCGGGTCTCATGGTTCAATCCGATGCATTTTGGCGCCTGAGAAGAACTTTCGGCGACATGGATCAAAATTCCATCGTTGCGCGGAAAGGGAGGCCGATTTGTCGCGCATTCAAGCCGAATTGATCGCCTTTCGCTGGCAAATGCGTACCTTTATGTCATTCTCTTGCGCGGAGGACCCATTTTCGCGGAGGAACGCCATGATCAACCGACGCCTGTTTCTACGCGCCCCGGCCGCGCTTGCCGCAGCCGGACTTGCCACCACCGGACTGGCCACCACCGGACTGGCCACCATCGGGATTGCGGGGCGAACATCCCCTGCCCGCGCCGCCCAGATCGACGACGATGGTCTGCATGTCCAGCCATGGTTCATGGACACGTTCCTGGAAATGCGCGACGACCATGCCGAGGCAAGGGAGGCCGGCAAGAATTTCGTCGTCTTCTTCGAGCAGCGCGGCTGCCCCTATTGCCGTGAGATGCACGAGGTCAATCTGGCCCGGCCCGATATCGCCGACTACGTCAAAAGCAATTTCGGCGCGGTGCGGATCAATATCTGGGGGTCGAAACGCGTCACCGATTTCGACGGCGAGGAACTGGAGGAGCGGGCACTGGCGCGCAAATGGGGCGTCAGCTTCACGCCGACGCTGAGCTTTTTCGGCATGGACGAGCCTGAAGCAGGCAAGACCGGCCGCGACCTCGAAGTCGCGCGCATGCCTGGCTATTTCAAGCCGTTCCACTTCCTGTCGATGTTCGAGTATGTGCGCGACGGCGCCTATGCCGACACCGATTTCCAGCGCTACATTCATGCGAAAGTGGAAAAGCTGGAAGAGCAAGGCGTGAAGGTCGACATCTGGAACTGACCGTTCCACGCAGCCATGATAGGCTTCGCGCCGGGCAATGGCCCGCTGGCGAGGCAGGGACGCATTCATGGCTCACGGATACGAAACGGGAAGGCTGAACCTTCCCTTTGTCGGCATATCGACCTTCGGTAAATACCCCTATGTCGAGGACTGGGACGCGATCGACGCCGACATTGCCGTTCTGGGCGCGCCATTCGATGCGGGAACGCAGTTCCGCGCCGGCGCACGCTTCGGTCCGCGCGCCATTCGCGAGGCATCGACGCTGTTCTCCTTCGGTCATTCGGGCGCGTACGATCACGAAGACGATGTCACCTATCTCGCCGCCGAGACGACGCGTATCGTCGATATCGGTGACGCCGACATCGTTCACACCGACACGTTGAAGAGCCATGCCAATATCGAGGCCGGCGTGCGTGCGATACTTGCCGCCGGCGCGCTGCCGGTCGTGCTGGGCGGCGACCATTCGGTCAACATCCCGGCGGTCAACGCGTTCAGCGAAGAAGAACCGATCCACATCGTGCAGATCGACGCGCATCTCGACTTTGTCGACGAGCGCCATGGCGTGCGATACGGCCACGGCAACCCGATGCGCCGGGCCGCGGAGAAGGACTATGTCACCGGCCTGACCCAGATCGGCATCCGCAATGTCTCGTCAACGGCGCGTGACGGCTATGAGGCCGCGCGAGCGATGGGGTCCGACATCCTGTCGGTGCGCCAGTTCAGGAAGCTTGGCGTCGAGGGTGTGCTGGCGCGCATCCCTGCGGACAGGCGCTATTATGTCACCATCGACATCGACGGGTTCGATCCGTCCATCGCACCCGGCACCGGCACGCCAAGCCATGGCGGCTTCACCTATTACGAGGGACTGGAACTGCTGGACGGGTTGACGAAACAGGGCAGCGTCGCGGGAGTCGATCTGGTCGAAGTCGCGCCCGACTACGACCCTTCAGGCTCGACCTCGACACTGGCCGCGCAATTGCTGCTGAACTTCATCGGCCGTATCTTGCACAACCGGTAGACGCCCCTACCCCTTCACTTTCGCCGGCTTTTCCAGCGGAATGTAGTCGAGGGGAAGCTGGGTCGTTTCCTTGATGCGCTCCATGGCGAAGGCGGAGGAAACGTCCTCGAT
>JAGRLL010000139.1:3220-21989 GCA_020441855.1 Nitratireductor sp.
AGGTAGTCGACCTGGCCGCTCATGCGGTAGAAGCTCACGACTTCCGGGAATTTGGTGATCACTTCCGAAAAGCGCTTGAGCCATTCGTGGTTGTGCTTGTCGGTGGTGATCGAGACGAAGACGGTGACGCCGACATTGACCTTGGCCGGGTTGAGCACGGCGACGCGGCGCTGGATGACCCTGTCTTCCTCCATCTTCTGGATTCGGCGCCAGCATGGCGTGGTTGAGAGGCCGACACGCTTGGCGATGTCGGCGACGGGTAGCGTGGCGTCCTCCTGCAACAGGCTGAGGATCATCTTGTCGGTGCGGTCCATAATGGCCTCGGGCGGTTCCAGGCAATACTCAATTGGAATTTTGTTCCTGATTTCTCATACCAGAGAAACAGATTTGCGCAAGAGAGAGAAAATGGCCGCCTGTGCGAAAGCGATCTTCTGTCGAGAGCCGCACGCAGATCAGAGCAGTTGCCGAACCCGTTTCTTCAGTTCCGGCAGCAAGTCATTCTCGAACCATGGGTTTTTCCTGATCCAGGCATTGTTGCGCCAGGAAGGGTGCGGCAGGGGCAGGATGGCCGGCTCGCGGGAAGCCGACAGGATCGCACGCCAGTTCGCCACGGTCGCGGTAAGGCTATCGCCGACGGCGGCACCCAGATGCCATTTCTGGGCGTAAAGGCCGACGGCGAGCACCAGTTCGATCTGCGGCATGGCCTCGAAGATGCGGCTTCGCCATTGGCCGGCGCATTCGCGGCGCGGCGGCAGGTCGCCACCCTTGGCGTCGAGGCCCGGAAAGCAGAAGCCCATTGGCACGATTGCCAGACGGCTGGCATCGTAGAATGCCTCGCTGCCGATCCCCATCCAGTCGCGCAGCCGATCGCCGGAAGGGTCGGTGAACGGCACGCCGGAAGCATGCACGCGGGTACCGGGCGCTTGCCCGCAAATGGCGATGCGCGCGGTCGGCGAAAGAATGGCGACCGGTCGCGGCTCGTGCGGCAGCGGACGGCCCGAAGGCCGCTCGACACAGATGCGGCAGCCGCGGATTTCCTCCATCAGGCTGCCTGGCCCGGATGCCTCCGCGTTGCTTTTGTCCGGTTTCTTTCCAGCCATTTGCGGATCTGGTCAGACCGACACGGTTTCCTGCGTACTGGGACGCGCGGCCGTTTCGCCATACCAGCGTTGCAGATTGGCGAGATCTTCCGGCGGCGGGATACGGCCCGGCTTGAGGAAGCGGTAGGCGACATAGGTTGTGATGTCGGCAATGGTGAAACGCTCGCCGGCGATGAAACGCCGGGTTGCCAGTTCCCGGTCGAGGAATTCCATGAATTCGCGCGCCCTTGGCCGGTTGGCCTCGGCCCATTCCGGGATTTGCTGTTCCTCCAGCGCCGCGGCGCCTGGATGCTGGTGGCGGAAAGCGAAGGCGACCGGCATGAGAAAGCCGAATTCGACGCGGCGCTGCCACATCTCGACAATCGCGCTGTCCTTTGCGTCGGCGCCCATCAAGGGCGGCTCTGGCTGGATCGCCTCCAGGTAACGGCAGATGGCGACAGTCTCCGCGATCACCGTGCCGTCGTCCAGAACAAGGACCGGCAGGCGCTGCATCGGGTTGATCTTCGTGAATTCCGGCGATTTGTGCTCGAGCCTGGCGATGTCGACCTGCACGCGCTCGATGTCGATCCCCTTCTCGGCCATGAAAATCTGGACCCGACGCGGATTGGGTGCCCTGCCCCCGTCATACAGCTTCATTCCCTCAAGCATGGCCAATGTCGTTTTCCTCCTGTGGACGGACCTGCTCCCTGCGGCCGTCTAACGCATCCATGATGTGAGCCAGTCGGCAAGCAGCGTCAATGCCCGCATTGCCGATTGCCGGATGCCGGGTATCGGCGACGGAACCTCATGATCGCGCGGATGTTCCCGCCGCCAGTCCGCCGGTTGCTCGAATTCCAGCGCCCACAAGCCGCGCCGGGCGATTCGCGCCTCGCCCTCCTCTGCCTCATAGCCGCCATAGGCGAGCGCCCAGCCGTCGCGCACCATCGCCGCGTTGAGTTCGACGCCGCGCGCGCTGCACACGACCAGCAGCCGGTCATAGCGGTCGGTTCGCCAACCGTCGCATTGGACCGGCGCACCGCCAACGAGACGCCTGAGATGCGCGCGCGCCTGCCGGCCGCAACTGGCTTGCGAGCCTCCGTTGCGGCAAATCTGCCCCAGTTCCGGCGCATCGATGCCTTCCAGACGCAACCTCTTGCCTGCGAGTGTCAGCGAATCGCCGTCGACGACATGGACACTGCCGACAATGCGCCGGTCCGGCAGACGCGAGACGATGGCGACCGCCGCGCCGACTGCAATCAGTACGGCCAGCGCCGTCAGGTAATCGCGTGCGCGGCGCCTTGCCATTGCGTTCCTCATGGCCTTTCCAGACGGGTGTTTCCAGCCGGGCCTATTCCGGCCGTGTCGGGAGGAGCCCGCGCCAACGCCTAACAAGATATTAACCAAAGTGCGGCTATCTGGGCACCTTGTTCAAGTTGCGAGTTCCACCCCGACGATGCGTGCCGAGTCCCCGTCAGCCAATTCCGACAAGATCATTGTCGACCGCACGAAGAAATGGAGCCCGACGGCCCGCTTCGTGAAGGACCAGCGTCAGCGGCTGGCGCAAAATCCCGGCAAGACGGTTCGATACGAGCAGGAAATGACGGTCGGGCTCGCGCAGAACCACCGCAAGTGGTTCTTCGTCATGCCGGTTTTTGCGGCCATCGTGGCGATTGTCGCCTCCTTCCATGTCGACGTGACGCTTGCGGCGTACTGGTTCACGCTGACCGTGCTTTCCTATGGATTGATCACCGCACTTTCGGCGCGTTTCCTGAAGGTGGCGGACGAGGAGAACGTGGTGACGAAGTGGCGCCGCCCCTTCGCACTCGTGCAATTGCTGGTCGCGCTGTGCTGGACGATCTTCGTTCTCTATCGCTGCCCGACCTGTGTCGGATACGACTACGCAATCATCCAGTTCTCGGCGATCCTGATCGTGCAGGCGATCACCATGACCCTGTCCTATCGTTCGGGACTGACCATGCTGATCACGTCCGGGCCGCCGACCGCGGCCCTCTCGGCCCGGCTGATTGTGTCGCTCGATCCCTCGCAGATCGTCATGGGGATTACCCTGCTTGCCTCGCAGGCATTCTTCCACGCCATCGCGGGGCGGCTTAAACAGTCGGCGCTCGCCACCCTTTCCAACAAGGCGGAAAAGGAAATCCTCTTCGCGGAACTGGAAACGGCGAAATCGATCTCCGAGGAAGCACGGCGGCGCGCGGAAGAAGCCAATCTGGCGAAATCGCGCTTCCTGGCGACGATGAGCCACGAATTGCGCACCCCGCTCAACGCCATCCTCGGTTTCTCCGAGGTGATGCGCAACGAGGTGTTGGGGCCCATCGGCAATGAATCCTACAAGGAATACATTGCCGACATCAACAATTCCGGCCAGCACCTGCTCAACGTGATCAACGAGATCCTCGACCTGTCGCGGATCGAAGCCGGCCGTCATCAGCTCAACGAAGAATCGATCCGCCTGGCCAATGTCGTAGACGACGCCTACCACATGATGCAGATGAAGGCGAAAGCCAAGGACATCAACATCGTCAACCAGTACCAGGAAAACCTGCCTCAGATCTGGGCTGACGAAAAGGCAATCCGGCAGATCACGCTCAACCTGCTGTCCAATGCGCTGAAATTCACGCCCCAGGGCGGCACGATCTGGCTGAAAGTTGGCTGGACGAGTTCGGGCGGCCAGTACCTTGCCGTCAAGGATACCGGGCCCGGCATTCCCGAGGAAGAAATCCCGGTGGTCCTTTCCTCCTTCGGTCAGGGATCGATCGCCATCAAGAGCGCCGAACAGGGCTCGGGTCTCGGCCTGCCGATCGTGCAGGCCCTGGTGCACATGCACGACGGCAAGTTCGATCTCCACTCGAAGCTGCGCGAGGGCACCGAGGTCATCGCGTCCTTCCCGCGTACGCGCGTGCTGGAGATCATGCCGCCGGTCCAGGGAGCAACCGATACGAACGGCAGAAGAACCGCCAGAGGCAGGCTTGCGCGCGCCGGCTGAACCGAAACGGCGCGTCTGAAAAAAGCCGCCGGAACGGCGCAATCAGACGCGCCGCGGCCTTGCCGGCTTGTCATTCTGCTCTGCGTCCTTACCTGATGGGCATGCCTGCGCCAAAGCCGGCCCAAAGTTCATTTCCGGGAGCCAAGAAGCACTTGAAATCGCCCTGCATCCTCGTCTGCTCCATCGATGACGTCACCGGCTATTGCTTCGGCTGCGGCCGTACGCGCGAGGAAGTCTCGGAATGGACGCAATATTCGGACGAAGAACGCGAAACGATCATGGCCGGGCTGGCCGCCAGGCTCGCCACCGTGAAACGCAAGCCGCGCCGGGAAACGCGGCGCAGGCGCATGGCACGCGAACGCGAACAGCGCACGGGCGGCGGCGAATGAACCTGCTGTGGCTCATCCTCGGCATTATCGGCGCTGCCGCGCTTCTGCTCGTGCTCAATCACGATGCAGGCACTCTTTTCGGCGTGAACAACGACGATTTCGGCTCGATGATCTATCTCTCGATCTGGGCGGTGGTGGTGGCCGCCGCCGTCTTTTCGGGCCGCGGACGTGGGGCCGGCAGATGGCGCGAAATGGCCCGCAATGCGGTGCTGTGGCTGGCAATCGTGCTGGTCCTGGTGGCCGGCTATCTCTACCGTTACGATTTGCAGGACGTCGGCGCGCGCCTTAGCGGCGGACTTATCCCGGGCAGCCCGATTTCGCAGACGGGCGCCGACGGGAGGACACGCATTACGCTGATCCGTGGCAATGACAGGCATTACCATGCCCGCGCCGAGGCCAATGGCGCGGCGGTCGAGTTTCTTGTCGATACCGGAGCCTCAAGCGTGGTGCTGAGCGCGGACGACGCACGGCGCGCCGGCATCGATCCCGAGCGGCTTACCTATGCGACGCCGGTGACGACCGCCAACGGGCGCACCACGGCGGCGCAAGTCCGGCTCGACAGCCTCGATATCGGTGCCATCCGGCGCGCGAACGTCGCCGCCATGGTGGCACGGCCCGGCTCGCTCGACACCAGCCTTCTCGGCATGAATTTTCTTTCCACGCTGACGAGTTTCGAATTTCGCGGCGACCGGCTGATCCTGACGGATTGAGCCTCGTCTCACGGATTTGCGGACGCGAAACCGGATTCCACTTTATTCCCGGAAATACTCTGGCTCAGCCGTAAAGGCTGTAGAAGAAGCGCGCGGCGACCACCATCATGAACAGGCCGAAGCCGACCTCCAGATGCCGTTTCGCCAGCATATGGGCGATCTTCGCGCCTATCGGCGCGGCGATCAGGGTCACCGGAATGATCATCGCGAAGGCGATCCAGTTGACGAAGCCCGTGGAACCGACCGGCAGCAGCTTGTCGCCCCATCCCGCCCAGATGTAGCCGATCAGGCCCGGCACCGAGATCAGCACCCCGACCCCCGCAGACGTCGCCACCGCCTGATGAATGGGCCGGCCGAAAAGGGTCATGAAGGTGTTGTTGAGAATGCCGCCGCCAATGCCCATCAGCGTCGAGAAGAAGCCGAGGAGAACGCCGAAGACGGAGCGCCACGGATTGCCCGGAACGGTATTGCCGAGGCGCCAGTTCTCGCGATTGAACAGCAGCCTCAGGCCGACCACGACGGCAATGCAGGCGAAGATCGCGCGAAGGCCTGACGAAGAGATATGCGCGGCGGTCAGCGAAGCGAGCACGACGCCAACCGGCACCGGGATCGCCATGCTCCTGAGGAGTTCCTTGTCGACGGCGCCGTGCTTCAGGTGTGCCATGAAGGAACGGATCGAGGTCGGCACGATGATCGCGAGCGAGGAACCGACCGCGACGTGCATTCGAACGGCCTCGTCGACGCCGAGATAGCCCAGCGCCTGATAGAAGATCGGCACCATGACGGCACCGCCGCCAATGCCGAATATGCCTGCCAGAAGACCGGCGGTGGCACCGACGGCGATGGCGGCGGCCGCAAAGGCCAGAATCTCGCTGACAGGCAATTTTGCCCCCCGGATGCATGTGACGACCGACACCATGCGGCCCCGCTTCTGGCTATCGCCTTGCGGGCCGCGTGTAAATCGTTGTTTGTCGCAGGAAAAGGCGCGATCAGGCCGCCTGACGCTCTCCAATGGCGGCATAGGCGGCGGCGATGATCTGCGGCCCGGCCTCGTGGCGCGCGCCTTCCTCCGCAAGTGTACGACGCCAACGCCGCGCGCCCGGCAGACCGGCGAACAGCCCGTTCATGTGGCGGGTGACATGATGTACGCGCCCGCCCTGCGTGACGTGGCGCGCGGTGTAATCGATCATCATTTCGACCAATTCGTCCCAGCTGATCGGCGCTTGCCCGTCGCCATGGAAAAGCCGGTCAACGTCGCGCAGCAGGCCCGGATCGTGATAGGCGGCGCGGCCGAGCATGACGCCATCCAGCCCGACATGATCGGGCCCTGCAACAGCGCCTTCCATCTCGGCCATAGCGTGATCCGGGTTCTGCAATCCGCCATTGAGGCCAATGAAGCGTCCGGGATTTTCGCGCTTCAGCCGGCGCACGCGGTCATAGTCGAGCGGTGGCACATCGCGGTTCTGCTTCGGGCTCAACCCTTCGAGCCAGGCCTTGCGGGCATGGACCCAAAGCGCGGCGGCGCCAGCCTGCCAGACGTCGGCTGCAAGTGTATCGAGCGCAGGACCGGTGTCCTGATCGTCGACGCCGAGGCGGCATTTGACCGTGACCGGCACGGCGACCGCCCTGGCCATCGCCTCGACACACTGGGCGACCAGTCTGGGCCGGAGCATCAGACAGGCTCCGAATGTGCCCGACTGGACGCGGTCGGAGGGACAACCGACATTGAGATTGATCTCGTCATAGCCGTAGCCTTCGGCGATCCGCGCCGCCTCGGCCAGTTTCGCCGGGTCGCTGCCGCCCAGTTGCACGGCCTGCGGACCAGCCACCTCGCCTGTGCCCAGCAAGTAGTCGCGATCGCCATGGATCACCGCGTCCGCCGTCACCATCTCGGTGTAAAGCAACGCACGACGCGTGAGCTGGCGATGGAGGAACCGGCAATGGCGGTCCGTCCAGTCCATCATGGGCGCGATGGCGAAAATCGTTCCGCTGTAGGGCGTCTCGGCACTTGGCATGCGGCGTCCATAACCTTTCGACGGCGCGGCGCACAAGTGCGATGCGCGAGTATCGCTTCACCTGCCTTCGATCAGGAGCGCTTCCAGGCGTTCCGCGGGACCAGATCCAGCGGGTGGCACGGCGGTTCGTAGCGGTCGATGTCCCTGTGCGCCAGCTCCACCGCCCTGCCCGCGAATTCGTCCAGCATTTGCCGGCGCTCCTCATCCGAAACCCTGGGTGCGGCATATGCCACGAAAGGTTCCTCGACGTCATAGCCCATATATTCCAGCGCCAGCCGGCGAACGGGATAAAGCACGCCCTCTATCGGCCCGTAGACGCCTTGCGGCGAGAAACGTTCGACCGTTCCGCCCGTCGTTACGCCGATCATCGCCCTGCGACCCCGCAAGAGGCCCGTATCGAAACGGCAGCCGTCTACATAGGCAAAGCCGTAGGCCAGCACCCGCTCCAGCCAGCCCTTGAGGATCGCCGGCGGACTACCCCACCATAGCGGGAACACGAAAACCAGAATGTCGGCGGCGGCGACCTTCGCCTGTTCGGCAGTGATCTCGGAAGAAAACGCGTTCTCCCTCGCCGCTTTCGCCTGTTCGGATTGGTAGTGAAACCGTTCTGGGTCGGCGACGGTCAGGAAATCGTGACGGCCGGCAACCGGATTGAAACCCTGCGCGAAGAGGTCGGAGATCGTTACGTCGTGGCCGTCTGTGCGCAAGGCACCGGCGGCCGCTTCGGCGAGCGCATGGCAAAACGATGCCGGCTCCGGATTGGCCAGAACCAGCAAGACGTTGTGGCCACCCATCAAAATTCCACCTTGTCTCCGCCCTTGAGGCCGAGAATCTCGCGCGCCTCGTCGGGCGTGGCGATTTCCATGCCGAGCCGCTCGACCAGTTCACGCGCGATGCGGACCTGCTCGGCATTGCTCTCGGCAAGCTTGCCCTTGCCTGCCCACAGCGAGTCTTCAAGGCCGACGCGCAGATTGCCGCCCATCATCACCGACTGCATGGCAATCGGCATCTGGTTGCGGCCGGCGCCGAGCACGGACCAGCGGTAGTCCTTGCCGAACAGGCGGTCGGCGGTGCGCTTCATGTGCATCACGTCCTCGGGATGGGCGCCGATGCCGCCGAGAAGACCGAAGACCGACTGGATGAAGAATGGCGGCTTGATCAGTCCGCGTTCGACGAAATGGGCGCAGGTGTAGAGATGGCCGATATCGTAGCACTCGATCTCGAAACGGGTGCCGTTTTCCGCGCAGGTGGTGAGGATCGCCTCGATGTCGGCGAAGGTGTTGCGGAAGATGCGTTCGCGTGACCCCTCCAGATAGTCCCGCTCCCAGTCGTGCTTGAACTCCTTGAACCGGCCGAGCATCGGATAGAGGCCGAAATTCATCGAGCCCATGTTCAGGGAGGCCACTTCCGGCTTGAAGGTTGCGGCAGGCTTCAGCCGCTCCTCGATCGTCATGGTCGCCGCCCCGCCGGTGGTGATGTTCACCACGCAATTGGAGCGCTGCTTGATGACCTTCAGGAACGGTTCGAAACGCTCAGGGGTCTGGTCCGGCACGCCGGTTTCGGGATCGCGGGCATGAAGGTGGACGATCGCGGCGCCTGCCTCGGCCGCGCCGATTGCGGCGTCGGCGATTTCCTCCGCCGTGACGGGGAGATGCGGCGACATGGAAGGCGTGTGGATCGAGCCGGTGACCGCGCAGGTGATGATGACTTTACCGGATGCCATGCAGATTTACCTCAGGTTTCAGTTCGCTGTTATCAGGGCGTAGGGAAGGAATAGCGTGAATGCGGGTACGAGCGCCACCAGGGCGAGCACGAGAACGCAGATGCCAATCAGGGGCAGCGCCTGGCGTATCACCGCCGTAAGCGGTTCGCCCGATGTCGCAGAGACAATGAAGAGCAGAATGCCGACAGGTGGCGTCGCCAGCCCGATAACGACGTTGAGCACCGCCATCGTGCCGAACTGAACGGGGTGCATGTGCAGGATCGCGGCGATCTTGACCAGGATCGGCATGGTGAGGATCAGGATCGAGATCGGCTCAAGGAACATGCCGAGAACGAGCAGGAAGACGTTCAGCATCAGCAGGATCAGATAGGGATTGTCGGTGATCGACAGGACGAGGCTCGCGATCTGCTGCGGCACGCGTTCGAGTGTGAACACGAAGGAAACGATGGCCGCCATCGAAGCGATGAACAGGATCGAGGCGGAAGTGATCGCGGTCACGATCAGCGCTTCCCAGATCTGGCGCCAGGTGAGATCGCGATAGATGAGGCCGATGAACAGCGCATAGGCGACGGCGACGGCGGCGGCCTCGGTCGGGGTGAACACGCCGCCCTTGATGCCGACGAGGATGATGAGCGGCAGAAAGAGCGCGGGGAGCGTGCGACGCGTTGCCGACATCCTGTCGCGCCATTCCATCTTTGGCGTCACCGGAAAATTCTCGCGGCCCGCCCGCCACGATGCGTAGACAAGCAAACCGGCGCAGATCGCGATGCCCGGCACGACGCCGGCGAGGAAAAGCTGGCCAATCGATACGCCCGATAGCACGCCATAGATGATCATGGTGATCGAGGGCGGGATGATGGGCCCGACAACTGCGCTGACGCCGACCAGCGCGGCGGCATAGGCCTTCGGCACGCCCTGCTTGGCCATGGTGGGAATGAGGATCGAACCGAGCGCGGAAGCCTCCGCCGTGGCACTGCCGGAAATGCCTGCGAAAAAGCCCGAGGAGAGTACGGTAACCGACGACATGCCGCCGCGCCGGTGGCCAACCATGGCGCGGGCGAAATGAACGATGCGGTCGGTGATGCCGCCGACATTCATGAGATTGCCGGCGAGCAGGAACAGCGGGATTGTCAACAGCACGAACTGGTCGACGCCGGCCATCATGCGTTGCGGCAATGCCAGCACGAGCGATCCGTTGCCCGAAAGAAAGAGATAGGCCGCACCGCCCACGCCGAGCGCAAGCGCGATCGGCACGCCGGTCGCCAGCAGGGCTATGAAAGCAAGGAAAAAGCCGCCCATCACTGTTCCCCTATCGGGACCGGCGGATGCGGTTCTTCGGGCGCGTTGCGGATCAGCGCAAGGAGCGTGTGCACCGTGTCAGCCAGAACATGCAGTGCCAGCAGGCCGCTGCCGACCGAGACCGAAACGTAGACCAGACGGATGGACAGCCCGGCCGGTCGGCCGAACAGGTAATCGGAAATGAAGTCGAGCGCCGGAATCGTCTGATGCACGAAGCGCGAGGCGTAATCCCAGCCATACCAGGTCATCAGCACCAGGAAGCACAGTACGGGTATGGAGGTCAGCAGGCGAAGCACGCGCTGCGATCTGGTCGACAGCATGAGTGGAACAAGGTCGAAGGAGATGAGCGCGCCGGTGCGGTAGGCCATGCCCAGAAGCAGGAAGGTCATCCAGATCAGCAGATAGCGGCACAATTCCTCCGCCCAGATGAGGGAAGCATTGAAGCCGTAGCGGGCGGCGACCTGAACGACCATGATGACTACGATCATCGCCATCAGCAGGCCGGCGGCAAAGCGCATCGTCCGCTCATACCAACGCACCAAGCCCGCCAGCGACAAAGCATGGCGCTTTGAACCCTCGTCGGCCAATTTCTCCCCCGTCGCTTCCCCGCAATGTCGTTGGGCGGTTTCCGGCAGCAAACCGCAAAACCCGCCATCGGCCGTGACGGGCCCAGGGCCCGTCACGCCGTTTTTCGCGGCGATCGCACCAGCACTCTATTACGTACTGCGCGCTACTTCGACAAATTTGCCGATCAGTTCGGACTTTTCGCTCCACTGACCGACAATGGGCGCGACCTTGGCCTGCATTTCCTCGAGGCCTTCGAGCGGAGCGATCTCCACGCCCTTCGCTTTCAATTCGTCGCGGCCGGTACTGTCCTGTTCCTTGGCGTAGGCGAGCGTCGCCGTTACCGAGCGCTTGCCGGCCTCGCGGACGGCGGCCTGGAGTTCGGCCGGGAGCTTGTCGAAGACCGCCTTGTTCATGACGGTGGTCGAGTGCCAGGGGTAATGGCCGGTCAGTGTGAAGTACTTGCCGACTTCCCAAAGATTCTCGCCGAGCATGGAAGATACGTTGATCTCCACGGCGTCGATGACCTTGGTTTCAAGTGCACCGTAGACTTCGCCATAGGGAAGCCCGACCGGAGAGACACCCACGGCCTCCCAGATCGCCTTGTGCAGCGGGACGGGAACGATACGGGTCTTCAGGCCGGCGAAATCGGCAACGGTCTTGACCGGTTCCTTGACCGAAAGGAAATGGCGCTGGCCGATATCGGCCGTCGCCAGCGGCACCAGACCCGCCTCCCCGTAATCGGCGTGGATCTCGTCGACGACCTCGTTCTCGCAAATCTTGGCGAAATGGTCGTAATCGCGGATCAGGAAGGGAAGCTGGAAGGCGTCGAGCGCCGGCCGGCCCGTGACCAGCGGGAACAGAATGCCGCTCGAATTGCTCATTTCGAGCGTGCCGGCGATCACCGATTCCAGGTTCTGCTTGTCGTCTCCGAGCTGGCGGTTGGGGAAGATCTGGACGTCGAAGGCTCCCGGAACGATCTCGTTCAGCGCCTCGACGAAACTCGTGGCGATGATGTGGCCCGGATGAACCAAAGCGGCGGCGTGGGCGAACTTCACCGGAATCGGAGCCGCGCGCGCCACCCATGGCATTGCAAGCACGGCACCGCCGGCTAGGCCGGTCTTCATCAGATTTCGTCTGTTGATCATGGTTTCCTCCCTTTTGAAGCTTGATCAGGCACTTCTCTTTATTGCGGCACGCGTCATTGCAGGTTGAGCAACCACGCGGCGTTGTCGCCGATCATCCGGCGGATGTCGGCCTTCGATACCTGCAGTTCGAGCAGCATGCGGACGATCTGGCGGTAGCCTTCGAGCGGGCGCGGGGAACCCTGCAGACCCAGATCGGAAGACAGCACGGTGTGATTGACGCCGCCGACCTCGATGAGGTGCTTGAGATCCTGCGACGTGTACATGTGGGCCTTGCCCTCGATGAACATGCCGATCGAATGTTCCAGATAGGCGCCAAGCTCGACCAGCGCACGCATGTCGTCGTCGCTGCAATTGACGATGTAGGTCGGATGGTTGACGAGCATGCGCTTGACGCCGCGCCGGCGCGCCTCCTCGAATACCGTGATCAGTTCGCTCGCCGGCAGATGGCCGCCAGCCAGGATCATGTCGGCTTCGGCGACGATATCCAGCACCTGCCTGGTGTCGTCCGAGACATTGCCGTTCGCGTCCAGCGCGGTCAGCGGAATCGGGTCGAGCATGCGCTTGGCGGTCTTGGGAAAATTCTTCGCCGCGCCTTCCGTCTGCGCGATGTGGTTGGCCGCCGACAGCGTCGGCAGCCAGATGATCCTGGCGCCGATATTGGCGGCGTGGTTGACGGCATGCGGATTGATGCCGCCGGACGCGTTGTTGAGCGCCAGACCGGAAAACAGCTTCACGCCGGTATCGGGCACCAGTTTTTCCAGCATGATGGCGTGCGCCACGCCGAGATAGAAATGATCCTTGTAGAGCAATGCGCGGAATTTGGCGTCCGCGGCGTCGAGCATCGCTTCGTGATGATCGAGAATCCGGGGCATGGCGGCGGGACCGCTATGGCAATGCAGATCAACCGCGCCAACCAGCAGTTCAGCCACTTCGTCGTCGCGCCCGTCGTCCGGCACGCTGGCATTCTCGTTCATGTTTCCTCCCTCATTCGCTTGCCGACAAAACCGTCCCCACCGGTCGTCGGCAGATGGCTGCCGGGTGCTGATCGTTCATATCAGCCCCCTTCAAGACCACCACTTGCAATGCAATTTGTTTCATTGTACGAAACTTATTGTCATCTACTAGAACATTGCCTTGTCCGGGATATTCCGTCAAGCCTGCGGCAGACGAATCGTCTTGCCTGGGGGAACGGTTGCGCCTGGCCAGAATCGGGGGCAGCGATGCCAAAAATCAGCGGTGAAACCACGGAAGGCATTCAAAGCGTCGTGCTGGCGCTGAGGATCATGGAGCGTGTGGCCCAATCGCAGGATTCGATCGGGGTGACGGAACTCGCCACGGCGCTGGGCAGCACCAAGAGCCGGATTTACCGCCACCTCCAGACGCTGGCGCAGCAGGGCTACATCATCCAGCCTGACCGCTCCGAACGCTACAGGGTTGGCGCGCGCATGAAGCAACTGGGCCGGCAGGTCTGGCAGAACGACAATCTCGTCAGGGCTGCGATCCAGCCCATGCGCGACCTGCGCGAGGCGCTCGGTCATTCATGCGCGCTTGGCCAGCCCGAACACGATGGCGTGCGTATCGTCTCGACCCTGCACGGCAAGGCGCCATTCGAGGTCGGCGTCAAACCCGGCACGCTTCTCGATTTCCATTCCACCGCGCAGGGCAAGCTGGCTCTTGCCCATATGTCCGAAGAAGCCATCGATGCGATCCTGAACGGACCACTCGCGAAGTCGACGGAGGAAACGATCACGGACATCTCGGTGCTGAAGCAGCATCTTGCCGGGATACGCGATCAGGGCTGGGCGACCGCCGCCAACCAGTCCGCGGCCGGGCTAAACGCACTGGCCGTTCCGATTTTCGACGAAACGGGCGAGATCGCCGGTACGCTCGCCATCGTGGATCTCGTGCAATATCTGGAACCGAAGCCGAGCATGGAACAGCTTGCCCAATTGTCGAAAGCCGCCAGGCAGATATCGCAGGCTGTCGGTTTCGCCGGTTAGCACGGGGCACCGGCGGCCCGCCGCAAGACCGGTTCCCCGTTCAGACCGGCTTGAAGGAGTCTGGACGCGCGCGGTTCCAGCGATCCAGATATCCCGCGTCGGCGGGTTCGCCAGAGATCAGGAAACCTTCCGGCAACCAGCGCCATGCCTGATCGCCGCTCAACATTTCGCCGCTCTTGTCGCGCTGCATGAAATGATGCGGCAGGAAGGAACAGGGATCCTCCAGCCCGGCCGCGCCGGCCATTTCGGCCAGCGCCTTCATTGTGTTGCGATGGAAATTGGCGACCCGCCTGGATTTGTCGCCGACATCAAGCGCGCGGGCGCGCAATTTGTCCTGCGTCGCGACGCCGACCGGACAGCGATTGGTGTGGCAGGCCTGGCCCTGAATGCAGCCGATTGCGAACATGAAACCACGCGCGGAATTGGCCCAGTCGGCGCCCATCGCGATCGCACGGGCGATGTCGAAGGCGGAGATCAGCTTCCCGGCGGCGCCGATCTTCACCTTGTCGCGCAGATTGGCGCCGCGCAGGGTGTTGTGGACGAAACTCAGCCCCTCCACGAGCGGCATGCCGACATGATTGGCGAATTCGAGCGGTGCGGCGCCCGTCCCGCCCTCCTTTCCGTCCACGACGATGAAATCCGGCACCACGCCGGTCTCGATCATCGCTTTCACGATGCACATGAATTCGCGCCGGTGGCCGATGCAGAGCTTGAAGCCGACGGGCTTGCCGCCCGAAAGCTGGCGCAAAGTGGCGAGATATTCCATGAACTCGACGGGGGTGGAAAAGGCCGAATGAGCGGCTGGCGAAATACAGTCCCGGCCCATGGGCACCCCGCGCGCCTCGGCGATTTCCGGCGATATCTTGGCAGCCGGCAACATGCCGCCGTGGCCGGGCTTGGCACCCTGCGACAGCTTCACCTCGATCATCTTGACCTGATCGTCCACCGCCTGTTCCGCGAAGCGATCTGGGCAGAATTTTCCTTCCGGCGTACGGCAGCCGAAATAGCCGGAGCCGATTTCGTAGATGAGATCGCCGCCGCCCGCGCGGTGATAGCGGCTGATGCCGCCCTCGCCGGTATCCTGGGCGAAGCCGCCCATCCTCGCGCCGGTGTTGAGCGCTAGAATTGCGTTGGCCGACAACGCGCCGAAACTCATGGCGGAGATGTTGTAGAGCGAGGCCTCGTAGGGTTTGGCGCAGGACTCGTTTCCGATGGTGGTGCGGAAATCGCTGTTTTCCAGGTGACGCGGCTGGATCGAATGGGTCAGCCAGGCGTAACCGGCGTCATAGATACGCTCCTGCGTGCCGAAGGGGCGCTTGTCCTCCACACCCTTGGCGCGCTGATACACCAGTGAACGCTGTTCGCGGGAGAACGGCTCCTCGTCCTGGTCGCTCTCGATGAGGTATTGACGGATCTCGGGGCGAATGCCCTCGAAAAGGAAGCGCATGTGGCCGAGGATCGGGTAGTTGCGCAGGATCGAGTGATGTCCCTGGACCAGATCGTAGATGCCGAGCACAACGAGCGCCAGACAGGCAAAAAGGGCGATGATGAACCACGAACTGAGGGGTATCAGTGTGGCCGCAACGACCGCCAGCACGACGACGATCACCATGGGGATAAAGCGTTCCATGGTCATATGAGTCACGGTGAACCTGTTGCTTGTCAACTCATGTGTAGCGCACGATCATGACGATTGGATTGTGCCGCTTCGCCATTGTGGTCAACCGGGATTCTTACCCTTTTTTCCGGATGTTGCGTTCCATGAGGCGCTGGTAGAGCCGAGGAGACAGCCTGTTGACGATCCATGCAAGGCGCGCGACGCGCCCTACAGGGATCATCGGCGCACCGCGCTCCAGGCCGCGCAGGATGATCGCGGCGGCGGCATCCGGCGTCATGTAATCGACGCCGTCGCCTGCCGAACCCGGACGCGCGGTGCCGTCGGGCTGCAACCCGGCATTGCCGATATTGGTGGCGACGAAAGATGGCGCGGCGATGAGCGTGCGCACACCATGAGGCGCCTCCTCGGAGCGCAGCGAGTTGAAGAAGCCCTCGAGCGCGTGCTTGGAAGCTGCATAGGCAGTGCGATGGTAGAGCGGGGTGAAGCCGGCGACCGAGGAAATCGCCAGATGCGTTCCCTTCGATGCGCGTATGGCCGGCAGGAAGGCGCGCGCCATCTCGACGGCCGCGAAATAATTGATCTCGAATACCTTGCGATGCGCCGCCTCGGCGGAATCGGCGAAGGGCCCGATCTGGGTGATGCCGGCATTGTAGACCACGAGATCGATGGAGGATTCGCTCGCCAGAATGCGCTCGAAGACCTCTGTTCTGGCCCTAGCGTCCGTCAGGTCGCAGGCAATCGGGAGCTGCGCCGAATTTGTCTCCAGACCGGCGACATCGACGTCGATGAGTAAGGTACGCCAGCCGCTGCCCTGCAAGGCTTTCGCCAGTGCGCGACCGAGCCCGCCGGCCCCGCCCGAAATGACGGCCGTTTTCGCGTTCGCGCTCAAAGGTCCGCCCTCAAAGGCCCGCCCATTGGCGCCACAGATCGAATGTCTCGGCGCTGGTCTTTTCAGGCGTGTAGCCGAATTCGCGCTTCAGCGCGTCGTTGGCGAGCACCGGGCGATATTGCAGGAAGCGCACCTGTTCAGGGCCATAACGGCTGAGCCCCAGGGGATGGGCGACCGCAAGCGCCGCCTTGACCAGAATGGCAGGCAGATGCAGCACCGGCTTATGCATGATGCGGGCGAGTTCGGAAATTCCGAGCGCGCCGTCGCCGGCGACATTGAAGATGCCCGTCGGACCGTCGGTCGCGGCGCGCCGCAGAATGCGCGCCAGATCCCGCGTCCATATGAAGACGAAGGGACTGTCGCTGCCGGCGATGGCAAGCAGGCGCGGACGCCTGAACAAGGCGGTGATCTGGTTGTCCGTACGCTCGCCGAGCACCGTGCCGACGCGCAACACGACCTGTTCCAGCGCAGGATGTTCCCTGCGCGCCCCGGCCAGCATTTCCTCGACCAGCCGCTTGTGCCAGGAATAGGGAAATTCCCGGTTCCCCCGCACGGGATCGCTCTCGCGTAGCGGCACCGGATTGTCGGCGTGATAGCCATAGGCCGCGCCCGACGAGGTCACGACCAGCCGACGCACGCCATTGGCAAGCGCTGCATCGAGGACGTTTTTCGTTCCGGTGACATCGACGGCAAAAGCGAGATCGCGGGCGGTTTTCCCGCTCAAGCCCTTCGGCGGGTCCACGATGGACGCCAGATGCAGGATCACTTCGGGCTTCGTCTCGGCGATGATCGCGGCCGGATCTGACGCCGCATCGTCTCCCGTCACGTCCATGCGCTCGAAACGCATATGGTCCGGCAGGTCGTTGGGCCTTGGCGCCAGATCGGTCGCTATGACCTCGTGGCCCTCGCCTGCCAGTTCGACCAGCAACACCTTGCCGATCATGCCGGCCGCGCCAGTGATCAGGATACGGGTCATCTTGCTGCTTCGGTCCGGTTCATGACGTATGCCAGCGCGATGCCGGAAACGGCGTGCCAGATGCCCCAGAAGGCGGCGACGACGGCCATGCCGCCGAGGCCTGAAAAGAACGCGAAGATCAGCACCAGTCCAAGGCCGGAATTCTGGATGCCGGTCTCGATGGTCACCGCGCGCCGGTCGTAGGGCGACAATCGCGCCAGCGTCGCCGTCAGGTAGCCGCCGCCGAAGGCCAGCGCGTTGTGCGCAATGATCAGCCCGGCAACCGCGCCGACGAAAGCCAGGAAGAAGCCCCAATTGGCCGCAAGCGCCAGAACGATGAAGGCAAGGAAGATGGCCATCGAAAGCCATTGCAGCGGCTTGCGGATTCGCGCGGCCGCCGCCGGCAGCCGCACGTTCAGCGTCACGCCCAGGACGAGCGGCAGGATCAGCATGAAGCTCACGGTGATCGCCACCTGGACGGGATCGATGGAGGTGGCGCGCAGTATCTCGCGCGTCGGCGCATAGAGATTGCCCCAGAAGGCAATGTTGAGCGGCGTGATCGCAATCGCGGCGACCGTAGCAATGGCCGTCATCGATACCGATAGCGCTGCATTGCCCCCGGCCCGGTGGGTGATGAAGTTGGAGATGTTCCCGCCCGGACAGGCGGCGACCAGGATCAATCCGAGCGCGATGGAGGGGCGCGGCGCGGTCGCCAGCAACAGCAGATAGGTCAGCACCGGCAAAACGAGGAATTGCGAAAGCATGCCGACCAGCAACGGCTTCGGCGCCTTGACCAGAGCATGGAAATCCCGAGGTGCTATGTCGAGCGCGACAGAGAACATGACGATCGCCAGGATCGCGTTCAAAAGCTGCATCGAACCTGGAGAAAAATTCAAAACGACTTCGTCGATACCGGTCATGAAACCCCTCCCTATGACCTGCCCAGCACTCTCCCCGGGCCCTCCCTCAGGCCAGAGGCAAAAATCCGGCGCCCTCTCTCAGGCCTTGTTGCCTGCCAGCGCGCCTATCCAGCCCGTCACGGCCTTCCTGTAGGTCGCCTTGTCGACATAATAGGCCATCCGCGCCAGCTTGAGATAGTTCATGCCGCCGGTGGCGCGATCGAAACCTGCGGCCTTTTCGGCCTTCAGTTTCGCCGCTGCCGGATTGCCATTGCGCAGCCCCGCCACGTAGCGCGCCACCATCTCGGCCTGCTCGTGCCTGCCCTGCCAGCCGAGCCCGCTCGCCTCGACCATGCCGAGCACAAAGATGTCGTCGCGTTTCGGATGCATCGCGTTCAGATAGAGATGCGGCGCATCGCCCTGCCAGTTCAGCAATTGCCTGTCGATGAAAGGATAGTGCAGCAGATAGCCCGTGGC
>JAGRLL010000139.1:22040-30586 GCA_020441855.1 Nitratireductor sp.
TTTCCTTCGAAGCGGTCGATGTCGGGCCGCACCTTGATGTCGCCGTGACCCGCGTGGAACAGGACCAGCGAATTGACGACGGGGTGGCTCTCGTAGAGCGCATAATCGGGCCTGGGAAAGCCGTATTTCTGCGGATCTCCGACAAACCATTTGAGGATCAGGCCGTCGACGCGCCGCTTGAGCCACATCGGCAACTTGATCGCGCCACCCATCGTATCGGCGGGTTTGCCGAAGACGTATTTCGGCACGAAATAATAGCCGCGCCGCATGGACAGATCGCATGAAACGCCGTGGTGAATGGCGTCGACCGCGATATCGCAGCCGGAATTGCCCGCACCGATGATCAGCACACGCTTGCCGTCGAATTGCGTAGGTGAACGATAGCCGGAAGAATGGATGAGTTCGCCTGCGAACTCGCCCTTGAAGACGGGCATGTTGGGTTCGGACAATGTGCCGTTGGCAATCATCACGCCGGCAAAGACGGCCTCATGTTCGCCGTCTGCGTCTCTCCATTCGACACGCCAGCCTTCACCGTCGCCACCAACCGGCTCGACACGGATAACCTCGGTGTTGAAACGATAATATTTGCGCAGGTCGTAACGGTCGGCGAATTCGTGGAAATAGGCCTTCATCTCGCGATGGGAGGGATATTCGGCGACACCCCCGCGCATCGGGAAATCGGTGAACTCGGTCATCGTCCTGGAAGAGATGAGGTGCGCCGTCTCGTACATGGTCGAACGCGGGCCATCGATATCCCACAATCCGCCGACGTCGGAATTCAGTTCGAAGCCCTGAAAGGCAATTCCCTGTTCGACCAATACCTTGGCTGCGGCCAGCCCCATGGGCCCCGCCCCGATCAAGGCGAATTTCGAAGTGGTATCTTCTATTGCCTGCGCCATGCGTCCTCCCTCCAGAGCGGCGCTTAAATTGAACATTCGTTCAAATTATGCAAGAGTAAAAAAATGGAATCGACGGTTGCGGTGGAAAAGCAGAGGCAAAGAGCGCCTTCGAAGCGCTCGCTGGCAACGCGCGCGCGCATTCTCGACGCCGCCGAGCGGGTCTTTGCCGAACGCGGGTTCGAGGGCGCGTCGATGCGCGACATCGCAGCGCTGGCCAGCACGCAGGTCGGGCTGGTTCACCATCATGGCGGCGGCAAGGAGGAATTGTTCCGGCAGACGGTGGCTCGGCGCGCCGAGGAACTCTCGAAGCTGCGCCTGACGGCACTTGAAGCAAGAAAGGCCGAAGGTCCGCTCGATCTCGGCGCGGTGCTCGGCTGCTTCCTTGGGCCGTACCTGGAGCGCGCGGCGAATGGCGGGCCGCAATGGTTTGCCTATGCGCGTGTCGTCGCGCATGTCTCCGCCGATCCGCGATGGCGCGCCATCTCGGCGCGCCATTTCGACCCGACGGCGGGCCGTTTCATCGACGAGATCGCCGCGCTCCATCCCCAAGCTTCGCGCCGGCGGATCGCTTCGGGCTTCGTCTATTCGGTTGCCGCCATGCTGGCGCTGCTGACCTCGCGCTGGCGCGCGGACGCGCTCGGCGAAAGCGGGCCGGAAGAAGAGATCGGCGAAGCACACCTTGCCGAACTCGTCACTTTCTGCGCCGCCGGCATCGCCGCGACACTGGCGCCCGCCGGCAGGGCGTGATTACGCCAGATCGCCGGGCAGCAGCGCATTGGGCATGTTCTGGTAGCATACCGGCCGCAGGAAGCGGCGGATCGACAACGTGCCGACCGAGGTTGCGCCGAAATTGGTCGAAGCCGGGTATGGCCCGCCATGCACCATGGCATCGCAAACCTCGACACCGGTCGGGAAACCGTTCGCCAGGATGCGGCCCGCCTTGCGCTCCAGCACGGGCATGAGCCGCCGGCCGAGTTCGGTATCGCCTTCGTCCATGTGCAGCGTGCAGGTCAACTGGCCCTCGACGGCCGCCGCGACGGCCAGCATCTCGTCGACGCTGTCGACGCGCACAATGATGCCGAGCGGTCCGAATACCTCGTGACCGAGCGTCTCGTTGGAAAGCCAGGCCTTGCCGGTCGTTTGGAACAGATAAGGCGCGGCTTCGCGCGTCTGACATGACGTGCCGATCAGTTCGTGCACCCCGGCGGAAGCCTGCACCTTGCGCGCACCGTCGCGGTAGGCATCGGCGATACCGTCGGTCAGCATGGCCTGCTTTTCAATGCCGCCCAGCGCTGCGGCTGCCGCGTTGACGAAAGCGTCGGCCTCGGGACCGTTGACGAGGATGGCGAGGCCCGGATTGGTGCAGAACTGGCCCGCGCCCATGGTGAGCGAGCCGGCCCACGCACCGGCGATCTCACTACCGCGCGCCTTTACCGCGACCGGCAGCAGGAACATCGGGTTGATCGAACCAAGCTCGCCGAAGAAGGGGATCGGCTCCGGCCGTGACGCACACAGATCGAACAGCGCGCGGCCGCCGGCGAGCGAGCCGGTGAAGCCAACCGCCTTGATCAGCGGGTGGGTGACCAGCTTGGTGCCAACATCGCGCTTGCCGCCCTGGATGAGCGAAAATGTACCCGGATGCAGGCCGTGCTTCTTCACCGCCGCGTCGATCGCCTGGGCGGCCAGTTCGCCGGTGCCGGGATGGGCCGAGTGCCCCTTGACCACGACAGGACAGCCGGCGGCGAGGGCCGCGGCCGTATCGCCGCCTGCGGTCGAGAACGCGAGCGGAAAGTTCGACGCGCCGAAGACCGCGACCGGACCGATCGGTCGTTGCACCATTTTCAGGTCGGGACGCGGCAATGGCTGACGGTCGGGCAGCGCCACGTCGTGGCGGCGGTCGAGATAGTCGCCCTTTTCGATATGGTCGGCGAACAGGCGCAGCTGCCCAGTCGTGCGGCCACGCTCGCCGTTGAGGCGCGCCTCGGGAAGGCCGGTCTCCTGCGTGCCGATTTCGGTGATCTCCGCGCCTTTGGCCTCGATCTCGTCGGCGGCGGTGCGCAGGAAGGCCGCGCGCTCGGCCCGGGTTGAATAGCCGTAGGACCAGAAGGCTTCCTCGGCAGCCTTGCAGGCTTCGTCGACCAGCGCCGGCGTGCCGACGGCAAAGGCATGAGCTTCGCCATGAGCGGGTTCGGAGTTGAAGGTGGCCTCGCCTGCCTTCCACTCGCCTGCGATCAGGTGTTTTCCGTTCAGCATGGATTTCCTCTCGATTTCGTTGGCCGATCAGATCAGGTCGCGGGCGGCGAGATTGCGCATCAGCGCCGCCGTGCCGAAGGTCCATTCGGGACATTGCGTGGCGAGCCGCACCGTATTCGTCAATGCGCCCAGGCCGGCGCTCGAAATCGTTACCACGTCGCCGGCCTTGTGGGTAAACCCCTCGCCCGGATGATCGCGGTCCTCGGTCGGCGCGAACAGCGTGCCCATGAACAGCAAGAAGCCGTCGGGGTATTGGTGATGCCGGCCGCGCGTCTGGGCGACGAGATCGAGCGGATCGCGGCTTATCTCCTTCATCGAACTCTTGCCGTTCAGCACGAAACCGTCCTCGCCCTCGACCGTGAGATCCAGCTCCGCGCTGCGCACATCCTCGATGCCGAAACCCGCATCGAACAGGCGAATGAACGGGCCGATGGCGCATGACGCATTGTTGTCCTTGGCCTTGCCGAGCAACAGCGCCGAGCGGCCCTCGACGTCGCGCAGATTGACGTCGTTGCCGAGCGCAGCGCCCTTGACGGCGCCCCTGCTGTCGACGGCGAGCACAACCTCGGGTTCGGGATTGTTCCACCGCGAAATGGGATGCAGGCCGACGGAAGCACCCCAGCCGACCGAGGCCAGCGGCTGGCATTTGGTGAACACCTCCGCGTCGGGACCGATGCCGACTTCGAGGTATTGCGACCACAGCCCTTCGGCGATCAGCGTCTCCTTGACCCTGGCGGCGGCAGGCGAACCCGCCTTGAGGTCGCGCAGGCTGTCGCCGATGATCACCTGGCAGCGCTCGCGGATCGCCAGCGCCTTTGAGGGATCGCCCGCGGCCTTTTCCTCGATGACCCGCTCGACCATGGAGCGGGCGAAGGTGACACCGCAGGCCTTGACCGCCTGCAGATCGTTGGGCGCCAGGAAATGAAGCTTGTCGGGCTGGCCGGTTGCCTCGACGGAACCCGCCGCGATTGCCTCGGCATCGCCCAGCGCCAGGCCGGATGAAGCGCGGTCGCACGCGAAGCCCGCCGGATCGTCCATCTCGAGGAGATCGCGCATGGTCGGCGCCTCGCGCGAGGTGATGTCGACGAGCACGCCGCCGGCGAGCACGCACAGCGCGGGACCGGCGACATCCGGTCGCCACAGCCGGGTGACGAAGGTTCCCTCGCCCCCGACATGAAGCCTTTGCGTCATTGCTCTCCTCCTTGCCACCCGTTTCGCTTGCCAGACCGCATGCCGGTTGCGCGCCGGGTTACGCTTTGGCGCTTAACTACCATTCCAGTTATGGCAGTGCGCATTCCTAGGCAAAAGTGACAGGGAAGACCACCGCGAGGTGAGTGGATGGCCAAGAAAAAAAGACTGTCAGACTTGCCGACACCCTCCGGGCTGCTGAAATGCCCACTCGTTCTCAGTTGCATCAACAAAGAAGAAGCCAATGCTTTTCGACGACAGATTTTCCGGACGGGTCGCCGTCGTGACCGGTGGCGCGGCAGGCATCGGCCTCACCATCGCCAGCCGCATCGAGGCTGAAGGCGGCAAGGTCGCGATCTGGGACCGCGACGCCTCCGCGATCGACGCTGCAATCGGCGACGGACGCGCCCACAAGGGTTGCGTCATCGATGTCGCCGACCATGACAGCGTGCAGGCCGCCGCGCTCGAGACGGTGGAGAGCCTCGGCAAGATCGACATCCTGATATGCAGTGCCGGCATCACCGGACCGAACACGACGACATGGGAATACCCGCCGGAAGAATGGCGCAAGGTCTTCGATGTCAATCTGAACGGGGTCTTCTACTGCAACCGCGCCGTCGTGCCGGGCATGATCGCGAACGGCTATGGCCGCATCGTCAACATCGCCTCGGTCGCCGGCAAGGAGGGCAACCCGAACGCGCCGGCCTATTCCTCCTCAAAGGCGGCGGTCATCGGCCTCACGAAGTCGCTCGGCAAGGAACTGGCGAAGCATCCGATCACGGTCAATTGCATCACTCCGGCGGCAGTACGCACAGCCATATTTGATCAGATGACCCAGCAGCACATAGACTTCATGCTGTCGAAGATACCGATGGGCCGATTCGGCACGGTGGACGAGGTAACCGCGCTGGTCACCTGGCTCGCCAGCGAGGAGTGTTCGTTTTCCACCGGTGGCGTCTTCGACATATCGGGAGGCCGGGCAACCTATTGATCCCGGCGTGTGCGGGGAGCACGCATGGCGGGAAAGATCATCACCATCGCGCAGCAAAAGGGCGGCTCCGGCAAGACGACGCTTGCCGCAAACCTCGCGCTGGCGCTCGCTTCAACTGGCAAGAAGGTCGCCATCCTCGACACGGACCCGCAAGGCAGCCTGGGCCGATGGTTCATGACGCGGGCCGAGAATTTCGGCGAGCGCGATCCGGGCCTTGGCTTCCGCACGGCATCGGCCTGGGGTGCGCGCTACGAGGCCCGCGAATTGCTCAAATCGCACGACATCGTGGTGATCGACACGCCGCCGAAGATGGGCGTGGACGGACGGCCGGCAATCGAGGTTTGCGATCTCGTCATGATCCCCGTCACGCCCTCACCCGTCGATCTGTGGGCGACGGAACCGACGCTGGAACTGGCGGTGAACGAGAAACGCCCCGCACTGATGGTGATCAACCGGGCGACAAGGCGCGCGCGCCTGACTGGCGAGATGCGCGAGGCGATTGCCGGTCTCGGTGGCGACGTTTCGCAAAACATGATCGGCAGCCGCATCGTCTTCGCCGAATGCATGGGCAGCGGCGCGGGCGTCATCGAACGCCAGCCATCCGGACCGGCGGCGGCGGAAATCCGCGCCGTCGCCGGGGAAGTGACGAAACGGCTCGGCTGAGCTGCGGTTCAGGTAATCAGCCGCTTTCGACCCAGCGCGGCGATTGCGCGCCACCCATCGCCCTGATCACTTCGCCAACCTTCGTGACGGCCGAGACGTTCTGCAATGCGTATTCGATCGAGGCTCGATGCCAGTCGGCGTTCATGGTCGAACAGCCATCTTCCGGCACGATCATCACATAGCCCTTGTCGGCACCGGTGCGCGCGGTGTGCTCGATCGACATGTTGGTCCATGCACCGCAGACGATGACGATGTCCCGGCCTTCCGCCTTGAGCACGGTCTCCAGATTGGTGCCCTCCCAGGCGCTCATGCGCATCTTGCGCACGACATGATCGCCCGATTGCGCTTCCAGTCCGGGGACAGGTTCCGCGCCCCAGCTACCCTCGATCAGGGCGTTGGAATCGATCACGCCCTCGAATAGCGGCGCATTGAGGGTGAAGCCGCGACCGTCGGCAGGCCGCAGGAACCAGACATGGATGACCGGAACGCCCAGGCGGCGGCAATGCTCGGCAAGACGGGCGGTATTGGGAATGGCGTTCTGGTCGCGACAATGCTGCGGCGAACCGGAATCGGCGAACGCGCCGCCATCCATCACCACATCGTTCTGCATGTCCTGGATGATCAGCGCGCAACGCGAATGGTCGAGTTCCAGACTTTCACCGCCGACCGAGGACGCGGCGGCGGCGGCCTGCGCGGGCGCGGGTTGCGAAGGCCGTGCCTGAGCGGCAGACGATGAAGCCGGCGCGCCGGCTTTCGTTCCGGCATCGACGCGCATGAAGGGCTCGTTGCGCGGGCCGATCTTCGTCTTGACCGAATAGACCGAGGTCGTGGCGCAGACGAAGAGCGTGCGCCAGTCCTCGCCACCCCAGTGCAGATTGGCAGGGAGTTCGGGAATGGACACCTTGCCGATCAATTGCCCGTTCGGCGCGTAGACCCACAAGCCGCCCGGCGCGGTGACCCACACATTGCCCTCCTGGTCGCATTTCATGCCGTCGGGAACGCCGGGCTTCAGCGAATCCTTGATGCCGGACGCGAAGACGCGGCCGTTCCTGAGCGAACCGTCCTTGCCGACCTCGAAGACGCGGATGTTGGCCTGTTCGGTGTCGTTGACATAGAGCAGGCTCTCGTCGGGCGAGAAACACAATCCGTTCGGCATGGAGAACATGTAGCGGTCGACCAGCAATTGCGGATCGCCGCCGACCTGGCCGGGCTTGATGCGGAAGACGCCCTGCCAGCCAAGTTCGCGAGGCCGCTCGACGCCGTAGCCCGGCATGCGACCATACCAGGGGTCGGAAAAGTAGATCGACCCGTCCGACTTGACGCACAGATCGTTGGGGCTGTTGAGTTCCTTGCCCTCGAAATGGGAGGCGAGCACCGTGCGCGTTCCGTCGGGTGCAAAGCGTGCGACGGACGAGGTCGAATGCTCGCAGACCAGCAGGTTGAGGTCGCGATCATAGGTCATGCCGTTGCCCTTGTTGGAGGGCCGCATGATTTCGCGCACGCCGTTCCTGTCCCAGCGCCTGCGCACGTCGCCGGGCATGTCGGAGAACAGCAGGTAGTGGTCGCGCGGGTGCCAGATCGGGCCTTCGGTGAAATTGAAGCCCATGCCGACCGGGCTGACCGGCGCGTGTTCGTCGATCAATTGCCGGAAATGCGGGCGCACCGCCTCGTGAGCCATCGCGCTGTCCTCCCCTTCGCCTTCGCCGATACTCGCCTGCGCCTCTACATCGGGAACCAGTTGCGCTTGGGCACCGTCTCGGTGACCGGGCCCGGCACTGCCATGTCGAGACGGCCTACCACCTGGTCGTCCTCGATCTTGGCCGGACGGTCGTGGATCGGCAGCAGGAATTTCGAGGTGTTGAGCAGCTTCTTGATCGCCGCCTTTTCCTCGCGCTTCGACACCGAATGGTTGCCGGTGACGCGCGGTTCGTGGTCATGGATCTCGTTCAGCGGCTTCACAATCTGGTCGTTGAAGTCGTAGATCACGTCGCCGCAGATCGTGGCGCGGCCTTCCGCGGTCTCGACATGGACGTTCATCGAACCTTCGGTGTGGGCGCCGGCCCAGTCGAGGGTTACACCGGGGATCAGTTCGATCTCGCCGGTGAGTTCGGTGTCCTCGAGCCTCAGCGCACCCGGCGTGTGCAGGCGCTCGACGAGGTGCATGATGTCGGGCTTGGGATATTGCGGATGCATCAGGCCGGAGACGGTATGCTCCATCTCGCGGCGATTGAGCACGACCGTCGTGGTCATGGGGAAATGGTCGTCCTTGCCGGCATGGTCGATGTGGCAATGGGTGTGGCAGACATAGCGCACGTCGCCGACCTTGACGCCATGGCGGGCAAGCTGGTTCTCGATCATGTTCTCGTGGAATTGCAGGCCGCGCATGCCGAGCGTTTCCATGATCGCGTTGTCGCGATAGCCGGTGTCGACCACGACGGGGTATTTGCCACCGAGAATGAGGAAGCCGTAGACCGGCACGCGGCGGACACGGCCGCAATCGCGGCCGAGCACCAGAAAGCTCGATTCAAGCTCGATATCGCCATAGTCGAGTA
>JAGRLL010000140.1 GCA_020441855.1 Nitratireductor sp.
GGCATGGCGGCCATCGCCTCCAGCGTCAATTGCCTTGCTTCATCGCGATCCGCCATGATCTCCTCCTTTCCGACCTGCGGGCTATTGGCCGGCCTGCGGGCTATTGCCCGGTCGACTTGTTATTGAATGAGCGGGCCCTCGGCTGCATCGAGTTCGATACCGGTTATCCTCGCCCGGCCCGCCAGAACGGCGATATATTGCGCAACCGCCTTCGACCACGCACTCGCCTCAAGCCACGCCGCGATGCGTTCCGCGGCATGCTCGTAAGGCAATTGCCGGCCCTCGATGCGACGGTCGAGCGCAATAATGTGAAAGCCGAAGCGGGTCTCTACGGGGGGGTGCGAGATTTCGCCTTCCTTCATGGAGGCCAGCGCGGTTTCGAACGCCTCGACGGTGCTGCCGCGCGACAATTGCCCGAGATTGCCACCGTGTTCGCGCGAAGGGCAGGCCGAGATACGGCGCGCCATTTCAGCGAAATCCTTCGGATGCTCAAGCAGATGGGTGACAAGCTGCTCGGCTTCCTCCCTGGCGCGTGCGCGGCCACCGGCGTCATCCGGACCGGCGGCAAGCAGGATATGACGCGCCTCGTAGAGCGGCTCGGTACGAAACTTGTCCAGATGGCGTTCGTAATAACGATGACACTCCTGAGGGGTCGCCGTCGGCGCTTCGACCTCCCGGTCGATCAGTTCCCGGATGGCGGCATCACGTTCGGTCTCCATGCGACCGGCCCCGTCGCGGGACGGTTCGGCCGCCAGGGCGAGGCGCAACGCCTCCTGCCAGAGCAGTTCGCGCACGACAAGGGCCTGCGCCGCTGCACGCAAGGCGGCACCGGGATTTTCGGCGGGATGGTTCTGCGCCTCGGCCAGAATGTCGCTCTCGGAAATCGTGACGCCATTGACCGAGACCTCGGACATAACCGGCGCGGCCTTCGGCGGAACCCGCGTGTCGGGTTCCTGGTAGGTCGAGTAGGGCTGCGTACCGCCCAGCGAGGGATTGCGATAGACTTCCGTCATTGTCCTACTCCGCCGGCATGCGCGTCTGCGCGTTGCGATGGTTGCGCTGGCGCACGACCTGGTAGCCCGGCCGCCAGAAGTAGCGCACCGGCACGCTCAACATGTGCACCAACCGCGTAAACGGGAAGACGAGCAGGATGGTCAGCCCCAGAAACAGGTGCAGCTTGAAGACCAGCGAAGCGTCGGCGACATAGCTCGCGGCCGCGTCGTTGAAAGTGAAGATGCCCTGCGCCCAGGTCATGAACTTCACCATCTCATGGCCGTCGAGATGCTGCAGCGAGACCGGAATCGTTCCCAGCCCCAGCGCGAGTTGAAGCCAAAGCAGCACAATGATCGCCGTGTCGGAGAAGGTGGATGCGGCACGTACGCGGGCGTCGAACAGACGGCGATGGATCAGCAGGGTTGCACCGATTATGGCCATGATCCCGGCGATCCCGCCAGCGACGACCGCCAGCAATTGCTTGGCGCCGTGGCTCACACCCAGCGCGTCGAAGATCCAGATCGGGGTGAGCAGGCCGCCGAGGTGACCGAAGAAGATCACCAGAACGCCGACATGGAACAACACCGAACCCCAGACCAGTTGCTTGCGGCGCAACAATTGCGAGGAACCCGAGCGCCAGGTGTAGGGCTCGCGGTCGTAGCGGATGGCGGTGCCGACGATGAGCACGGCCAGCGCGATGTAGGGATAGATACCGTAGAGCAACGTGTTGATGAAATCGGACATGGCATCTCTCCTCAGGCGTTCGGCATCTGCGGCGCTTCGGCCGGCTTGCGGTGAGAGGCGCGGATCTGGCGCTGGAGACGATCCGGACCGCAGGCGTTTTCCCCGGCATTGCCGCCGAAGGTGACCGCCTCTTCTTCCCAGATGCGGTCAAGTGCCTCGAGGTCATCGGGATTGTCTTCCGGCACGTCGAGCAGTTCGTTCAGCAAAGCCGCATCCGGCTTTGCGCGTGCCATCGCCTCGAGCACGGCGAATGCGTTGGCGTAGATCGAATTGCGCTTCTTCAGCCGTTCACGCAGCGCGGCCACGATATGCGCCGTCTGGCCGAGCAATTCGGCGGCCTCCGCGGCGGGCTTCATCGACAGGTATTCAAGGAACATCGGCAGATAGTCCGGCAGTTCCCTCGCATCGATGTCGAAGCCGTCGTCCGCGTACATTGCCACCAGGTCGACCATGGCCTGGCCCCGGTCCCGGCTTTCGCCATGAACATGTTCGAACAGGTGCAGCGACAGCGAACGGGTGCGGTCGAACAGGAAGACGTAGCGTTCCTGTGCGTCGTAGAGATCGAGCCCGGCGATATCTTCGGCCAGACGGATCAGGAGTTTTTTCTCGCGCTCGCCGATGGCGGCACGTTCGAGTACCGCCTTGAGTTCGGCGAGCGCCTCGCGCATCTCTCCGGTGGGATAGGAAAGCAGCAGCGAAATGATCTTCAGCGTCATGTTCATCAGACCTTCTCCTTGAAGAGGTCGGTCGGCGTCTGCACCGTGCGCGTGCGCTTCGCCCCGAAGAGGTTGGTTTCGCTTTCACCGCCGGAGCAGCCATTGCCGAAGGAGAAGCCGCACGAGCCGCGCACGTCATAGGCGTCCTCGGAGATCTCGCGGTGCGATGTGGGGATGACGAAGCGGTCCTCGTA
>JAGRLL010000462.1 GCA_020441855.1 Nitratireductor sp.
CATTTCGAGATGACCGGCAAGGACGTGACCGAGTGCACGGGCGGCGCGCGCGCAGTCAGCGAGGAAGATCTCAAGGATCGCTACCACACCCATTGCGATCCGAGGCTCAATGCCAGCCAGTCGCTGGAACTGGCCTTCCTGATCGCCGAATTGCTGCAGGCAGATCAGTCTTCGCTCCAGCAGAAGGTGGCGGCCAGCGCCTGATTGCGCGAAGCGCGCAACAGAGACACTGAATGGCGGGCCTGTGCCCGCCATTTTCGTATCTGGAGCAACGTCACTGGCAAAGTGCGTTGCGAGACCGTGACGGTGCGACAATTGCAGGCGTAACCAACGCGGGGATGAACAGTGCGTCGACCTTCCGCGCTCTGGCGCCGGCGGCTTTATTCACTAGATAGAGTCTATCGAGCCGCGCGATTGGCGCCCGGCAAGGAGTGACGGCCATGGCCGAGAAATTGCCAACCCTGTTCATTTCGCATGGCGGTCCGAACATCGTCACCGACCCTTCGGAAGCGCGCGACTACCTGAAGACCCTGTCGCAGCGTTTGGGGAAGCCAAAGGCCATCGTCATCGCCTCGGCGCATTTCGAGGTTGACGACGTGACCGCGGTGGTTGCTGATCCGGAACCGGGCATGATCTACGACTTCGGCGGTTTCGCGCAGGAACTCTACCAGATGATCTATCCCGCGCCGGGCGAACCGGAACTGGCCAATCGCGTTGCCGCCATGCTGGCGCAAGCCGGGATCAAGACAGGCATTGCCGCTCAGCGCGGTTATGACCATGGCACCTGGACGCCGCTGCTCCTGGCTTATCCCGACGCCGATATCCCCGTCGTGCAGGTATCGATCGATCCCGGCCGCGATGCCCGTCACCATTACGCACTGGGAAAGGCCTTGTCGCCATTGCGCGAGGAAGGTGTGCTGCTCATCGGCTCGGGCCACATTACGCACAATCTGCGTGCAGTGTTCGGTGCGATGCGCGGCGGCATGGCTCCCGATCCGGCCATGACTGAAAAAGTGGAAGCGTTCACGGGCTGGTTTGCAGAGACCTTCGACAAGGGCGACCGCGAAGCCATTCTCGACTGGCGGGAACGCGCACCTTTCGTGGTGGAAAACCATCCGAGCGACGAGCATCTGATGCCGCTGTTCTTCGCCTATGGCGCGGCGGGAGAGGGCGCAACGGCGGAGCGTACCCACGCATCACGCCAGTTCGGCTTCTTCGCTTTCGATTCCTGGATGTTTCGCTGACGGCAACTGAATAGCGGGCGGCGGGACGGGCAGCCCATCCGTCACTGGACGGGCAGTCTGGCCGCCGAAGCGAACCGCATCTTTTCCTTTTTCAGTTCCGCGACGGTGCGAGGGACCTTGCGGCCCTCGTTACGGTCCATCATGGAATAGAAATAGGACAGCGATGGTTCGTAGATATTTTCCGGCGGCAGGATGCCAACCGATTTGGCCACATCTGACATGAAGTGGTTGCAATTGTAGGCGAACAGCGCGTAGGCGGGTTTCTTCTTCTTCTGGCGTTCGACCTCAAGCAGCAATTGCTCGAACTTGCTCGGCGTCAGCGAGATGCGATAGGCGGCGATGGGATTGAGCACGCAATCGTCACCATAGGGCTTGAGTACGCCGGGCATCGGAATTGCCGCAGCAACCGCCGCGCCGCCATAGCCGCCAAGCGGCGCCAGCATGACAAGCTTTTCGTCGAGCGGTTCGCCCTGCGGGCTGAGTCGGCCATAGGCGATATAGACATGGCCGACAGGCAGCATGGGCGTGCGGCGCAGGCGCATTTCCATGTAATAGGGATCGCCCTGGGCCACGCGTTCGGCGTTGACCAGATTCGGTTTCGGGCCCCAGCCGCCCTTGCATTCGCCATGATCGATGCTGGCGTAGAGCCCGGGAATGCGTTCCTCGGCAGCCTGGTCGGCTGGGTCCAGCAGGCGAACGGAGATGCCGGACTGGCCGGGCTCGAAAGATACCTTGCGCACCGGCGCGTACAGGCTGTTGCCAGAGACTTGTCCCTGCGATTGCAGCGAAGCGAACTGGCCGCCGATTGCGCCGGGAGGCGCTTCGCCGGCGGGAACCAGCGCCTGAAGATCGCCTGCTTCTGTGCCGGATGGCCGCTGCATCGCCATGTTGACCGAAGGATCGGCACCGGAATCGTCCGCAACAGCGAGCGGCAAGGTCTGGGGCGCCTGACTTGAGGAGACGCTTGCAGTGCGAGCGTTCGGCGCCGCCGTGTTCGTGAAGCTCGAAGCGCCGGTGGACATGCAGCCGGACAGCGGGACGACGATCAGGGCCAGCAGCGCCAATGCCCTCGC
>JAGRLL010000141.1 GCA_020441855.1 Nitratireductor sp.
ATGACGAAGCCGATCTGCTGGTCTCTGCGCAGACCGGCTCGGGTAAGACGGTCGCCTTTGGCATAGCAATCGCGCCGACACTGCTTGGAAGTGGAGAACGCTTTGGCGAGGCAGCCACGCCGCTGGGTCTGATTATTGCTCCTACGCGCGAACTTGCCATTCAGGTCCAGCGTGAACTTGACTGGCTCTACGCATATGCGCAGGTCAGGGTCGCTACTTGCGTGGGCGGCATGGACGTGCGCAACGAACGCCGGGCTCTCGAACGTGGCGCCCATCTGGTTGTCGGCACACCTGGACGCCTGCGCGACCACATCACGCGTGGAGCGCTGGACCTTGGCGCCATTCGCGCGGTGGTGCTCGACGAAGCCGACGAGATGCTGGATCTCGGGTTTCGAGACGACCTTGAATTCATCCTCGCCGCTTCGCCGCGAGATCGCCGAACGCTTCTGTTTTCGGCGACCGTGCCGCGCGGCATCGCCGAACTTGCAAGGAACGTTCAGAGAGATGCGGTGCGTGTCGCGACAACCGCGTCCACCGAGCAGCATGCCGACATCGAATATCAGCTGATGCTGGTACGGCGTGACGAGCGGGAGCACGCCATCATCAATACGCTGCTGGATTCCGACAGCACGAGCGCCCTGGTCTTCTGCCATACGCGTGAAGCGGTTCGCCATCTCACGGCGCGCCTCGCCAATCGTGGCTTTTCGGTGGTTTCGCTTTCGGGAGAGATGGCGCAATCGGAGCGATCAAATGCGCTGCAATCCATGCGCGACGGTCGCTCGCATGTCTGCGTGGCGACCGATGTCGCGGCGCGTGGCATCGACCTTCCAAACCTCGACCTGGTGGTCCATGCCGACGTGCCGAGCAACCCGGAGACCCTGCTGCATCGTTCCGGCCGGACGGGCCGTGCGGGCCGAAAGGGTGTCTGCGTGCTCATCGTTCCGGAAAACAGGCGTGGCGCTGTCCAGCGCGTGCTCTCATTGGCGAAGCTGACAGCGACCGTGCGCGCGGCGCCCGGAATTGCAGATATCGAGGCGCGCTACCGCCGGCGGATACTCGATATCGCCGCCTCGGCCGCGAAGCCGAACGAACTGGAAGCGGATTTTGTGTCGGAGCTGCTGGACCGGGTTGGGCCGCAGCGCATTGCGGCTGCATTCCTGCGCCAACAACTCGCCGCCCACCCCGTCCCCGAGGAACTCCTGCCGCTTCCCGTCGACGTTTTGCAGAACCGGAGTCACACGCGTGACCGCCGGTCCGCAAAGGAGCGCTCGCCACATCGCGAGCCGCGCGACACGGACATGCAGGACGGCGTCTGGTTCACGATTTCACTCGGGCGCAAGCATCGCGCCGATCCGAAATTCATACTGCCGATGATCTGTAACGCTGGCGGCGTCACCAAACGCGATGTTGGTGCGATCAGGATCGACGAGACCGAAACCCGCTTCGAGATTTCCGCGGACAAGGCTGCGAGCTATGCTGAGCAGCTCAAGCGGCCCGGCAGCCTTGAGAGAGGCATCATCATCGCGCCCGCCGGTGAGGTGCGCTCAAAGCCCAACCAAGCGAAGCCGATGTTCAAGAAGGGCAAAAAGCCATTCCAAAAACATCGGGGCCCGGCGACCGATCGCGTCCGTACACCGAAGAACAAGAGCCGCAAACCAAAGCGCCCCACCTGATCGGCGCCGCATTGATCGGCATCTGATGAATCGGCGCGCGGTGCTGTTTGACCTGAGGCCGGACTTTTTTCACTTCAGCGCGGAGCCCGCCGGTTGATTTCTGGCTTCATGCGGCCTGTTCTTGCAACGCCATTTTCATGGCGAATTCACTGGGCGCGAGATTGCCGAGCGATGAATGTGGTCTGCCCCCTGCAAAGTGATCCTCCCTGAAGCAGGCTATTTGCCGTTAGAGAGGACTTTGGAATGCCCCAGAAGAAGCACAAGCCCGAAGAGATCGTCGCAAAGCTACGCCAGGTCGATGTGTTGGTATCGCAGGGCCAGTCGGTTGCCGGGGCGGTTCGGTCGATCGGCGTGACGCAGTTCACGCATTACCGTTGGCGCAAGGAGTTTGGTGGCCTGAAGGGCGATCAGGTAAAGCGTCTGAAAGAGCTCGAGAAAGAGAACGACCGACTTCGCAAGGCGGTGTCGGACCTGACGATCGAGAAACTGATCCTGAAAGAGGCTGCCTCGGGAAACTGCTGAGCCCCGCCCGCCGTCGTCGCTGCGTCGATCATGTCATGGCGAAGTTCACCGTGTCGGAGCGCTTCGCCTGCATGGTTCTCGGCCAGCACCGTTCGACCCAGCGAAAAAAGCCGCACGGCTGGCCCGATGAAGAGGCGTTGATTGCCGACATCATTCGGCTTGCCTCACGCTCTGGCCGCTATGGCTATCGCCGGATCACGGCGATGCTGCGGTCCGAGGGCTGGATGTTTAACGCCAAACATGTCGAGCGCATCCAGCGCCCGCCAGATCGAGCACGTGCGTACCAGTTTGATGTCTTCAGGCTGATTTTTCAGGGGTTCCACCATGGGCATTGATATTGGATTCAGGCTACGAACTCCAATTCTTATAGGCGCCACCGGAAGCGGGATGAAAAATTGGTTCTTTCTTCGGGTGAGGAAACCGGTTCGGCCGATATTTCCGTGCTTGCGTCAACGTCGCCAGCGAACTCAAACAATATCCATGGCTTTCCGCGCATCTCCCCGGGACTAGGCGGGACGGCTCCACGAGAATGCCGCCTCCAGGCCGCCTCCAGGCCCGCTCCAGGCCCCGCTCCAGGCCCCGCTCCAGGATTGATGAAGTTCCCTGCGCAGCCTGCGTTTGGTCCACGCTGCATGCGGCGAAGCTCCGTGTTCACCGAGATATCTACAAAGCTCGTCAATGCCCGGTTCGTTGTCGATCCTCAGCCATAGGCCGAATGCGGCAGCACGAACGCCGTTCCGGGCGGGGGCGCTTTGCCCACCTTCAGATGGCAGCCGAAGACATGCGCCAGCAATGCGTCGTTCATGACCTCGCCGGGAGCGCCGGCGGCGGCGACCCGTCCCTTGTGCATCACCACCACATGATCGGCGAACATCGCCGTCAAATTGAGATCGTGCATGACCGCGATCACGCCCCCGCCGCGCTCGGCATAGTTCTTCGCGATTTCCATGATCTGCAATTGATGGCGGATATCGAGGCTCGAAACCGGTTCGTCAAGAAACAGCCAGCGCGGCCCGTCCTCGTCCATGGGCTGCCAGATCTGCGTCAGTACGCGGGCGAACTGCACGCGCTGTTGCTCGCCACCCGACAATTGCTGGTAATACCGCCCCTCGAAGCCGGCAAGATCGACCAGTTCCAAAGCATTCTCGACAAGCACCGCGGCGTCGGCCGTACGAGCGTTCCAGCCCGATGAGAGGCCCAGCTGAACCACCTCGCGCACGGTGAATGGAAAGGACAGCGTGACCGACTGTGCCAGCACCGCGCGCAGCGATGCCAGTTCCCAGGGTTTCATGCCGGCGAGGGGGTGTGCGTTGAGTGAGACGTCGCCGGTGCCGCTTGCAAGCTCGCCGGTCAGGACCCGCATCAGCGTCGTCTTGCCGGAGCCGTTGGGCCCGACGATCGCGGTCAGCTCGCCTGCGCGTGCCCGCATGCAGACGCCATGCAGGATTTCCGTTCTGCCGAAGGCGACGCCGATGTCGTTTGCCAGGAGTTCCGGTTGCATGCGCGCCTCAAAGATCGATTATGCCGCGCCGGCGCAGCAATATCCACAGGAAGACCGGCGCACCGAAGATCGCGGTCACGATGCCGATCGGCAATTCCGCCGGCGCGACAACGGTGCGGCTGATGACATCGGCGCCAGTAAGCAGAATCGCGCCCAAGAGCGCGCTCGCCGGCAGCAGGTAGCGATGGTCGGGACCGATGCCGAGGCGCAGCAGATGCGGTACGACGATGCCGACGAATCCGATGCCGCCGGAGACGGCGACCGCAGCTCCTGTCGCCGCGGCGACGATGACGATGGCGGTGTTCTTGAGCCGCTGCACCGGAACGCCCAGATGCCAGGCCGCCGACTCGCCGAGCGCCAGCGCGTTGACACAAGGGGCCAGCGAGGGGGCAGCGGCTAAGGCGCGGGCGTTGATTGATCACGCTGCAGCAAGCTTCAGCCATGTGGCGCCGGCAAGCGAGCCGAGTCCCCAGA
>JAGRLL010000142.1:0-2263 GCA_020441855.1 Nitratireductor sp.
TGCAATTCGCAATCGCCATTGGCCGCGCAGGTAAGGCAGTCGAGCGGATGGTCGGAAATGTAGAGTTCCATCACGCCGCGGCGGATGTCCTTCAGGCGCTGCGTCTGCGTCTTGACCACCATGCCTTGCGCGACCGGCGTGGTGCAGGACGACGGAGTGCCGGCGCGGCCCTCGACTTCCACCAGGCACAGCCGGCAGGAACCGAAGGCGTCGACCATGTCTGTCGCGCACAGTTTCGGGATCGCGATACCGGCCTCCATCGAGGCGCGCATGATCGAGGTACCTTCCGGAACCGTGACCTCGAAGCCGTCGACGCTGAGCGTCACCTGCTTTTCGGCCTTGGAAGCCGGCGTGCCATAGTCGATTTCATGAATGAGGGACATGGTCTTCCTACTCCGCCGCTTCCGCCATCGGCGCGGGTTTGAAATCTTCCGGGAAATGCGTCATCGCGCTCATCACCGGATAGGGCGTAAATCCGCCGAGCGCGCACAGGGAACCGAATTTCATCGTGTTGCAAAGATCGGCGACCAGCGCCTTTTGGCCGGCAGGGTCGGCTCCTGAGGCGAGCTTGTCCAGCGTCTCCGCACCACGCACCGCGCCGATCCGGCACGGCGTGCACTTGCCGCAGCTTTCGATGGCGCAGAATTCGAAGGCGAAGCGCGCCTGCGCCAGCATGTTCACGCTGTCGTCGAACACGACGATGCCGGCATGGCCGATCAGCCCGTCCTTCGCCGCAAAGGCCTCGTAATCGAACGGTGTGTCGAACAGCTCGCGCGGGAAATACGCGCCGAGCGGTCCGCCGACCTGCACCGCGCGCACCGGGCGTCCGCTCGCCGTGCCGCCACCGATGCCATCGACGATCTCGCCGAGCGTCATGCCGAAGGCGGCTTCGAACAGCCCGCCATGCTTCACATTGCCGGCGATCTGGATCGGGATCGTGCCGCGCGACCGGCCCATGCCGAAATCGCGGTAATGTTCCGCGCCCTTGTCGAGAATGACGGGCACGGAGGCGAGCGAGATGACGTTGTTGACCACCGTCGGCCTGCCCAGGAACCCCTGGAGCGCGGGCAGCGGCGGCTTGGCGCGTACAACGCCACGCTTGCCTTCCAGCGAATTGAGGAGCGACGTTTCCTCGCCGCACACATAGGCGCCCGCGCCGACGCGGACCTCGATGTCGAAAGTGTGGCCGGAACCGAGCACCTTTCCGCCCAGAAGGCCGCGCTCGCGCGCGATGTCGATGGCAGCGCCCATCGTGCGGATGGCGTCGGGATATTCCGAACGCAGATAGATGTAACCCTTCGCCGCGCCTGTCGCGATGCCGGCAATCGTCATGCCCTCGATCAGTACGAAGGGATCGCCTTCCATGATCATGCGATCGGCGAAGGTGCCGCTGTCGCCTTCGTCGGCGTTGCAGACGATATATTTCTGCGGACCCGCCGCCTCGAGCACCGTCTTCCACTTGATGCCCGTCGGAAAGCCCGCCCCGCCGCGCCCGCGCAGGCCGGATTCGGTGACGGTGACGACAATGTTCTCCGGCGTCATTTCCAGCGCCCGCCGAAGCCCCGCCAGTCCGCCATGCGCCTCGTAATCGTCCAGAGACAGCGGATCGACCACACCACAGCGCGCGAAGGTGAGTCGCGTCTGCTTCTTCAGGAACGGAATTTCCTCGGTCCTGCCACAGAACAGCGCATGCCCGCTACCGTCGAGGAAACCGGACTTGAACAGGGAAGCGACCTCGCCGGCCGATACCGGCCCATAGGCCACACGGCCCTGCGGCGTCTCCACCTCGACCAAAGGTTCCAGCCAGATCATGCCGCGAGAACCGTTGCGCACCAGCGTCACGTCGAGATCACGCGCCTTCGCCTCGCGGACAATCGCCGCGGCCACATCGTCGGCGCCAAGCGCGCGCGCCGCCGCGTCGCAGGGGACATAGATCTTCGTGCTCATTTGCGGCACTCCGCGAGAATGGCCTCGATCTTTTCATGCGTCACGCTGGCGACCACTTCTCCGTCGACCATCGCAGCCGGTCCGCAGGCGCAAAGCCCGAGACAATAGACGTTTTCGAGCGTCACGGCCTGATCGTCCGTCGTCTCGCCCGGCTTGATGCCGAGCGTGGCCGCGGCATGCCTGGCAACCGCCTCGCCGCCCATCGCCTGACAGGCCTCGGCACGGCACAGCTTGACCACATGGCGGCCCGCCGGCTTTTCCCGGAAGTCGTGATAAAAGCTCGCAACGCCATGAATTTCGGCCCGGCTGATGTTCA
>JAGRLL010000142.1:2364-11675 GCA_020441855.1 Nitratireductor sp.
TCCTCCATGATCGACGATGTCGCATCGGCGACCCGTATCTGGGTACCTGATTGCTGCAAGGCAGCGCTCCTCCCTGGAAAAGCGCGATTACACGCTGATTGCCTATGAAGACATACGAAATTGCGCAAATCAATAAAGCAGAATCGTCGCTTGATAGGATTCGCCTATCAAACGCCTCGTTTCCTGCCTGCGATATCCTGCGCGGCGAACGCGCTCGCCAGCGACCTGGCCTCGTCCAGCAGCGCCTTCACCAGCGGCATGTGCGGCTCGCGCGGCTGCACGACGAGACCGACCGTATGGCTCGCATCCGGCTCCACGATCGGAATGGCGCGGATCGGCTCGCTGAAGCCGAAGGTCTCGGCGAGGTTGAGCGGCATGATCGACGACCATTTGCCCGTACGGATATGGCTGAACAGCACCGTCATCGAGTTCGATTCCAGCGAGGGGCGCGCAGACACCCCGGCCTCGGCCAGGTGATGGTCGATGATGCGCCGGTTCTGCANNCTGCATGTCGGGCGTCAGCAGGCAGAGCGGCAGTTCCGCCAGTTCCGCCCAGCTTACGGCGCTGCGCTCCGAATAGCGGTTTCCGGCAGCGGTGATGAGCTGATAGCGCTCCGAATAAAGCGGCACGGAGATCACCCGGCCAAGCGGTTCGTTGTCGAGATAGGTGATGCCGGCATCGATATCGAGATTGCCGAGCAGCATCAGCACCTCGATCGAGGTCCGCGAGAGGATCGAGAACGTAACGCCGGGATGCTTCTCGCGCATCGGCGTGGTCAGGCGCGGCACCATGGCGAGCGCGGTGGGGATCGCGGCGATGCGGATGCGCCCGGTCAGACCGTGACGCGCGGCGCGCATCTCCTCTTTCATGGCGCGCGCGTCGCCGCAGATCCGCTGCGCCCATGCAAGAACCTGCTCGCCCTCCGTCGTCAGCCCCTGAAAGCGAGAGCCGCGCTGGACCAGCAGCACGCCAAGCTGGTCCTCGAGCTGCTTGATGTTCGACGACAGCGTGGGCTGGCTGACATTGCATGCCTGCGCGGCGCGGCCGAAATGCCGCTCTCGGGCAAGCGTCAGGAACATTTCCAGCTTGTCGATCATCGCGGCAATGCCTCTCCCGGCCGGTTCACCCTTATCTAGATAAAACAGGGTGTGAAGATTGACCACCGGCGCACGAGCGAAACGGCTCCGGCCGCCGCATGCGACATTTCCGGCGCCGCGCCCGCATTTACATTTTGAAATCACTATATGCGGAAACGAAGCCTCCGGCGAACCAACCCCGGAGCCAACGTCAGGACAACACCATGTCGGATCATCATATCGTGTGCAGCCATTGCGGGTCCGTGAACCGTATCCCCCCGGCGAAATCCGCCCTTGCGGCCAAATGCGGAAAATGCGGCGATCCACTGTTCGAGGCAACGCCGGTCGATGTCCCCGCAAATGTCTTTCAGCGCCAGATCTCGCGCAGTTCGGTCCCCGTCCTCGTCGACGTCTGGGCGCCCTGGTGCGGACCCTGCCGGATGATGGCGCCGGCGTTTCAGTCCGCCGCCGAACAATTGGAGCCTGCCGTCAGGCTGATCAAGCTGAACTCGGACGAACAACAGCAGATCGCCGGCCAGCTCGGCATCCGCTCCATCCCGACCATGATCCTTTTCCACCACGGCCGCGAGGTCGCCCGTCAATCCGGAGCCATGGCGGCAGGACAGATCGTGCAATGGGCACGTCAGGCAGCCGCCAAGGCCGCATAGACGCAACACGGAGGTCTGGAAACTGCCACAGGCGCGCCGCGTCAACTCCCCGGAAAGTCTGTTGTTGCCGAATCCCTGCGTTTGGACGCAAGATCGCTCAGGCTGAATTGCTTCGGGCAGGGAGGATCAGATGTTCCGGTTTCAGGTTTTGGCGCGGCGTTTGGGGTATGCGCTCTTTGCGCTTGTCATGCTTCTCGCCGTTCCGGCCGCCGCCGGCACGCTGGTCGTGACGATCGGCGATTCCAATACCGCGGGCTTCGGCGTTCCGCGCGCGCAGAACTATCCCTCCAAGCTCGAGCGCGCCCTGCGTGCGCGCGGCTTCGATGTGACCGTCAAGAACAGCGGCATCAATGGCGACACGTCGGGCGGCGGCCTGAGAAGGCTAGACTCGGCCGTACCCAAGGGGGCGGCGGTCGCGGTCGTCTTCTTCGGCCGCAACGACGTGCGCTTCGGCGTGCCGCAAGCGCAGATGCGCAAGAATCTCGACGCCATCGTCTCGCGCCTGCGCGGACGCGGAGTCGCGGTCATCCTGTGCGGCTTTCATCCCTTCAGCTTCGCCGACATCGCCGCGCGCAACGGCGCCACCTATTGTGGCGACTTCTTTTCGGGCGTGGCGGTGAACGGCAGGAAGAAACCGCAATATTCGCTCGGCGATTTCGTTCCGCATCTCAACGCCGCCGGCTACAGCGTCGTGGCGGACCATCTGGCGCCGCTGGTCCAGGGCGCGCTTCGCGGCCGCAGATAGCCGCCACAGGCGGCAACGCACCCGGGAAATTCAGGAAAAGACGACGCCGGACGTCTGCGCGCGCAGGCGCGGGTCGTGCGAGCGCACGGTAACGGGTCTGCCCTCGATGAGTTCGAGACAGCGCGCCAGCGTATCCTCTTCCAGCCGCCGCATCGCTTCGTGCGTGAAGAAGGTCAGATGCGGGAACAGGATGACATCGTCGCGGCCGTAAAGCGGGCTCATGACATGCCCTTCCTTCCTCAACGGCTCGTCGCAGAACACGTCGAGCGCGACACCGCCCAGCCTGTTCGCCAGCACCGTGTCGACCAGCGCCGCCTCGTCGATCAACGCGCCACGCGACACATTGACCAGGATGGCGGACGGCTTGAGGCAGGCGAGTTCGCCCGCCCCGAGCAGATGGTGCGTTTCGGCGTTGAGCACGCAATGCAGCGACACGAAATCGCACTGGCGCAGCATGGCGTTGAGGTCCCCGATCTTCTCGACGCCGGCCCCGCGCATCTTCGCCTCGTCGACATGGGGGTCATAGCCCAGTACGCGCATGCGAAAGCCCTGCCCCGCCATGCGCGCCATGCTCCTGCCGATCTTGCCGACACCGACGAGACCGAGCGTGGCCTGCGCCAGATCGCGGCCGAGCCATCCCTGTTCCGGCCAGATCCAGCCATGCTCGCGCACCGCGCCTGAGATCTCCGGCAGACGCCTGGCGAGCGCGATCATCATGGCGAAGGCGCCTTCCGCGACGGTTTCCTCCGCATATTCCGGCACGTTCACCACCGGTATCGCGCGCCGCATCGCGGCCTGGATATCGATGGCGTCGATGCCGACGCCATATTTGACGATGCCTCTGAGCCTGATGGCCGCATCGATGACGCGTGCGGTGATCGGCGTGTAGCACATCAGCAGCAGGTCGGCGTCGGCGACGGCCTCGACCAGTTCGTCCTCGGCAATGCCGTCGGGCAGCGTTACCAGTTCAACCCCAAGCGCGCGCAGACCGGCATCGATACCCGTGCAATCGATCTCCGCGTCGGTGCGAACCGCCTTCATCGTCATCGTCCTTGCTGCAAGCCAGTCGGCGGCCTCTGCATGGCATCGTCAACCCGTTCCCAGGCGCGGGTCGGAATCGACAGAAGATCCAGCGGCCGCCGCGACCGGCGGCGACCGGTATTACGCCTTCCGCGCCTCACGGATGGACGCCTCGAGGATATCGAGCGCCTCGGAGAACACCTCGTCCTGGATCGTGATCGGCGAAAGGAAGCGGATCACATTGGCATGGATGCCGCAGGTCAGCAGCAGCAATCCCTTCGAAAGCGCGATTTCGCGAACGCGATTGGCGAAGGCCGGATTGGGCTCGCCCGAAGCGGCATCCTTGAACTCGACGGCATTCATGAAACCCGGCCCGCGAATGTCGCTGATCTCGGGAACGTCGGCGCGCAGTCCTTCCAGGCGCTGCTTCAGCCGTGCGCCGAGACGGTTGGCGCGCTCGCACAACCCTTCCTCCTCGATCACGTCGATCACCGCATGGGCGGCGGCAATGCCGAGCGGGTTGCCGCCATAGGTGCCGCCGAGGCCGCCCGGCGAGGGACCGTCCATCACGCTGGCCTTGCCAGTGACCGCCGAGAGCGGGAAGCCGCCGGCAAGGCTCTTGGCCATCGTAACGATATCCGGCTCGATGCCGTATTGCTCGATGGCAAGCATCGTCCCCGTGCGCGCAAACCCGGTCTGCACCTCGTCGACGATCAGCAGAATGCCGTTCTTGTCGCAGATTTCGCGCAGGCGATGCATGAACCCCTTGGGCGTGACATAGAACCCGCCTTCGCCCTGCACGGGCTCGATGACGATTGCCGCGACACGCGCCGGATCGACATCCGCCTTGAACAGCCGCTCAAGCGCGGCAATGGAATCGTCCTCGCTCACGCCGTGCAATTCGATCGGGAACGGCGCATGGTAGACGTCGCCAGGCATCGCGCCGAAGCCCGCCTTGTAGGGGAAAACCTTGCCGGTCATTGCCATGCCCATGAAGGTTCGGCCATGAAAGGCGCCGGAAAAGGCGACGACCGCGTTTCGGCCGGTCGATGCGCGGGCGATCTTCACCGCGTTTTCGAGCGCCTCCGCGCCGGTCGTGAGGAAGATGGTCTTCTTCTCGCTGTCGCCGGGCACCAGTTTGTTGAGACGTTCGGCCAGCGCCACATAGTTCTCGTAGGGCACGACCTGATGGCAGGTATGGGTGAAGCGGTCGAGCTGGTCATGCACCGCCTTCATCACCCTGGGGTGGCGATGACCGGTGTTGAGCACCGCAATACCGGAGGCGAAATCGATGAAGCGATTGCCTTCGACGTCCCAGATCTCGGCGTTTTCGGCGCGATCGGCGAAGATCTGCGTCTGCACGCCCACACCACGGGCAATGGCGCCCTTGCGGCGCTCCTCGACGGTCTTGTTCAGCATCTGTTTGGTTCCTGCTTCGTGAATGCACATTCGTTGGTACAGGCGTGTATCACGCCGCGTCGAATATCGCATTCACCAAAAACGACACTGGCGAGGTCGCAAGTCCCGGCCGTTCAGGCCTGCGCGAAACCCTGCAGAAAATGGGTCAGGTTGTCGCCGAGCGCGTCGGAGACGTAACCTCCCTCCTGCACGAACAGCGTCGGCAGGCCCAGCCCTGCGATGGCCGTCCCGATACGCGCAAAGCCCGGCGTGGTCACGGCAAGACCCTTGAACGGATCGTCGACATGGGCGTCGAGCCCGAGAGCAACCACCAGCAAGTCGGCGCCGAATGCGGCGATACGTTCGAAGGCCGTGTCGAGCGTCTTCAGATAGGCTTCATCGCCCGTGCCGCGCTCAAGTGGAAGATTGAGGTTGGCGCCCGTGCCGTCGCCCTCGCCGCGCTCGTGCGCATGGCCCCAGAAGAAGGGATAGAAGCGCGCCGGATCGGCATGGATTGAAACCGTCAGCACGTCGGCGCGGCGATAGAAGATACCCTGCGTGCCATTGCCGTGATGAACGTCGACATCGAGGATGGCGGGCCGCCGGCCGGCCATGCGCATCCTTTCGGCGGCGATCCCGGAATTGTTGAAGAAGCAGAACCCGCCGGCCAGATCGGCGAAGGCGTGATGGCCGGGCGGCCGCGACAGCGCATAGACGGCCCGCTCGCCCGCGGCGGTCAGGTCCGCGCCCGCCACCGCCGCCTGGGCCGACCAATAGGCCGCTTCAAAGGTGTGTTCGGCAATCGGGCAGGCCGTGTCCGCCTGATGGTAGCCGGCCTGGCCAACGGCCGATTTCGGGTAGGAATCGCTACGATTGGCCGGGTGGACGTTGGGAATGACCTCCGCGCCCGCGCCATCGATGAACTGCCAGCGCCTGTAGATGGTCTTCATGAAAGCGAGATACTCGGCCGTATGGATCGCGGCGATGGGGGCCATGCCGGAATCGCCCGGCGCGGAAAATTCGCAACCCGCCGCCATTGCCGCCGCCTTCAGGATTTCGATGCGTTTCGGCTGTTCGGGATTGGGTTGCAGCGCGCCATTGGCCATGAAGTGCCTGGGGTCGTGCTTCCGCTGGCGTTCGTCGAATATCGCTTTCATGCGTTTCCCGTGATTTCGTTTTTCAGGGCGGCAAGCCCGTTATGGTCAATGGTCAGCGTGGTTTCGCCCCTGGCGGCGGCAAAACCCAGCCGGTCGTAGAATGCGCGCGCCATCGCATTGTCGTCATAGACCGCGAGCTTGAGGAATGTGGCGCCCCACACGCCCTCGGCGTCCTCAGCCACTGCGGCCAGCAATCTGCGGCCAAGCCCCTTGCCCCTCGCTTCCGGCGCGGTCCACAGATCCGAGACATAGGCTCCCGCCCCCGCCCGCACCGTCGAGAATACCGGCGAATAGAGCGCCGCGCCGACAATCGTCGAAGCATTTTCGGCCAACAGGGCGCGGAAGGCGGGATGGTCGCCGAAGCCGGCGCGGGCAAGCAGTGCCGGCGTACCGGCATGGCTGTCGCCGATATCCTCCGACAGCCGCCTGAGCGCATCGTTGAGCCGCTCGGCATCGCCAGCCACGGCACGCCTGATCGCAATTTCACCCATCTGCGCCAGCCTCCGTATCTCGTTCAGGCGCCCGCCGGCAACACGGCATGAACTTCGTCCGAGAACTGGCGCATCGACTGGTCGAGCATGCCGGCGATCTCGTCGACCTGGGCTTCGTCCACGATCATCGGCGGGCAAACGAGAATGTGGTCGCCCTCGCGGCCGCCGCGCGTTCGGCGCGAATAGACGATCAGGCCGTTTTCATAGGCGATGTCGACAAAGCGCTCGTGTGCACGGAGCGAAGGCGGCAGCGGGGCCATTGTGTGGCGGTCGGAGACGAACTCGAAGGCAGTGAGCAGGCCCTTGCCACGTACGTCGCCGATGATCTCGTAACGCTGCATCAGGTCTTCCAGACGCGACATCAGCAATCCGCCCATCCTGTCGGCGTTCGCGACCAGGCCCGAACGCTCGATCTCCTCGATCACGGCGAAGCCGGCTGCGCAGGCGAGCGGATTGCCGGCATAAGTGTAACCGTGCTGGAACCCGCCCGCGTCCAACAGCGGTTCGACGAGGCGTTCATGCGCAGCCATCGCGCCAAGCGGCATGTAGCCTGCCGCAAAGCCCTTCGACAGCACCACGATGTCGGGTTGCATGTTCCAGTGCTCGCCGGCCAGGAATTTGCCGGTGCGCCCGGCACCGGTCATCACCTCGTCGAGGATCAGCAGGATGCCATGCTGCCGGCAGATTTCCTGAATACGCTCCATATAGCCTTTCGGCGGCACCAGCGCGCCGGTAGACGCGCCGCCGACCGGCTCGACGAAGAACGCAAGCACCGTCTCCGGCCCTTCCTCGACGATCTTGCGTTCGAGCATGTCGGCATAATGATGCCCGGTCGCCTCGTCTTCCGGGTCCAGCCCGTCGAGATAGGCGCGCGGCGCGGGGATCTTCGGCATGGCGCGCATCATCGGTTCGAACGGTTCCGTCAGCGGATCGTAGCCGGTGAGCGCCAGCGCGCCCAGCGTCGCGCCGTGATAGGAAGGGTTGCGCGAGATCACCTTCCAGCGCGTGCCCTGCCCGCTTTCCACCGCATATTGGCGTGCCAGCTTGATGGCGCTTTCGACCGCTTCCGACCCGCCGGAAACAAAGAAGATGCGGTTCAGCCCCTCGGGCATCAGCGAGGCCGTCTTCGACGCCAGCCGCTCGGAAGCTTCCGTTTCGAAATGCAGCCGGTAACCGAAAGTCGACTTTTCCATCTGCGCCCGCATGGCCGCGAGCACGTTTTCGTTGGAATGGCCGATATTGCACACCATCGCCCCCGACGAACCGTCGAGATAGCGCTTGCCGTCGACATCCCACATATAGATGCCGCGCGCCTGGTCGAGCACCGGCCTGCGGCGACGGCCCTGATAGAAAAGATGACTGTCTTGCTTCGTCATGATGCCTGGATCTCGAAAATTCAGGAAACCGGCAATGCGGCGCAATCGCGCGGGCGCAGGCGCAACGAAACTTCGGCTCCCTCGGGAAACGGGCGCTCGTCGATCATGTTGATGGCCTGTAATTGACGCGCGCCGACGCGAACGAAATAGCGCACCGCCTGACCCTGATAATCCACCGTCTCCACGGTTCCGTCCACGGCCAGTGCACCGTCGGCCGGCCGGTCGCGCGATGCAAGCTGCAGCTTCTCGGCGCGAACGACCAGCTTGGCAAGCCCCTCGCCCGAAAGGTTCGGCGCCTTCTTCACTGGCACTTGCATCCGGCCGAATGTCTCGGCCTCGATAATGTAGTCGTCGGCCTCGCGTCCCGTACATCTGGCGTCGAGGATATTGGAAGCACCGAGGAAGTTGGCGACAAACTCGCTCGCCGGCGTGTTGTAGACCTCTTCGGGCGGGCCGACCTGTTCGACCCTTCCCTCGGACATCACGACGATCTGGTCCGACATGGCGAGCGCTTCGGACTGATCGTGCGTGACGAAGATCGTGGTCACGCCGATGCGTTCCTGAATGCGCTTGAGTTCCACGCGCATATCCTCGCGCAGATTGGCGTCGAGCGCCGACAACGGTTCGTCGAGCAGTAGCACGTCCGGCTCGATGACGATGGCGCGCGCCAGTGCGATGCGTTGCTGCTGCCCGCCGGACAATTGCCTGGGATAGCGTTCGCCGACATCGGGCAACTGCACCAGGTCGAGCGCATCCTGCACGCGCCGCTTCGCCTCGTCTTTCGGGACGCCGCGATATTTCAGGCCGAAGGCGACGTTTTCGGCAATCGTCTTGTGCGGGAACAGCGCGTAGTTCTGGAACACGAGACCGAGATTGCGCTTGTGGATCGGCACGTCGTTGACGCGCCTTCCCTTGATCATGATCTCGCCCTCGGTCGGATCGAGCAGCCCGGCGATCATCCTGAGCGTGGTCGTCTTGCCGCAACCCGACGGGCCAAGCAGCGTCACGAAAGCGCCTTCGGGTATTTCAAGCGACGTCTTGTGGACGGCGGCGAAATTTTCGAAGCGCTTCACGATATTGGTCAGGGTAACGGAACTCACGGGCTTCAGTCTCCGATGCGCGATGGCTATTCCCCGCCGCCGAAGCGGCGGGGAAGCAGGCAGGTCAGTAGCCCTTCTGGACGCGGCCGAACTTCTTCGACCATTCGGCCTCGTGGCCGTTCCAGTATTCCGGGTTGGCGAAGGTCAGGCCGGCAAGCGTGCCGGACGGGTCGAAGGCGGGAAGGGTCGGAATCTTTTGGCCGAGCTCGACCTTGTTGGGATCGAGCGCCGGCGGGTAGTTCTGACCCTCGGCCACCGCGATGGAGGTCTCCTTCGACA
>JAGRLL010000463.1 GCA_020441855.1 Nitratireductor sp.
ATCGAGACCTCTCGCTCTACCAAGGCCTGCACGTCGATCTCGTCGGCAAGCAAGACGCCCAGACGGTGGTATGCACCGGGCTCGTCGACGATACGGTCGAGACGCCTGAAAATTACCGTGGTCTGCTGGCGGAATTGCGCGCCCGCGACCTGCCCTTCATCTGCGCCAACCCCGACATCGTCGTGGAGCGCGGCGATTCCCTGGTGTGGTGCTCGGGCGCGCTTGCCCGCGACTACGAGGCGCTGGGCGGCAAGACCTATATCGTCGGCAAGCCGCACCGCCCGATCTACGAACGCGCGATGGCGCGCCTCGGCGAAGCCGCCGGCAGTGAACTCGCCCATGACAGGGTGCTCGCCATCGGTGACGGCATGCCGACCGATGTCGCCGGCGCGAAAGCGTTCGGCATCGATTTGCTTTACATTTCCGCCGGTATCCATGCCGCCGATTATGCCGGAGATGGCGGTGATCCGGGCGAACCCGATCCCGAAAGGCTGGCGACCTTCCTGCAATCGCACGAGGCAAGGCCGGCTGCCTGGATGCCCCGTCTTCGTTGGTAGTGTCCTGTCTGGTAGATCGATGGCACGCAAAACCGTACAGTTTGCCCATACCGGCGCCGTCTCACCGCAACTGAAGGGCGGTGTGGTCGCCATCGGTAATTTCGACGGCATCCATCGCGGCCATCGCGCCGTGCTCGATTGTGCTCTGAAGGAGGCGCGCCGCTATGGCTGCGCGGCGTTGGCGCTGACCTTCGAACCGCATCCCAGAACCTTCTTCAGGCCCGAAAACCCTGTCTTTCGCCTGACCCCGCCACCGCTCAAGCGCAAGCTGCTGGCGGAATTGGGTTTCGACGCGGTGGTCGAGCAGCGTTTCGACGCGCAATTCGCCGCGCAATCGGCCCATGACTTTATCGCCGCGAACCTTCTCGCCGATCTCGGCGCGACGCATGTCGTCGCCGGTCACGATTTCCATTTCGGCAAGGGCCGCGAGGGTACGCCCGACTTCCTCAAGGCCGAGGCCGCCAACCGGGAATTCGCTGTCACCCTGGTCGATCCCTTCGCCGACGAGGGCGGCGAGGTGATTTCGTCCAGCCGCATCCGCGCATTGCTGGGCGATGGCGATGTCGTGGCCGCCGCCGGACTGCTCGGGTACCGCCATGCCGTGGAAGCGCGGATCGATGGCGGCCGCAAACTCGGCAGAACGCTCGGCTTCCCCACCGCAAACATGGCGATGCCGGACGAATACGGCCTCGCCCATGGCATCTATGCGGTTCGCCTGCGTCGTGCCGATGGCTCCCTGCACGACGGTGTCGCCAGTTTCGGCCGGCGTCCGACGGTCGAAGACGATGGCGTGGCGTTGCTCGAAACGCATCTGTTCGACTTCGACGGCGATCTCTACGGCGAGGAATGCACGGTCGCCTTCTTCGCCTTCCTTCGCGGCGAGGAAAAATTCGACGGACTGGAGGCCCTGACCGAGCAGATGCACCGGGACGCTGCCGAGGCGCGCGCCGCGTTGTCTGGCGTCAGCCCGTTGTCGGAACTGGATGCTTTCCTGTCATTCGAAGGGGCGGGTTGATACGCCGCGGCAAAACCACCTTTATTCCCTTCTTCCCTGCTGCTATGAGACGGCCCATGTTTGCCACCGCGCGGATTTCGATACGAATTATCGGCCCGGCCTCTGCCTGATATTGTCGGCAGGGTCCCGGGAAAATCCGCGCATGTTCCGGTGAGGGTTTGCCGGCGCGTGTCATCTCACCAGTTTTATTCAGGATCGGGACGCCGAGTCCCTCACGCCGGCAGGGCAATTCCAGGAAAAGTCGATATCGGTTTTCCGCCGGGAATTGCGTCAACCAAAAGCCGGCCGCACAGACGGTCATGTGAACCAGATGAACGATACCACCACGACTGAAAATTCCGCCGAAACCGGCCGCGACTGGTCCGAGACGCTATTTCTGCCGAAGACCGATTTCCCGATGCGCGCCGGCCTGCCGCAGAAGGAGCCGGAACTCGTCGCCCGCTGGCGCGAGATGGACCTGTACAGGAAGCTCCGCGAGGATGCCGCCGGCAGGCCGAAATACGTGCTCCACGACGGCCCGCCCTATG
>JAGRLL010000143.1 GCA_020441855.1 Nitratireductor sp.
TCCAGAACTGCGTCCACTGCAAGACTTGTGACATCAAGGACCCGAACCAGAACATCAACTGGGTTCCGCCCTACGGTGGCGAAGGGCCGGTCTACCCCAACATGTAAAGTTGTCTACCCCAACATGTAAAGTTGGTGTGAGGCCCGTCTGTCGTTGCCACCGTCATATATATCCGGCGAAGGGCCGGTCTGCCCCAACATGTAATCCTGCAAGAGGCGGGGAGCGCCGCAGGCGCAACCGGGACCAGGCAAGCCTGAAGACGCGCGACTCGATGCCTGCGTCGGAGGCCGCCAAATCGGTAAGAACGCGTTAAGCGCGATACGCCGCCACCTGCAATCTGCCTTGCAATTGCCCATTTCCTGGGGTACACGCCCGCGATCGAGTTTTCGGCCGAACGGCATGGCCTCTACCCCGGTGCAACCGGTGTGTGACGCACGACCTACTACTCCTAAGACACGATGAACTGGCGCATGCGGCGACGCGGGCGTCATCACACACACACTGGTACTATCGAAAGGACAAGCCAATGGCTTCCGGCACCGTAAAATGGTTCAATTCCCAGAAGGGTTATGGCTTCATTCAGCCCGATGAGGGCGGCAAGGACGTATTCGTTCACATCTCTGCAGTCGAGCGCGCCGGTCTTTCCGGCCTCGCAGATGGCCAGAAGGTGAACTTCGAGGTCGTCACCGACCGCCGCACCGGCAAGGCCGCTGCAGACAATCTGTCGGCTGCATAAGCCGCTCTGCCCGGCTTGCCGGGCTGCGAATCAGATCAACCCCCGGTGCCGCGCGCCGGGGGTTTTTCTTTGTGCCGGCGCGGAATTCAGCCGTGCTCGTCCGCGCAAAGATCGTGATCGGCAAGCGCACGGATGACGTAGCAATCGCCGATATGATTGGCCGTGCAACCGGTCGAGATGCGCTCCAGTTCGCTTTCGAGCCGCTTCAACTGCTCGATGCGCCGACGCACCGACTGCAATTGCTCCCGCGCAATCCGGTCGGCGTCGCCGCAGGGCCGCTCGGGATGGGCGCTGAGCCGTATCAGTTCCCGGATCGCCTCGATTGGAAGTCCCAGTTCGCGCGCGTGCCGGATGAAGGCGAGGCGCTCCAGGCCCTTTTCGTCATAGCGCCGCTGATTGCCCCCGGAGCGTTCCGGCGTTTCGAGCAATCCCATCTGTTCATAGTAGCGGATGGTGGGAACCTTCACTTCTGCCCGTCGTGAGAGCTCGCCGATCGAATACATGTCGTTTTCCCTTGAACCTATAGTCGCTAGAGACATTAGGTGTGTACCGGACGATTTCAAGTTGACGCTCGAACAGGAGCTTTTCATGGGTGCGCATCACGATCATGGCGAAGAGCATTTCACCGGCCTTTCCGCCGACTACCGGCGGCGGCTATGGGCGGTCATCGCCATCAATGCGGCGATGTTCTTCGTCGAGATGACGGCCGGCCAGCTTGGCCGCTCGCAGGCATTGCAGGCCGATGCGCTCGATTTTCTCGCCGACTCGCTCACCTACGGCATTTCACTCGCCGTCATCGGCGCTTCGTTGCGCACGCGCGCGACCGTCGCATTGTTGAAGGGCATGAGCCTGCTGGCCATGGGGCTGTGGGTGTTCGGCTCCACGATCTATCGTGTTTTCGTGCTCGGCCTGCCGCAAGCGGAGATCATGGGGATGGTCGGGTTTCTGGCGCTTGTCGCCAACGTGGTGAGTGTGCTGCTGCTGATCCGCTACAAGGACGGCGACGCCAATGTGCGTTCGGTGTGGCTGTGTTCGCGCAACGACGCGATCGGCAATGTCGCGGTCATGGCCGCCGCCGCCGGCGTCTGGTTTACCTCGACCGGCTGGCCGGATGTCATCGTCGCCGTAGCGATGGCCGGCCTGTTCCTGTCGTCGTCGTTCCAGATCATCCGGCAGGCGCTTGCCGAGCGCGGCAAGGCTGCGCATCCGGCTTGATCGTTCCGCGGGAAGGTTTCAGTCACGCACCACGAATTCAAGCAGGATCGGCAGGTGGTCGGAGCCCATGCGCGACAGTGTGTGCACGCTGACGACCTTCACCGCTCCCTTCACCATGGCGTTGTCGATCGGCAGGCCGAACTTCGGCGGCCAGTAGATTCTCTGGTTGCCGGGTCCGAGCGTCGGTCCCCAGGTCGGGCCGATCCCGCTCACGACGTTGAGCCGGCCCGAACCGGCGAAATCGCGCACGGATTTGGTCCAGGTCGCCGAATTGAAATCGCCCGCCAGAAGCGCGTCCGCGCCGAGCCGCCCGAGCCTTGGCTTGAGCGTGGCGATCTGGCGTGGGCCGCTTGCCGGCCATGGCCAGCGCAAATGCACCACGCCGGCACTGATCCTGCGGCCCTCGATCACCAGCGTCGTCAGTCCGAGCGAGGCGTAATCGCCGCAGAACTCACCCTTCTTATCCATTTCCAGGCGTGTCAGGATCACGCTGCCGCCGACCGTTTGCCATTCGGCGCAATGAAAGGAATTGGGATAACGCTGCCGCAATCTCGCAAGCACGTCCCGCCAGCCCGCCGATACCTCGGTGAGATAGAGAATGTCGGGATCGTTCGCCTCGATGGTGTTGAAGACGCGTTCGGGCGTCGGATTGTTCCACAGCAGGTTCATGGCGAACAGCCTGTAGACCCGCTCGCCGCCGGAGGGCAGGTTCGCATAACCCGACAGGGGCAGGCCGGGAGCGCACGCGAACAGGCCGCCAAATCCGATCAGCGCGAAAACGAGCGAAGGCGCCTTCGAGCAACGGAACGACCACACCGCGGCGCCGATGAGCAGCGCGACGGAAAAGTGCAGCCGGAAATTGGCGATCGTGTCGAACAGCGGATGCACGAAGCCGAAAAAGCCCGCCGCGATGCCGGCAGTCAGGCCGAGCAGGGCAAGGAGGAGCGCCGTTCGCAGCAGGGAGATCAAGGTATCGGCCGGCCTATTGGAATGCGGTTTCTGAAAAGCTTCTCAGTTTGCGCGAGTGCAACCGTTCGGAAGGCATTTCGCGCAGCTTTTCGAGCGCGCTGATGCCGATGGCCAGATGCTGGCTGACCTGCCGGTTGTAGAATTCCGTCGCCATGCCCGGCAGTTTCAGTTCGCCATGCAGGGGCTTGTCGGAGACGCAAAGCAGCGTGCCGTAGGGAACGCGGAAGCGAAAGCCGTTGGCCGCGATGGTCGCCGATTCCATGTCGAGCGCGACAGCGCGTGATTGTGAAAGCCGCTGCACCGGACCCGATTGGTCGCGCAATTCCCAATTGCGGTTGTCGATGGTCGCCACTGTCCCGGTGCGCATGATCTTCTTCAACTCGTAGCCCGACAGGCCGGTTACTTCCGCGACGGCTTCCTGCAGCGCCACCTGCACTTCCGCCAGCGCCGGGATCGGCACCCAGATCGGCAGATCGTCGTCGAGCACGTGGTCCTCGCGCAGATACGCATGCGCCAGCACATAATCGCCGAGCGATTGCGTGTTCCGCAGTCCCGCGCAATGGCCGAGCATCAGCCATGTGTGCGGCCGCAGCACCGCGACATGGTCGGTGATCGTCTTGGCGTTTGACGGACCGATGCCGATATTGATCATCGTGATGCCGTTATTGTCCGGCCGCGTCAGGTGGAAGGCCGGCATTTGCGGCATCCGTACCGGCGCCGTGCCTGACGAAGGCCCGGACTGGCCGGCCCCGGTCACCACATTGCCAGGCTCGACCAGCGATGTGTAGCCACTGTCGCCTTTCTGCAGGGTCTTGTGGGCGAAGCGCACGAACTCGTCCATGTAGAACTGGTAGTTGGTCAGCAGCACATAATTCTGGAAATGGCCCGGACTCGTCGCCGTATAATGCGCAAGGCGATGCAGCGAATAATCGATGCGCGGCGCAGTGAACGGAGCCAGCGGTTGCGGCACGCCCGGCGAATCGTCGAACTCGCCATTGGCGATCCGGTCGTCGGTCGTCGTCAGGTCGGGTGCGTCGAAGACATCGCGCAGCGGCCGGTCGAACAATTCCTCGATCGATCCCGGCACGTGATAGCCTTCCTCGAAGGCGAAATGCAGCGGGATCGGCGTTTCCGAAACCCCGATCGTCACCGGCATGCCGTGATTTGCGATCATCAGGCCGATCTGCCGTGTCAGGTAATTGGCGAACAGGTCGGGCCGCGTGACGGTGGTGAAGAACTCGCCCGGCCCCGAGACGTGGCCATAGGCGAGGCGTGTGTCGACATTGGCGTAGCTCGCCGTGTTGAAGCGTATCTCGGGATAGAAGGCGCGCAATCGTGCAGTCACCTGCGCGCCTTCGAGGATGGCGCGGAAATGATCGCGCAGAAATCCCGTTCCCTGATCGTAGAGGCGCTGGAGTTCGGCCACGGCCTGGGCGGCATCGCCAAACGTCTTCGGGGCTTCGTATTCGGGAGTCTTGAGCGGAAAGTCCGCGTTGGTCGGTCCGGTTTCTATTCTCATGGCGCGAATATAAGGTTGAAGGGGCGGGCCCGCGACAGGAAAATCCGCAGGACGGATATTGGTGGGTGTCCCGGTTCCTGCGCTATCCGGTGATTGCGGGTTTGCGGAAAACCGACCGCCGGTGCCCGTGAAGGGATTTCACGATGCCGGAAAGACAAAAGGGGCCTCGAGGCCCCTTTCCCTGGGCAGTACGCCGGATCGAAACCTACTGGCGCGACCAGTCCTCGCCCTTGCAGAAAATGGCGACGCAGCCCTTCAGGTTCATGACATCCCCGTTGACCTCCGCCTTGCCGGTATAGGTCTTGCCTTCGTCGAGCGCGATTACCTTGCCCTTGTACGTGCCGCCCGAACCGGTCATGCAGCCGATGGACTGTCCCTTGTAGTCGCCGTTTTGCACGGTGCCGCAATATTCGCCGTTGGATTCGGCGTAAACGACGATCGTTTGGGTCGATGGGCGCAACCATGTGCCCTCGATGGGTTCGGCGGCTTGCGCAAGGCCTGCGCCCGTGCCCGCGCCCATGAATGTACCAAGACCCACGATTGCCGCAGCGGCGATGCCGCGCAGGATGAATGACGTCATGTCCTTGCCTCCCTGATGTCGGGTTGTCCGCAAAATTGGCTTCCCACGCTACTTACCATCGCAATTTGCCCTTCGCCACCGCTTTGCTTCCTGTCGAAAACGGCCCGTCAGCGTTAAGCGCTTGTCTCGCCTTTGCATCAAATGCGCATCGCGATTGGCGGTGATGGTTACGCAAGGGTTTCCGTCGATGATGGAAAATGATGCGATTTTCAACCTAACTGTCTGAATTCATTGAATCATCAATGTGAATCCGATGTTAAGTTTACATCTCGTTCGTTTTTGGTTCGTGCCTCGTTAAGCATCTCTTTTTACCCGGATTTCAAGACCGGGCGCCATGCTCGACCCAACAAACGAGACCGGAGCCAACCGGTCCTCCAACAGGGACGGAGCTGACCAACCAAACGGATGCGGCCGGGACGCCGCGAAAACGACAGAAGAGAACACAGGGGACTGGAAATGGCACGTTTTGACATGGCGGGAACGCACTACGCGGAAATGGCCGCCGCCGACAGCGCCGAAGCGCTTTTCGAACTTGGACTGATCTATGCGACAGGCAGGAATTGCGATCCCGATGTCGTCTCTGCCCACAAATGGTTCAACATCGCCGCCTTCCGTGGCTATGAAGCCGCCAAGATGCAGCGCGAGGAACTGGCAGCCGAGATGAGCCGCGAGGAGATCGCCGCCGCCCAGCGCGCCGCCCGCGAATGGCTGACGACCCACTGATCGCAATTGCGCCAGAACGCCTGTCCCGGACTTGCTTCGAGTCGGATACAGGCTTTGCGTCCGCAAAGGCGGGAAAGCACAAGGATATCGCGCGCCCACCGTCGATGACGGCGTGCAGCGAAATTCCCGGGGGACACGAGAGCGCGGGCAACGCGCCGGGGGAACCGGGTGGCCGGATGGGGATCCGGCAATACAGATGGCGGTTGGCGCTCCGGGGAAAATGTCGGGAGAGCGCCAGCCGCCACATTTGTCTTTCCCATCCGTCGCGTTTTTGGCATTCAGTCGGGCAATCGCGGTTTGGAGCGAGGATGCGATGCGGTTGACGCGCGCGGACCTGACGGACCTTTACTACGGCAGTGGAAAGCACACGCGGCTTTACCATCTGGCGCTGACCGCGCTCGATATCGTCGTGATCGTCTATTTCCTCGCCACCGTGCGTATCGAGCATATTTCCTTCTACCGCATCATCGACGTCGCGATCTTCCTCGTCTTCACGCTGGAACTGGCAGTCCGGTTCTGGATCGAAAAAGAGCGCAAATGGTTCTTTTTCCGTCCCTCCACGGTCGCCGATATCGTCGTTTTGGCCTCGCTGGTCGTGCCGCTGCTGGTTGAAAATCTCGGGTTTCTCAGGGTCCTGCGCACATTGCGCTTCATCCGGGTCTTCCGGCTGTCGGATTCGTTTCGCCGTCTCCTGCCGATCCGCAAGCGCCAGGAAGACGTGTTCACTGCCACGCTGAACCTTCTCGTCTTCATCTTCGTCGTCACCTCCACGGTCTGGGTGCTGGAGGCGCGCATCAATCCCGATCTCAACAACTGGATCGATGCGCTTTACTTCACCGTCGCCACGCTGACGACCACCGGTTACGGCGACATCACGCTGCACGATCCGCTGGGGCGCCTGCTAACCGTCTTCATCATGATTTTCGGCGTGGCGCTGTTCCTGCGGCTCGCCCAGGCGATCTTCCGCCCCGCGAAGGTCCACTATACGTGCCGCTCCTGCGGGCTGATGGTCCACGACCCCGACGCCAGCCACTGCAAACATTGCGGCGCGGTGGTACATATCGAGACAGAGGGCGAATGGTAGGCGCAGCGCACCCGTGACGGGCCGCCCGGAATTCTGACGCCGTTCGGCGTGAACAACCAACCCGCTGGAACCTGGTTCGAGACAGATGTCCTACACCCCGTTCAATGCACCGATCCTGTCCGGCCTGCTCGGCGACCGCGAGACGGCCGCCTGTTTCTCGGTCAAGGTCGAAATCACGGCCATGGCCTTGTTCGAGGCCGCGCTGGCGCGCGCCACGGCAGCGGCGGGCCTGATACCGGAGGAAGCCGGCGAGGCCATCGCATCCGTTTGCAGCCATTTCGAGCCCGACATGGCGCGGCTTGGCGCGGCAACCGAGCGAGACGGTGTTTGCGTGCCCGATCTGGTCAGCCAGCTGCGTCAGGCCCTGGATGAGGATTATGCCGAGTACGTCCATTTCGGCGCGACCAGTCGGGATGTGGTCGATACGGCGCTGATGATCCGCATGAAGCCGGTGGTAGCGATGCTGCGCGACCGGCTGATGGCCATCGCGGGCAAGCTCTCCGAACTCGATGGGCGCTTTGGCGGCAATTCGTTCATGGCGCGCACGCGCATGCGTGCGGCCACCGAAACCAGCGTTTCGCAACGCCTGGCGATCTGGAAGGAACCCATTGAGCGCAACCTGTCGCGCCTGGAGGAACTGGCCCCGAGACTGCTCTCCATTCAGCTTGGCGGCCCGTTCGGCGCGCGCGGAGCCTATGGCGACAAGGCCGACTCGGTCGCCGCCAGGATCGGCCAGATACTGGGCCTGTCGGTGCCTGAACGTTCTTGGCATGCGGGCAGGGACACAATCGCGGAATTCGCATCGCTGCTGTCGCTCGTCACCGGCGCGCTCGGCATGATCGGCCAGGATGTCGAGCGGATGGTGCGGGACGAAATCGTCGAAATCGCGCTTGCCGAACGTGGCGGCTCCCCGGCCGTGGCGCACACGAAAAATCCTGTGCTCGCCGAAGCCCTGGTAACGCTCGCCCGCTTCAACGCCACCCTTGTTTCCGGCATGCACCAGACCGTCGTCCACGAGCAGGAATGTTCCGCCGCGGCCTGGACGCTGGAATGGATGCTGCTGCCGCAAATGTGTATCGCCGCCGGCGCGGCGACGCGCACGACGCTTGCGCTGCTCGCCCGGATCGAGCGCATCGGCAGCCCCGTATGATCTGCCGGCCAAATTGGCCGGTCAGAACAATTCCTCGGGCACGAACAGGCAGATGGTCCGCCCGTCGTCGCGCCCGCCATTCGAGCACCAATGGTACCCGCCATCCGGCGACTTCCTGACGCGGCTGTCGCTGTAGACGACGATTTCCCCCGAAGAGTGGATCAGATACCCGTCATAACCCGGGCGGACCTGGCTTGCCTTGAGCGGCCGGCAATCCTGGCCCGAACAGCATTCCTGGGGATAGGGCCAGCCCGAAGGGGCATCGTGAGCATGCGCCGGAGTAGGTGGCGAACCGCCTGCGGCAAGAGCCGCGAATACGACCACGACCACCCACGCCGGACCGAATCCGGCAATTGGCATGGTGTCTCCTCCAAACCTCCGCCTTCTCCCGGTAGGGGAGGTCGCCCCACCGTAGCTGATTCCGCCCCGCGGATGCACCTGGTGCGGCATTTCCCTTTCCGTGCGGAATGCCGCAGCCCGCCGCATTGCCTCTCCAAGGGCGACCGGCTAAGAGCACCGCCATGACAATATTGGTAACTGGTGCCGCAGGCTTCATTGGGTTTCATATGTCGCAGGCATTGCTCGCGCGCGGCGACGAGGTCGTCGGCATCGACAACCTCAACGACTATTATCCGGTTCAGTTGAAGCGGGACCGGCTTGCGCGGCTCGCAAACGAGAAGGGCTTTACCTTCGTCGAGGCCGATATCGCCGACATGGCGGCCCTGCAGCAGGCTGTCGCGGGCAGGAAGATCACCCATGTCGTCCATCTCGCCGCCCAGGCCGGCGTGCGCTATTCGCTCGAAAACCCGGCCGCCTATGCCAGTTCCAACCTGATCGGTCATCTCAACATGCTGGAACTGGCGCGCCACGCCGACGCGCTGGAGCATATGTGCTACGCCTCGTCCTCGTCGGTCTATGGCGGGCGCACCGATCTTCCGTTTCTCGAAACCGACCGTGTCGACACCCCGGTATCGCTCTATGCGGCGACCAAGCGCGCTGATGAGCTGATGAGCCACACCTATGCGCACCTTTACCGTATCCCGTTGACCGGGTTGCGCTTTTTCACCGTGTACGGACCGTGGGGCCGGCCGGACATGGCCTACTGGTCGTTTACGCAGAAAATCCTCGCCGGCGATACGATCACGGTTTTCAACCACGGCGACATGCTGCGCGACTTCACCTATATCGACGACATCGTCGACGGCGTTGTCCGGATCGTGACGACCGGTCAGGTGGGCGGGCGCGATGTCCCGCACGCGATCTACAATATCGGCAACAACCATCCTGAACGGCTCGACGACTTCATCGCCATCCTCGAGAAAACGATCGGCAAAAAGGCCGTGCGCGAGGAATTGCCGATGCAGCCCGGCGACGTGCCGGCGACCTATGCCGACATTACCGCGATCCGCGACGATTACGGTTTCGAGCCGAAGACGGACCTTGCAACTGGTTTGTCGCGCTTCGTCGCCTGGTACCGCCAGCACTTCGACGTGTGAGGGTGCCGGCGCAGCCGATGGCGGGGCAGGCGCGGCACACGCGCTTGTCTTTTGCCGCCGCAATCGGCTAACTGCCGGCGGCAATCTTCCCGGAGGAGGATGATGCCGGGAGGAAGGGGATGTTCGTGCGTTTTGTCCGAGCTGCACATGTGGCCGCGCTCTTGAGGGTCGTGGCGGCGCTGTTTCTGCTTTCCCTTTCCTTTCAACCCGCCTTTTCCCAAACTGCGCTGCTGAAGGCTGCGTCTTCGCAGGAAAAGTCCGACGCCCTGCCCAGGAGCGTCGAGAGCCTGGTCGAACAGGCCAGGAAGGACGGTTTCGCCGTCGTCGTCATCTCGCCGCAGGACGAACAGACCGCGCCGGCCGGCGTCGACATGTCGACCATGATGACGGAAATGGGCCTTTCGGCCCGCCAGAAGATGAAGCGCATTCTTTCGAACGCGCCCAACCTGTTCTCCGATATCGCGCAAGCCGTGATGCTGGCCAGTCCCAACGGCAATTTCCAGTGGCTCTTCATCGCGGTCGCGACGGCCCTTTGCGGCATTCTCATCGGTTTGCTGCCCGCCCGCGCAATCCAGTATTGGGGGCGCGAGCATTTTCGCGCCATGTACAATCCCCATCCGCACGATAACGCCGAGAAGATCGGCTATCTGTATTTCCGCGCGGCGCTGTACACGCTGAACACCGTGTTGCTGTTTGGTATCGCGGCCATCATCGCCATTGCCTTCGACTACGGCCATGTCGCCAGCCGCGCCACCATCTTCGTCATCGTCTCCGCCTTTGCCGCATGGCGGATCGGACGCATGGTCATCCTGCAGAACCTGTTCGCACCGGATGTGCCGAGCCATCGCGTGATCAATTTCAGCGACGAGGATGCATGGACGCTCTACCGGGACTGGCGCTGGGTTCTTGCCGTTTCGATCGCCATGTTCGGCATGACCGGCTGGCTGGCGCGCATCCACGTTGCACAGGATAGCCAGACGCTGGTCCTCATCGTCACTTCGCTTTTCGCCGCAATCCTGTTCGGCATCATGTTCTTCCGCCACCGCAAGATTGTCGGGCAGGCACTGCTCGGCAGCGGAGATCCGGACGAGAACTCGGCCTGGCGCCGTTTCCACGCAGCAACCTGGTATCTTGCGGCGACGATCTACCTTGCCGTCGCGTGGGCATTCTACGCATTCCGCCTTGTGCTCGGCATTCCGTCCAAGGTGGTCCTGATCGTCGCGCCGCCCGCCGCCGTGATTGGCGGGCTCGCCGCCTATGGCCTGCTGCTGCTTGTCATCGAGCGCTTCTATCGCGCCCGCCGGGAAGCCTTCGAGCGCAAATTGCGCGTCGCGCGCAAGGCAGAACGCGAGCAACGCCTCATCGAGGAAACCGCCCGCGCGGAAGCCGAGAGGGAAGGCATCGAGGCAGGCGAAGAGCAGGTCGAAAACCTTGCCACGCCCACGGAAGCCGGGTCGGCGCTGCCGCAATACCGCGAACTGTTCAAGCCGCTCGCGCAGCAGACCGCGGCCATTGTCGTGGCCATCGCGGCCCTGGGCATGGTGCTTGCCGCCTGGGACGTGCGCGCCGGCGATCGCGGCAATCCGATCACTGCCTTCATGGACACGCTCACCTTCGTGGTCATCGCCTGGGTGCTCTATCGCGCCGTGGATGTCTATGTCGGCGCCAAACTCGCAGACGAGCAGGTTTCTGGTGCTTCTGCCGAGGCGGTAGAGGAGGAGCCCGGTGGCCACGGCGCGACCAGGCTTGGTACGCTGCTTCCAATCATTCGCCTTGCCGCCAAGACGACCATCGTCGTCATCGTCGGCATGATCGTGCTTTCCAATCTCGGCGTCGATATCGCGCCGCTCTTTGCCGGCGCCGGCGTCGTGGGCCTTGCGGTCGGCTTCGGTGCCCAGACGCTCATCCGGGACATTTTTTCAGGCGGCTTCTTCTTGTTCGACGACGCCTTCCGAAAGGGCGAATACATCGAACTCGGCGATGTTCGCGGCACGGTCGAGAAGATCTCGCTTCGCTCCTTCCAGTTGCGCCATCACAATGGCCCGCTGCATACGATCCCTTTCGGCGAGATCAAGCAGCTCACCAATTACTCGCGCGACTGGGTGATCATGAAGCTCCCGTTGCGGCTGACCTTCGACACCGACATCGAGAAGGTGCGCAAGCTGGTCAAGAAGCTTGGCCAGCAACTTCTCGAGCATCCCGAGGTCGGCAGGAACTTCCTGCAGCCGCTCAAATCGCAGGGCGTCGTGCAGATGGACGATTCGGCGATGATCCTGCGCGTCAAGTTCATGACCAAGCCGGGCGACCAATGGGTCACGCGAAAGGTCGTCTATGCCTCGATCCAGGAGCTTTTCCATCGCGAAGGCATTCATTTCGCCAATCGCGAGGTGACCGTGCGTATCGCGGATGTTGCGAACCGGCCCCATGACAGGCCCTTGAGCGAGGAAGAAAAGGAACACGCGGCTGCAGCCGCCGCGCGCTCTTTGCAGGACGAAACGGGCGGCAAGTCCGCTCCCGCCGGGGATGATCGGTGATCATCTCCCTGTGTCGTTCGATTTCAGCCCGTCCGGCCGAAGCCTAGCACGGCATTTTTGGGTGGGATGTGTCTTATGTCACTTTGTTTTCGCGGACCTTTGTGTAAACCTCGAAAGTTGGTAGGGGGCTCGTATAAGAGCCGGAAAGTACAGGGGCGGGCGCTCAATGGAGGACGCACAGGGCAAATTGCTCGAAGTGGTCGACCTGAAGGTCTCTTTTGCCATCCAGGGTGGTAAAGTCGAGGCAGTCAGGGGCGTGAGCTTTACCGTTCGCAAGGGTTCGGTATTGGCGCTGGTCGGCGAATCCGGCTCCGGCAAGTCGGTGATCGCGCAATCGATATTGCGCATCCTGCCGAAAAACGGCTCCATCGACGGTGGCCGCATTCTTTTCCACGACGAAAGCGCTCCGAAGAATGGTGCGGGAAAGGGAATCGTCGACATCGCCGCGCTTGGCGACCGCGATCCCTATCTCTTCCAGATGCGCGGCGGCCGCATTTCCATGGTCTTCCAGGAACCGATGACCGCGCTGTCGCCGCTGCATACGATCGGCGACCAGGTCGAGGAGGCGCTGCGCCTGCATCACA
>JAGRLL010000144.1:0-6266 GCA_020441855.1 Nitratireductor sp.
AGAAAGGTCATGTCGGGAATGTCTTCCAGCACGATATTGGCGCCGATCCAGCCGGCCTCGATGCGCGTCAGCCCCATCGTATCGGCGATGCCGGCGAGCTCCTCTTTCGACAGGATCGAGACCTGGCGCTCGTTACGCATCTCGGTGCCGCGTTGGTACCACGGCTCTCGCCCGCCCGAGGCCCGCACCATGCCGGCATGGAAATCGCCTTCGACGCCCGCATAGGTCAGCTTCAGTTCGTCGACGGGCGCCGAAACGAAATCGTTGCCCGACGCTTTCAGCGTGGCCGACACGCGCCCCTTGAGCTTGCGCGCCGGCACGATCTCTCGGCGGGCAAAGGTTTCTCGCTCGGGCTTGTTCATTACGTGGAATCCATCATTTGCAGGGATATCAGTCTATCCCCTCGCAGGGCCTGCGGCCATCTCGCTTCTGGTCAATAATTCTTAGGTAGTGTTACGGTTGTCGGGAACCGTGGAGGAAACACCAATGTCCAATTCGTCCGAACCCGTCGTCGCCCTCAACCTGCCGGCCGAGGAGGTCCCGCTCGACGAGCGCCAGAAGAAATATCTCGAAGTCTGCGACGAGAAACTCGGCTTCGTGCCGAACGTGCTCGCCGCCTATGCCTGGCACCGCGAGAAGTTCGCGGGCTTCTCGACCATGTACAACGAATTGATGCTTGGCGATTCCGGCCTGACGAAGCTCGAACGCGAAATGATCGCGCTGACCGTCTCCTCCGCCAATCATTGTTATTACTGTCTCACCGCCCACGGCGCGGCGGTACGAGGCTTGTCGCGCAATCCAAAGCTCGGCGAGCAATTGGTCATGAACTATCGCGCGGCAAAGCTGACGCCCAAACAGCGCGCCATGCTGGATTTTGCCTGGAGACTGACGAAACACCCCGAGGAAATCGACGAACCCGACCGTGAGGGGTTGCGGCGTGCCGGATGGACCGACCGGGACATCTGGGACATCGCCGCCGTCGCCGCGTTCTTCAACATGACGAACCGCATGAGCGCATCGACCGACATGCGTCCGAACGACGAATACCATTCACAAGCGCGCTGACCAGAAAGCGCGGGGCGGCATGTGCCCCCGACTTGATCCATCCGGCATGTGGCCGGATGGATCAAACCGTCCGGTCCCGGCTTGCCTCGCCTGCCTGTCCTGTCTCGGCTGCCCTACCTCGCCTGATGAACGAGCAGGCGCGTGAAAGCCAGCGCCTGACTGTCGCAACCTTCCTCGACCATCCAGCCGAGCACCGCCATCGGATCGTCGGGATTGATCCCTTCGGGAACGAGGTTGAGGTTGATCAGCGCCGTCTTGCCGCTGGCGCGTACAAGGATTTCCTTGCTATCCGGCTTGAACTTGACGGGCAATTCGATGGTGGCCTCGCCCTCCGGCCACTCGAGCGTCGCCTTGTCGGCCTTGTCTTCACCCTCGACCTCGATCGAGATCGCCTTGTCCGCCTTGGCACGGCCAAGCCTGATCGGCTCGTTCAGGACACAGCCCTGCGCCGATTCATGGATTGACAGCACCCACGGATTGGCAAGTCCCTTGACCTCCAGCCTTGCGTTGAAACCGCGCGATACGCCGAGCGAGGACGCGTTCTTGCGGTTCCCGGCAAGCAGGGTCGCAAGCTTGGACAATGTCGAACGGTTCTTCTCGGCCTGATCCGCCGTTTCGCCGGTGGTTTCCAGCGCATCCTCGGTAACGGCCACCTTTGCCGGTCCGGGAATGGCGACGACGCTGCCGTCCTCGCCGAGCAGCGTCAGGGTCGCGTTCTCCGGCACCACGATGGCATCGCCCACCCCGAGCACCTTGCCGGCGGGAAAGTCGTCGGATGCGGGCTCGGACGATATGACGACATACTGGCTGGCGGCATTCGCCGCCTCGACAAAGGGCCGTCCACCGCCAAGGGCAAAACAACCGACGAGCAGGAAGAGCACGGCCGCATGTGCGACGGCGGTCTTCGAGGGAGAGATAATTCTTGCCATGCGGGCTCCTATTTCTCGCTCAGACGAATATCCGCCCCTCGCTGGCCCAGCGCAAGGCGTCGATGGTGAAAACCGGCCAGCGTATCGTCGGGACGAAGCTCCAGGAGACGTGAAAATGCCTTCTCCGCTGCTTCGTCGCCGGCTTTCATCTGGCGGTATGCCTCGCAATAAGCCTCGACATATGTCGGGTCCGCAATATCGCGATTCAATGGTTCGAAAGCCTCGATGCCCTCGTTCTTGCCCTTCAGGAAGATGACGCCGCTGGGGCGCAGCAAGGTATCCGCGCCCGCCCGCGCCACCACGGCCTCGCTGACGCTGATACGCGTGCCGAGATATTTGTTGCCGCCTTCGAGCCGCGCCGCCGTGTTCACCGTATCGCCGATTGCCGTGTAGTCGAAGAAACGCCTGCCGCCGAAATTGCCGACAATCGCCGGCCCGGCATGGATGCCGACGCGGGTCACGCCCATCGGAACGCCCTCGCTTTCCATGTCTTGGCGGAACCCTTGCGAAAACGCATCGACCGCAAGCGCCAGTGCAATGGCCCGGTCGGCCTGGTCGGGCTGGTCGATCGGCGCGCCGAAGAAGCCGACCACGGCGTCGCCCACCAGCTTGTCGAGCGTCGCGCCGTGCTCGACGAACAGGCTGCACATGCTGTCGAGATAGGTGTTGAGAATGTCCGCGGTCCGCTCCGGCGGCAGGCTCTCGCTGAACGAGGTGAAGCCTTCCAGATCGGTGAATACGCAGGTGATCTCGCGCCTTTCCCCGCCGAGCCTCAGGCTGGCCGGATTCTTCAGGATCGATCCGACCACGGCCGGGCTGAGATATTGCGAAAACGCCCGCTCGATGAACTGGCGTTCCTGCGAATCCCGCCGCCAGGCAAGAAACGCGGTGAATGCGGAGGCGCCGGCCGCGAGGATCGACGGCGTGACCAGCGGCAGATCGATGCCGAAACGCGCGAAGGCAAGCACGCCACCGGCCCAGTAGGCCGCGATCAGTCCGGTGAAGATGATCGGCTTGAAGAGCAGCGGCAACGGCCGCCACGACAGCCATGCCGCCAGCAGGCAAAGCGCCAGGCCGGCAAGCCAGACGGCGTATGTGGGCAGCCGCACGACACGGTCGCCCGCCAGCGCCTGCGCCAGTGCGTGGGCATGGATCACCACGCCCGGCAGCGTGCCTGCCGTCACCCCGTTGGGCACCGCGAAAGGCGTGGTGTGGCGGTCGTCGAACGGCAGGTCGACACCGATCAGCACGAACTTGCCGGCAAACCAGGCAGGCGGCAGCATGGAAGCGGCGTGGGCCGGATAGGCGGTGAAGGAAAATGGCGCGGCATTGGCCTTGCGGTAATAGACCAGGTCGCGTTCGTCCTGCGAGGCCTTCACTCCGGCGGTGGCGGCAAGCGCCCGGATGAAGCCCGGCTGCCAGCCTTCATCCGTCCGCCGTCCGGCAAAGGCGCGGCGCACCACCCCGTCGAGCGGGTCGCGCAACAAGGTGACAAGCCCCCTGCCCAGACCGGCCGAGAATGCGTCGAGATAGGCCTTCTGGTTGGGCGACAGCCCATCGGAAATGTCGGCGTTCGCCAGAATGATCGGGACGCCCTCTCCGCCGGCGCCATGGGCAGCAGCGGCAAGTGCGGCCTTCAAAATTGCGTCCTTGTCGGTTTCGGTCGGCTGGTCGAACAGGATGTCGATGCCGATGGCCTTCGGCTTTGCCGCCGCGAGTTTCCCGATCAGGCCGGCGAGAAAGGCCCGGTCGATGGGCGAACGATAGGCGAACTGCTTCAGCGTGTCCTCGGTCACCGTCACCAGCACGATGTCTTCCGGCGGATCGGTCCAGGGCGAGACGGTCGACATCTTCAGATCGTGGACGAAATTCTCCACCGGTCGCGCGAAAAACGCGCCGAGCGCAATCAGCAGCACAAACGCGAGCGCGGCCCAATGCACTGCCATGTTAAGGACAGGCAAATCTCGGCTTTGTCTTTCCTGCTCCAAAATGGCTCCGGGATCATACGCGTCGAACTGGGAGGCAGACTAAAGCACAATCGCGCCCTGCGGTGGACTTTTCGCACATTGCCAGTACCGGCAACCATCCTTGATCCGGCGCAAAGCCGACCATGGCTGGATGGGGTATGAAGCGCAGTCGGGAACAACCCGCAATTCCTGTATCCGGCAAGGAGAAGCCCCATGAGCCGCACCCTGATCGTGATCACCGACGGCGCCCACGCCCGCTTTTTCCTCCACGAGGGGCCGGGGATGGGGCTGAAACCGCTCTCGGCCGAGGAGATGAACGCCGACGTTCCCGCTGGCCGCGACATCATGGCCGACAGGCCGGGCCGCTCGTTTTCCTCGGTCAGTGAGGGCCGCTCGGCCATGGAGCCGAAATCCGATCCGCGCGAACTGGTCGAGAAGGCATTCGTCTCCAGCGTGCTGGAGCGCGCCGAAAAACTGTTCGCCGGACAAGATGCCGCCCGCATCGTCATCGCCGCCGACCCCGGCAGCCTCGGCGAAATCCGCAAGGCATTGCCCCACGGCCTGAAGGACAAGCTCACCGCCACGCTGGACAAGGATTTGACCAAGATCCCGGTGAAGGACCTCCCGAAGCATTTTGAAGGAGTGCTGGCGGTTTAGGGCGTGTCGGATTCAGATGCAAACAGCCGCATCAAAAGCGCGCTCGAGCCCGCGTCCATTTATTGGGCGAGAGGCAGCGTACTTCGATTCCGTCCTATCCTGACACGAACTAGCGGTAGATTTCCCGGCGATTACCGACCGCCACCACAATGACGACCAGTCGGTCGTCCTCGATCTTCGCCAGAATGCGAATGGCGCCGACACGGTAACGCCAGAGCCCGGATAGTGGTCCGGTCAACGGCCCGCCCAACTGCCGGGGGTTGGCGAGCTTGGCAACGCGCGTGCTCAGGAATTTCAGGACGCGGGCGCCGTCGGCTCTGCCGAGTTTTTTCAGGTCTTTGCGCGCAGCCTCATCGAAGACAATCGACCAGGCGGTCATGCGCCTTCGTCGTCAAGCGCGGCAATGTCCTCGGCATACTCCGCCATGACTTCCTCGAGCGGAATGAGCCTGCCCGGCTTCTGCAACCGTTCCTCGGCGAGGTAAAGATCCTCGAGATCCTCAAGCTTCTCAAGGATCGCCTGCCGCGCATAATAGCTCTTCGTCCGGCCGGTCTTTTTGGCCAGATCGTCAAGGCGCTTTTCGATGTCGGCAGGCAGGCGCAGGGCAAGCATGGGTGAGGCTCCGAGATAGGATGCTATACATGTATAGCGCAATCGATACTTGGCTTGCAAATTGTATCAAACATGACGCGGCAACAGTCGACGGATTGGCCGTCAATCCCAAAATTGTTCTATCTGAACTCAAATATGCCAATGTAAGCTTGGGCAACAAGCTCGCAAAAAAGGCGAAACTACACAGTTAGGCAGAGATGTACCTCAAATTTCTGAGTACGGAACATATCGATTTCGTCCTGCAAGACGGAACGTTGGTGGTGAGCAGTCTACAATACTTTAGAAAACTTGAGGAAACTCGCGGCCCCTGGATTGGAGATCGGCTGGAAGGAGCATCCGAGCTCGTCACACCATCGAATTTCACGCTAACTGAAAGATCACCAGAATTGGAGAGGATAAACCAGGCCGATATAGGATCTGGTATGTTTGCCGGCCAATTTGCCGCAATCAATAACGGCGGCAAGATTGAAATTGCCAATGTCAGCTTCGTACACCAACTTGCACCGTTATTTATCTATTCCTTCTCGAATGGCGAATTACCAGAAATGAAAACACGCATGTGCGTCGAAGCGCAAGAGCCGTACGACGCATGTCTGCAAATTCTCGACCCGGCAGTCTTGGCTCAGGCCATTTGCGACAGCGGGGAAACTTCAGACGGACAGCCGTTTCGGGCCCAATTCATAGGCATTCGGCACGAGCCAGTTCGATACGAGGCGGTCTCGCAAAATATAATGTCTGCCAATGCGATACCACCTTCACCGTTTCGGAAGGCCCCTCACTTCTCTCTCCAACGGGAAGAGCGATTTGTTCTGGTGCCGAAGTCGGATATTGATTTGGGTATCGACCGAATTACTATCCGAATCCCAAACCCGTCTAAATACTTTGAAGAGGTGTTTCGTGGAAATAATTCCTCAGATCTGCGCTAGCCCCCCTACCGCGTCAGCCTCTTATAAGTCACCCGCTTCGGATTGACGCTGTCCGGCCCGAGCCTTCTGATCTTGTCGGCCTCGTAATCCTCGAAATTGCCCTCGAACCA
>JAGRLL010000144.1:6454-7422 GCA_020441855.1 Nitratireductor sp.
GCCAGATGCACGCGGTTGCGCTGGCCGCCCGAAAGCGTGCCGACCTTCTGCTGCTGGTCGCCACCCTTGAAGTTGAAGGCCGAGCAATAGGCGCGTGAATTCACCTCGTGCTTGCCGAGCTTGAGAATGTCGTTGCCGCCGGAAATTTCCTCCCAAACGGTCTTGGCGCCGTCGAGCGCATCGCGGCTCTGGTCGACATAGGAAAGCTGGACGGTGTCGCCGACATCGACGGACCCCGTGTCCGGCTTTTCCTGCCCGGTGATCATGCGGAACAGCGTCGTCTTGCCCGCGCCGTTCGGCCCGATCACGCCGACAATGCCGCCAGCCGGCAGCTTGAAGGAAAGCCCGTCGATCAGCAGCTTGTCGCCATAGCCCTTGGAAATGCCCTCGACCGTGATGACGTTGTCGCCGAGCCGCTCTCCGGCCGGAATGACGATCTGCGCGTCGCCGGGACGGCGGTCATTGGCAGACTTGACCAGTTCGTCATAGGCCTTGATGCGCGCCTTGGACTTCGCCTGTCTTGCTTTCGGCGAGGAGGCAATCCACTCGCTCTCGCGCGCGATGGCGCGCTGGCGGGCGGCTTCCTCGCGGCCTTCCTGCTGCATGCGCTTGGCCTTGGCATCCAGATAGGCGGTGTAATTGCCCTCGTAGGGAATGCCCCTGCCCCGGTCGAGTTCGAGAATCCAACCCGTCACGTTGTCGAGGAAGTAGCGGTCGTGGGTGACCATCAGCACGGAACCGGGATACTCGCGCAGATGCTTTTCCAGCCACGCAATGGTCTCGGCGTCGAGGTGGTTGGTCGGCTCGTCCAGCAGCAGCAGATCGGGCTGCGACAGCAGCAGCCGGCACAGCGCCACGCGGCGGCGTTCGCCGCCCGACAGATTGTCGACCGGCATGTCGCCCGGCGGGCAGCGCAGCGCGTCCATCGCCATCTCGACCTGGCTTTCCAGATCCCAGAGGTTCTGCGC
>JAGRLL010000145.1 GCA_020441855.1 Nitratireductor sp.
TCGCCGCGCGCGGCCTCGACATTCCGGACGTGACCCACGTCTTCAACTTCGACGTCCCGGTCAATGCCGAGGATTATGTCCACCGCATCGGCCGCACCGGTCGTGCCGGCCGTTCGGGAGAGGCGTTCACGCTCGTTACCCCGGCCGACCGCAAGGGATTCGAGGCGATCGAAACCCTGCTGAAGCAGGAAGTTGAATGGCAGGGTGACGCGGTCGAATGGGATGAACGTTCCTCGCGCCGCCGAGGCGGCCGTTCGGGCGGTCGTTCCGAGGATCGCTCCGGTGATCGCAAATCGGCGAAGTCGGGCAGCAGGTCAGCCGACAAGCGCGTGGAGAAACGCGATGATCGCCAGTCGTCCGCCGCCAGGGATGAGAAACCGGCAGGCGACGAGGAAAACAGCACCCTCGACCGTGGCCGCAAGCCCTCGCGCAACGCCGATTCTCGCGCAAGGACCGAAACACGTGACAGGCCCGCAGCGCGCGACAGGCATGAATCTTCAAGGCGACCCGACCGCTCCGAACCGGTGCGCCACGATGACGATGGCCATCCTTTCGGCGGCGAGGAGTTCGTGCCGGCCTTCCTGCGCAATTAGGGCACTCCCCGGGATCGGGCGTGTAAGCTTGGCCTCATATCGGTCAATTATTGTGCAAATGCATAATAATTACGCAGCGCAATTCGGCCCGCATGCGCCCCAAAACTGACTGCGATTTTGTCGCAGGGCGGATTTGGCCTGATTTCAGCGACGCCTATACGTATGCCGCTTTCTGGCATAGTCTGTGCATGGGTTTTGACGAGGAAACGACTGGAACGCGTTTCCGCTCTGGAGAGTCGGGGCGAGACGCGTTTGCTTTTGTCCGAGCGAGGAAAACGAGACGCAGATGAAAAAAATCGAGGCCATTATCAAACCCTTCAAACTGGATGAAGTGAAAGAGGCGCTGCAGGAGGTTGGCCTGCAGGGCATCACCGTTACCGAAGCCAAGGGCTTCGGCCGCCAGAAGGGACACACGGAACTCTATCGCGGCGCGGAATACGTCGTCGACTTCCTGCCGAAGGTGAAGGTGGAACTCGTCCTTTCCGACGAGAACGTCCAGGGTGCGGTCGAGGCGATCCGCAACGCCGCCCAGACAGGGCGTATCGGCGATGGAAAAATCTTTGTCTCCAGCATAGAAGAAGTCATCCGCATCCGGACCGGCGAAACCGGTATAGACGCGATCTGAGGCAACCCGTATCCGCCCGGAATGAACGCCGTCAGCATAGAATGGCGAGGCGGAAGCATCTGAAAACCTGCTTATGGGAAGGAAAAATATGACAACGGCAGCTGATGTTTTGAAGAAAATCAAGGACGAGGACATCAAGTTTCTCGATCTGCGTTTTACCGATCCGCGCGGCAAGCTCCAGCATGTGACGATGGACTGCACCTACGTTGACGAGGACATGTTCTCCGAAGGCGTGATGTTCGACGGTTCCTCCATTGCCGGCTGGAAGGCGATCAACGAATCCGACATGACGCTGATGCTCGACCCGTCCACGGCGCATCTCGATCCCTTCTTCGCCCATTCGACCATGGTCGTCCTGTGCGACATCCTCGATCCGATTTCCGGTGAAGGTTACAACCGCGACCCGCGTTCGACGGCCAAGAAGGCGGAAGCCTACGTCAAGGCGTCCGGCATCGGCGACACGATCTTTTTCGGTCCCGAGCCCGAATTCTTCGTCTTCGACGACGTGCGCTTCTCCACCGATCCCTACAACACCGGCTTCCAGCTCGATTCAACGGAACTGCCTTCCAACATGCCCACCGAATACGAGATGGGCAACATGGGCCACCGTCCGCGCATCAAGGGCGGCTACTTCCCGGTTCCCCCGGTGGATGCCGGCCAGGACTACCGCTCCGAAATGCTTGAAGTACTCAAGCAGATGGGCGTTAAGATGGAAAAGCATCACCACGAGGTCGCTGCCGCCCAGCACGAACTCGGCACGCTGTTCGCGCCGATGGTGCAGAGCGCTGACCAGATGCAGCTTTACAAGTACGCCGTTCATCAGGTGGCGCACGCCTACGGCAAGACGGCGACCTTCATGCCCAAGCCGGTCTATGGCGACAATGGCACCGGCATGCACTGCCACCAGTCGATCTGGAAGGATGGCAAGCCGATCTTCGCGGGCAATGAATATGCCGGCCTCTCCGAATCCTGCCTCTACTATATCGGCGGCATCATCAAGCACGCCAAGGCGATCAATGCCTTCACCAACCCGACCACCAATTCCTACAAGCGTCTGGTTCCGGGCTTCGAAGCGCCGGTCCTGCTCGCCTATTCGGCGCGCAACCGTTC
>JAGRLL010000146.1:0-13502 GCA_020441855.1 Nitratireductor sp.
AGATTGTTGAACAGGGTGAAGCCGACCGCGCCCATCACGGCCAGATAGGGCCAGTGACGCACGATCACCTTCCAGTCCCGGCGCAGGATCGGCCGGGCGATGGCAAGAAGCACGGCGGAAGCCACAGCCCAGCGCAAGGTGGTCAACAGGTAGGGCGAAATATGGCCGGCCGCCAAACGGCCCGCGATGGCGTTGCCGGCCCACACGATCGCGCAGGAAATCAGGAGCAGGTAGGGTTGACCCGTCAGCCAGCGCAGCAATTTCATTCGGACACCTGGAAACCGGGTCGGTTACTGGGAATGGAGATGGTTGATCGGCCGGACAGACGGCCGATGGCGGGTTCGGTGATGTTGTTTGGCGGGTTTTTCGCCGGATAACAAGCCGTCCGGCTTGCAATCGGGCATTGGCGCATCTGCCCTGGGCGCACGACTCTGCAATTGCGAGGGGTGGAAATAGACGCGCTGTGACGGTTGACACAGCCATTGCCAGGAAAAACGATAGGGTGTTTTCGTATAACCGGGAATCGAGAACATGCGCCTGACTGGGTTATTTCTGTTCGTCCTTTGTGTGGGAATGGCGGTGGCTGCCGTGTCGTCGCGCGCAGCCGAGCGTGTCGCGCTGATAATCGGCAATGGCGAATACGCCCATGCCAGCGCGTTGGCGAACCCGGCCAACGATGCGCGCGCGGTCGCCGACAAGCTGCGTACGCTGGGATTTGGGGTCACCGACGGCTATGACCTGACGGATCGAGAAATGACGCAGGTCGTGCGAGACTTCCTGCGCGAGGCCGAAGGCGCGAAATTGGCGCTGGTCTATTATGCCGGGCATGGCTTGCAGGTGGACGGGCGCAATTATCTCGTTCCCGTCGACGCAAAGCTGGAAAATTCCACCGATCTTTCCTTCGAAACGATCAGCCTGGACACGATACTCGACCTGTTGAACGATCCCAATCGCGCCAACATCATCATGCTCGACGCCTGCCGGAACAATCCACTGGCGCGCAGCCTCAAGACACGCTCCACGCGTTCGGTTGCGGTCGGCCAGGGCCTGGCGCCCTATTCGACCGTGGGAACCGGCACGCTCATCGCCTTTGCCACCGCACCCGAACAAGTGGCGCTCGATGGCGACGACGGGCACAGCCCCTTCACGCGGGCCCTGCTGAAACATCTGGATACGCCGGGTCTGGAGGTCCGTCAGATGTTGTCCCGGGTCCGCTCCGACGTGACGCAGGCGACCGGCAACGAACAGGTCCCCTGGGACAATTCCTCCCTGCTGGGAGATGTCTATCTCGCCGGCCCCGCCCTTGCCACGGCGTCGAATGCAGCCGGGTCGGGCCCAGCCGCGGCGGGAGGCGACATTCTGGCCGAGCAGCGTCGTTTGCTGGCCGAGACCGAGGCATTGCGCAAGGCGACCGCAGAGGAGCTGGAAAAGGCGCGCCTGTCGGCCAAGGAACTGGCGGACGCGCGCAAGGCGGCCGATGCGGGACTGGAAACCACGCGGCAGGCAGCGTTGATCAGGCCGGAAAATCCGGCGGCAAAACCCGATGGGCGGAAACAGGATCGTTTTGCCGCCGTCGCCGTTTCGATGCCCGACCACAAATATTACGGGACAGGCTACAATTTCGGCACGCTCGACGAAGCACAGAAACGTGCCGTCAAGGAATGCGGCCGCAAGGGCTGCAAGGTCGTGCAATGGGTCAAGAACGGATGCCTGGCCCTCGCGATGGGCTCCACGGGCGGTTATGGCCATGACTGGGCGCCAAAAATCGCGAAAGCCGAGGCATCGGCGGTCAGGTTCTGCGAGGAGTACGACAAGAATTGCAAGGTGGCGTTCTCCATCTGCACCAAGTCCGACTGAAAGGGGACGCACTCGGGGCTCCAACGACCGTGCCGCGCTTCGCCGTGCGGCCGGCCAATGACCTTCAGCGCTTGAAGTCGACAGGACTTTCGGCCTAATAACGGCTGATTTCCCGTGACTTGCGCGCCGGGATGGAAATTTGTTCTCCAGGAAAGACGCATGGCGAATGTGGTGGTGATCGGCTCCCAGTGGGGAGACGAAGGCAAGGGCAAGATTGTCGACTGGTTGTCGGAGCGCGCCGACGTGATCGTGCGGTTCCAGGGCGGGCACAATGCCGGCCATACGCTGGTGATCGACGGCGTGAGCTACAAGCTGTCGCTGATGCCCTCCGGCGTGGTGCGGCCCGGCAAGCTGTCAGTGATCGGCAACGGCGTCGTCGTCGACCCGCACGCGCTGGTGGCCGAAATTGACCGGCTCGCAGATCAGGGTGTGGTGGTTACGCCCGAAAGCCTCCGGATAGCCGAGAACGCAACGCTGATCCTGTCGCTGCATCGCGAACTGGATGCGCTGCGCGAGGACGTGGCCTCGAACTCGGGCACGAAGATCGGCACGACGCGGCGCGGCATCGGCCCGGCCTACGAGGACAAGGTGGGCAGGCGTTCCGTGCGCGCGATGGATCTCGCCAACATGGAAACGCTGGGCGCCAAGATCGATCGCCTGTTGTCGCATCACAACGCGCTTCGCCGCGGTTTCGGCCATCCCGAAGTCGAGCATGCCGCGCTGATGGAAGAATTGACGCAGGTGGCGCAACGCATCGTGCCCTTCCTGGAGCCGGTATGGCGCTTGCTCGACGAAAAGAAACGCGCCGGTGCCCGCATCCTTTTCGAAGGCGCGCAGGGCACTTTGCTCGACATCGATCACGGGACCTATCCCTTCGTCACGTCGTCGAACACCGTGGCGGGTCAGGCGGCTGCCGGCTCCGGCATGGGACCGGGTTCGGTCGGCTATGTGCTGGGCATCACCAAGGCCTACACGACGAGGGTGGGCGAGGGGCCGTTCCCGACCGAGCAGGACAACGAAGTCGGCGAATTTCTCGGAACGCGCGGGCACGAATTCGGCACGGTGACGGGCAGAAAACGGCGCTGTGGCTGGTTTGACGCGGTGGCGGTGCGCCAGGCGGTGGCCGTCAACGGCATTTCCGGTATCGCGCTGACCAAGCTCGACGTGCTCGACGGGCTTGACGAAATCAAGGTGTGCACCGGCTATCGCCTGGACGGCCGCGAGTTTGACTATCTGCCGGCGAGCCAGGGCCAGCAGGCGCGCGTCGAACCGGTCTATACCAGCATCGACGGCTGGAAGGGATCGACGGTGGGAGCCAGGAGTTGGGCGGATCTGCCCGCCGAGGCGGTCAAATACGTGCGTCTGATCGAAGAACTTATTGGTGCGCCGGTTGCGCTTCTGTCCACAAGTCCGGAACGCGAAGACACCATACTTGTCCATGATCCGTTTCAAGATTAACAATGAAACGGGAGAATCCGTCGTTTCGGGCGCTGGTGGGTAAGTGATGCGTGACCAGCGCGGGGGGCGTCGTCCGGCTGGTGCCGAAACTTGATCCGGATGGAAGTGTAGATGGCCGACTATTATTCGATTCTGAAAAAGACACTTTCAGGATTGCCGAGAAATACGGTCGAGAACCGCAGCGTCGTCTACGGCAAGGCGCGCCAGGCGATCGACCGTCAATTGCGCGCGCTTGAACCCACGCCGCCCGAGGATGCGATCGCGCGGCAGATGAAGCTGCTCGAACACGCCATCGAGACGGTTGAAGCGGAATTTGCCGGGCAGGCAGGACAAGCCGCCCCCGCAGCTTCCCCGCCCGCAGTGCAGGCCGCTCCCAGCCGGGCGCCCGCGCCGGCATCGCCTGCACCCGCCGCGCCGCGGCCGCGGGCTCCGGTCCAGACCCAGCAGGGTGGACAACCAATTCAGCCGGCACGGCAAGCGGCGCCGGCGCCTTCCGCACCGCGCCAAGCCACGCCCACACCCTCCGCGCCGACACAATCCGCGCCACGCCAGGCAGCCGCACCCGGCCAGGCTCCCGCCGTCGCCAGGGGCGCAGGCAACGGCACGCCTGCCTATGATGCGATGCTCGACGAACTCGACGAGTACGATCGAGCGCCGCAGGGTCGCCAGCGGGTTTCGGCACTCGGGCGCGAGAAACCGCGCGGCGGTTGGTTCGTTTCCCTGGTCGTGACCCTCGTCGTGCTGGCCATTCTGGCGGCAGGCGGATATGCGCTTTGGCGCAACAAGGAGCCGCTGCTTGCCGCGCTCGGTCTCGAAGACCTGATGATGCCGGGATCCGCGTCCGACAAGCCGGATACGGGGAACAATGGCGAAGAATCGTCTACCGTGGCCCCGGACGGGCAAGGGGACGACGGCAAGGAGGATGTCCGTCTCAACCAAAGCGGCGAGACGGTGCCTGGCCAGGCCGGCGAGGAAGCGCTCAGCAGACCCGTTCGCGACGCCGGACAGCCGTCGACGGCGCCGGCCGAATCCACGGCGCAGCCCCAGGAGCCTCCGGCTGCCGAACAGCCCGTGCAGGTCAATCCTGTCGGTCAGGATGGTGCACAGGGGCAGCAGGAAAGCGCGGCTGCAAGCGAACAGGGCCAGTCCGGCGCATTGCCGCCACCGGCGATCGCACAGAAGGCCTATCTCTATGAGGAAGGCGGCGCCGGCGCGGGCGCGACACGCGACAATGCGGCGATTGTCTGGTCGCTGGACGAACAATCGCCGGGCGACGGCATGCCGCCGGAAGCGGTCATCCAGGGCCAGTTCGACGTTCCGGGGCGCGGTCTTGTCATGCAGATCACCATCCGGCGCAATGTCGACGAGGCTCTGCCGGCCAGCCACATCATCGAATTACGCTTCGATACGCCGGCTGATTTCTCGGGTGGCGAGATCGACAATGTCGCGCGTTTCGTCATGAAATCGAGCGAGCAGGCGCGCGGCGAAGGCCTGATCGCGGTTCCGGCCAAGATCGATACCGGCTATTTCCTGATCGCGCTCAACAATCTGGCGCAGGCTCAGGAAACCAACCGCAAGCTGCTCACCGCTTCGAGCTGGATAGACATACCGGTCGGCTACACAAGCGGGCGGCGTGCGCTGGTGACGCTGGAAAAGGGCGCTATCGGCGACAAGGTGTTCAAGGATGCCTTCGCCGATTGGGACACCCGCTAGGCAAGGCGTGCGCGGCACCGGGTGTGCCGCGCCTGCTCCATCCGCATGACAGGCTTGCACAATCGGCCACTTGCCGGCGCTGCGATTGCGCATTAGGCTCGCGCGAAATTCACTCCAAGGGGTGCCTCCGGTCTTTGCCGGGGCTGAGATGGTCGAAAGACCGAACCCTTGATCACTTTCAATTCCCGACGGCGACGTGCGGGAAGGGTGATCGGGAACCTGATCCGGGTAATGCCGGCGAAGGGATGGAGGCCGCAAGTACACTGCCGCCATACATGCCATTCGCTTTGCACCCGTTCGTTTTCCGATCCGGTAGGGAAACGGATCATGCCGAAGGGCGGAACCAGTCAAGGATGGCGAAAGGGCGCGGGCGCTGCGATTGCGGCCCTTTTCATCCTTGCCGCGTGGCAGGCGGCGATTGTCGCATTCCGCCCACCCCCCTATCTTCTGCCTTCTCCAGGCGCGGTCGCCCGTGTTCTGGTGCGCGATGCCGGCCAGCTCGTCTTCCATGCCTGGACGACCTTGGGCGAGATGCTCCTGGGCCTTGGCGTCGGCGCGGCGGCGGGCATCGCCATCGCGCTCGTGCTGACGAGGTTTCCGGCGATCGAGCGCTTCGCCATGCCGGCGATCGTGACGACCCAGACCCTCCCGGTCTTCGCCATCGCGCCGCTCATCGTCATCTGGTTCGGGTTCGGCATCGGATCGAAGATCGCGATGGCGGCGTTGATCATCTTCTTCCCGGTCGCCTCCGCTTTCCATGACGGGTTGAAGTCGACCGATGCCTCCTGGCTCGATCTGGCGCGCGGTTGGGGCGCCAGCCCGGCGCAGACCCTGTTGAAGGTACGCATTCCCGCCGCTTTGCCGTCGCTGTCGAGCGGGCTGAAGATCGCGGCCACGCTGGCGCCCATAGGCGCCATCGTCGGGGAATGGGCCGGTGCGTCGGGTGGGCTGGGCTATGTCATGTTGCAGGCGAATGCCCGCGTGCAGACCGATCTGGTGTTCGCCTGCCTTTTCATCCTCGCCCTCTCCGCCTTTATGCTGCGCTACGCCGTCTCCGCCCTTTGCGACCGGCTGGTGTTCTGGCGCGCGCATGAAGTCTGAGGAAAAACCATCACCCAAACCGAAAACGAAACCTGCAACCGGAACCCACATCATGCGCGTCGTACTTGCCTTTCTTGCTCTTTTCACCTTGATCCGGCCGGCGATGGCCGCGGACAAACTCACCGTGCTGCTCGACTGGTTCGTCAATCCGGACCATGCCGCGCTGGTAATTGCCAGGGAGCGCGGCCTGTTCGCGGATGCGGGTCTTGAGGTGGAACTGATCGCGCCGGCCGACCCGAGCGCGCCACCGCGTCTCGTGGCTGCAGGACAGGGCGATGTCGCGGTCACCTATCAGCCGCAATTGCACGTGCAGGTCGGCGAGGGCCTGCCGCTGTCGCGTATCGCGACGCTTGCCGAGACGCCGCTCAACGCGCTGGTGGCGCTCGCCGACGGCCCGGTGAAATCGGTCGCGGATCTGAAGGGGCGCACCGTCGGCTTCTCGGTCGGCGGCTTCGAGGACGCGCTGCTCGCGGCCATGCTGAAGCAGGAAGGCCTCGGTCTCGCCGACATCAAGCTGGTGAACATCAATTTCGCGCTGTCGCAATCGCTGATCGCCGGCAAGGTGGATGCGGTGATCGGGGCGTTTCGCAATTTCGAACTGAACCAGCTCGACATCGAGGAACATCCAGGCGTCGCCTTCTTTCCCGAGGAACATGGTGTGCCGGTCTATAACGAGCTGGTGCTGGTCGCCAAGAACGACCGGACGGACGATCCAAGGCTGCGCCGTTTCGTCGATGCGCTCGAACAGGCGACTTTGTGGCTGACCAATCATCCCGACGAGGCATGGGCGGTGTTCGCCAGGTCGCATGCCGATCTCAACAACGATCTGAACAGGCGAGCATGGCGCGACACGCTGCCGAGACTGGCCAAACGGCCCGGCGCGCTCGACCGGCACCGCTATGAGCGTTTCGCTTCATTCATGAAGGAAGCGGGACTGATCAAGGAAGTTCCGCCGCTCGACAGCTACGCGGTGGAGTTGAAGTAGTCAAAAGAAGCCGGCTATCGACGAGCGAGGTGCTCCCTGGCGCGTTCAGTTCGTGCCGAGTTCGGGGATCACCTCGTTCATCAGCGCAAGGCTTGCGCGCTGATAGGCGAGGGTCAGCAACGCCGCTCCGGCATTGCAGCCGCCGGAGCCGGCATCCGACATGGCAGCCGCACTTTCCGTCATGGTCCTTACGACCTCGCCGCGCTTGTCGAGGACGGTAATTTCCGCATTCAGATCGGCGCGCGCGACCGGACCGGCCGTCGTCTCGTCGCGGACGAAACTTCCCTCCGTGCGAGTGACGCGGATGGACAGGGCCCAGGTCAGACCACCGATATTGCCGTTGCGGGGCGGCGAAGAGAGCGCCCTTGCCGTGTCGAAGGCGTTGTTCGAGGTCTCGATCATGGTGTCGCGAATGATGGAGCCCGCGGGGATGTCGTATGTCATGCCGACGCAATCCACGCCGCCGGCCCTCGCGCCGCTCCCAGCCCCGCCATTGGTGGGAAAGCTCGTCGGCGCATTGGCTGCATCGACATAGACGCCCCATCTGCCCGGCAATCTGGGACCGGAATATTCCGGCGCGACGAAGGCCGGTACAGGCATGGTGGATGCGGGCGGCTCGGGCGTCGCGGCGACTGTCAAGACGGCTTCGGGTCCTGCGCCGGTGCACGAAACGAGCATGGGTGCGATGACGACAAGCGGTACAGACAGTCTGCGCATCCTGGCCTCGGGCAAAACGCAATCGGATGAGGGCGCATGCGCCGGCCAATGCGTCTTGGCGGCATACTGAATCGGCATGCGCGAGCTTTTTCGCCCGGTTTTTCCTGCCGGGCAAGCCCATTCATGCGCCTGAGAGAATTTGGCCCGCTTGTGGAAAGTTTACCGGCGTGGCGGGTGGACGGGACCGCTGCGTAGTGCATCATGGTGGTGTCAGGCGTTGATCGGGGCAAGCGCGGTTGGCCATACCGAAAGGGGATTGTGCCAATGCAGAAGTTTCGGGATTTCGCCGACCTTGAACTGCGCGGCTGGTCGGAGCCGGAAACGGCACGCGCCTATGCCCGGGATTTTGCGGCAGCTGCGGACATGTGTGCGCCCACCTTTGTCGCTGCGGTGGATGCCCGGCCGGGCATGCATGTTGCCGACATCTGCTGCGGTCACGGCATGTTGACAAAGGCGCTGGTTGCTACCGGGGCCAGGGTGACCGGCGTCGATTTTTCCGCCGCCATGCTGGAGCTGGCACGCGAGAATGCACCCGGCGCGCGGTTTGTCGAAGGTGACGCCATGGCGCTCGATTTCGACGACGACAGCTTCGATGCCGTGACGATCGGATTCGGCATACCGCACGTTCCCGAGCCCGAGCAGGTGTTTGGCGAGGTCAAGCGGGTGCTCAGGAATGGCGGACGCTTCGCCTACACAGTGTGGCACGGCATGGAGATGGACGGCGCGTTCCGCTGGCTTTTCCAGGCGGTACAGGACCATGGCGATCCGGACATCGCGCTGCCGGCCGCACCCGACGCCAATGCCTACGGTTCACGCGAAATTGCCGTTCCCGCGCTTGAGGCAGCGGGCTTCGGCGACATCGCCTTCCAGACCGTCGACAGCATGTGGGTAAGTAGCGATCCCGCCGCGCCGTTCGTCTTCTTTCACGACGGCACGGTGAGGGGTGCGGCGCTGCTGCGTGGCCAGCCGGAGCCTCGCAAGAAGGCGATCCGGCAGGCTGTTGTCGATGAGGTCATGCGTTGTTGCGGCGGCGAAGCGCCCTTCCGCATTCCGATTCCCGCAGCGTTTGTCTCGGCGCGTGCCTGACGGCGCGCCTTACGCCCCTTCCTGGTGCTCCAGCGCTGCCGGACCCTTGGCCAGTTCGCGTGCGGCGGCGCGCATCGCCTTTTGCACCTTCTCGAAGGCGCGCACCTCNACCTCGATCTGGCGCACGCGCTCACGCGAAATGTTGAACTCCTGGGAGAGATCTTCCAGCGTGATCGGGTTTTCCTCCAAGCGGCGCGCCAGGAAGACGCGCTTTTCGCGGTCGTTGAGGACTTCGAGCGCTTCCTTGAGCATTTCGCGGCGCGTCTCGAGCTCGTCCTGCTTGATCATCACCTGTTCGGCGCTCTCGCTCTCGTCGACGAGCCAGTCCTGCCATTCGCCGCTCTCGCCCTCGGTGGCCTTGATCGGCGCGTTGAGCGAGGCGTCGCCGCCGAGGCGGCGGTTCATGGAGACCACTTCGTCTTCGGAGACGCCGAGCTGGGTGGCGATCTGCTTGACCTGATCGGGGTTGAGGTCGCCCTCGTCGAGCGCCTGGATGCGGCTCTTGGCCTTGCGCAGGTTGAAGAACAGCCGCTTCTGGTTGGCGGTCGTGCCCATCTTCACCAGGCTCCACGAGCGCAGCACGTATTCCTGGATCGCGGCCTTGATCCACCACATTGCATAGGTGGCAAGGCGGAAGCCCTTGTCGGGCTCGAATTTCTTGACTGCCTGCATCAGGCCTACATTGCCTTCGGAAATGACTTCCCCGATCGGCAGGCCGTAACCGCGATAACCCATGGCGATCTTGGCGACGAGGCGCAGATGGCTGGTGACGAGCTTGTGGGCGGCGTCACGGTCATCATGTTCGTGAAAGCGCTTCGCCAGCATGTACTCCTCGTCCGGTTCCAGCATGGGGAACCGTCGGATTTCTTCCATGTAACGGCTGAGACCGGTGTCACCGGCAGCGACGCTTGGCAATGTCTGGGCCATGAAGCACCCTCCTTGAGATGAAACAGGGCTCCTCAGTCGAGCGAACCCTCAATCACGGGCATGCGGAATCATCACCCGCCACACCCCCATCATATAGGGATATCTGCGTCCGTTGCATGAAATTTACGTAATACGTGACCTCAAATCCTCAGTGCGAGGTTTCGAAAAGATGAAGCAGGCGGGAAAAATCTTCCGGCAACGGGGCCTCGAAACGCATGGTTTCGCCGGATGCGGGATGGGCGAAGGAGAGTGTGGCGGCGTGAAGCGCCTGGCGTGCGAAGGCGGCGATCTCCTCTCGCAGGTCCTCCGGCAGGACGTTTGCCTTGGTAGCGAAATGCGCGCCGTAATCGCGATCACCTATCAGCGGATGGCCGATATGGGCCATGTGGACGCGAATCTGGTGGGTGCGGCCGGTTTCCAGCCGGCACTCGACCAGCGAAGCAATGACGGGGCTGCCATCGTTCCTGTCCGGGAAAGTGCGCAATACGCGGTAATGGGTTACGGCGTGGCGGGCATCGGGCGCGCGTTGCGAAACCACGGCGCGTTTCAGGCGGTCGTGCGGCGAGCGGCCGAGCGGTGCGTCCACACTGCCGGTGCGGCGCGGCAGGGTGCCCCAGACCAGCGCCAGATAGGACCGCTCGAGCGGAGTGGTGCGGCCATGGTCGGCGAATTGTTCGGCGAGGCCGGCATGGGCGCGCTCGGTCTTGGCGGCGACCATGACGCCGGATGTGTCCTTGTCGAGACGATGGACGATGCCCGGCCGCCTCACACCGCCGATGCCGGCAAGGCTGTCGCCGCAATGGGCGAGCAATGCGTTGACCAGCGTGCCGGTGGCGTTGCCCGGTGCGGGATGGACGACCATGCCCGCCGGCTTGTCGACGACGATCAAATCGGCGTCCTCGTAGAGGACGTCGAGCGGGATTGCCTCCGGCAGCGGTGTCGCATCCTCTGGCTCGGGCACGGCGAGTGCGATCGCATCGCCTGACTTGAGCCGCTGGTTGGGCGTCGCCGAAACCTTGCCGTTGAGGGTAACGTGGCCGTCCTGGATCAGCGCCTTGACCCGCGAGCGGGAAACATGGGCCGGCATGCGGGAGGCGACATACGCGTCGAGACGGGCACCCGCATCCTCGGCATCCACCACGAAGCGAACGGGCTGCTCTTCCCCTTCCATATCTTCCGGGTTAGGAAACGCGATCAAGAGGAACCTTTCTGCCGCGTCCGGCAAATCTGGCGGTGGCGCAGGGCTTGTTGCACTTCGGGAATACCGCAATGAACGCGCATGACGACAACGATGTAGACAAACCGCTCGATCCGGCGGTCGAACGCGTGCGCCGCAAGATGATGCGCCTGATGTTGATCTCGATCGGCATCATGATGATCGGCCTTATGGCGGTACTGGGTGCCATTGTCTACAAGATCGGCAACAGGGACGAATCCGCCAAGGCACCACCGGTGGCGACGCAGGGCGGATCGGGAGTGCCGGTCGAACCCGGCTTTGCCGGCCGCATCGACCTGCCCGACGGCAGCAGGATCGTCTCGACGGCTCTCGATGGCGATAATATCCTGCTGCATGTCACGATACCTGGCCAGGGCGAGAAGCTGCTGGTCTACAGTCTCGGCGAGGATCGCATCATCGCGACGGTCACGGTTGATTAGGGTTCGAAGCTTTGCATTCGTATTCCTACTGGCGCTCGTCGCCGGGCCGGCGGCGGTCTGCGCGCAGGCCAACAGCCTGACCAGCGGCGTGGCGGTCGCCGCTTGCGGAGAATTGATCGGCGCGGTCAGGGCATCGCCCGAGACGCCGCCGCGCCTTGCCGACCCGGACGCCGGCGCATTGTTCAATCTGGCCCTGCCTTTGGCGGCGGCGGAAGGCCCGCCGGCGCCGCCTGAACAATTCGCGCTGCTTGCCGAACTGAGCACACAGGCCGGGACGCTGGCGCGAGCCTACATGCTGACGGGGACCGGCGGGAACGGAGCGCTTTCTCCGCAGCAGCGCCTGCGTGCGGAACACAATTTCATCACCTACCTGCCCGAGATCGCGCGCATCTACGATTTCAGGCTTCAGGTTTCGGCGCGGCTGGCGGCGGGTGCGGCGCGATACAGGTCCACGATGACACCGCAGACGGCGGCCAGTCCGGCCGTGCGCTCGGGACTGGCGGCCATCGAGGCCGAAGTGCGGGCGAATCTCGCCGCCGTGCTTTCGCTGGTGGCGGACCACAATATCGGCGACCCCTGGCGGCTCGACCGCATGGCGCTGCTGTCCCGGCACAAGACGGAGTTTGCCGTCTTTCTAGACACCAAGCCATCGCAGGAAATCGCCGATCAGGCGCTGGCGGCGGCAATCGCCGAACGCAATCCGCGGATCGGCACCTTGCTGAAGGATTTTGCGCTGGCGATCCTGCGGTAATCGCCCCGGCTAGCCGGGCGGATTCCTGAACGGATCGGCGAAACGCGGATCGGCAAGCAGGCCCTCGTCGGTCAGCGTTCGCAGGAACGCGATCAATGCAGCCTTGTCTTCCGGCGTAAAATCGAAGCGGACCGGCTTGCCGTCCTTGTCCTTGAGCTCCGGCGCCAGATTGGGATTGGCGGCGATGCCGCTGGAATAGTGCTCGATGACTTCCTCCAGGGTCGCGAACCGGCCGTCATGCATGTAGGGGCCGGTAACGGCGATGTTCTTCAACGAAGCCGTTCTGAACAGGCCCTTGTCAGCGCCGAGGCCGGTCGTCTCGCCGACGCCGTCATCGGGGCGTCCCGCCAGTTCCGGCAAGCCATTGTCGCGCGGTGTCACGATCACGAAGGCAGCGCTCTCATGGCAGGCGGCGCAGCCTGCGCCGCCCTTTTCGCGCGGCGCCATGAACAGGAACTTGCCCCGGTTCTGGGATGACGAAAATTCCGGGAAGTCGGCCAGCGGATCCGCTTTGCCTGCGCGGGCGCGATCATAGCGCGAGCCGAGCGCAACGATCGAGCGTACGAATTGCGCAAGCGCCCTGGCCGCGCGCTCCTCGGTGACTTGCGGGTCTCCGAAAGCGGCTTTGAACAAATGCGCATACCAGGGCCGGCTGGCGATACGGGAGGCGAGTTCGCCCGGTTCCAGCCCCATCTCGACTTCGTCGGTGAAGGGGACGAGTACCTGTGCTTCAAGGCCCGGCGCGCGCTCGTCGCGAAAGTAGTGACCGCGTGGATTGAAACGGGCATTGGCGAGTGCCATGGCGGAGCGTCGGGTGATCCTGCCTTCAAAACCGATGGAAAACCTTGTCGGATCGTCAAAGCCGGCCGCCTGGGCATGACAGCTCGAACAGGAAACCAGACCATTCACCGACAATTCGCGGTCGTAGAACAGGATGCGTCCCAGTGCGATGCCGGCTTCGCTTGCCGGATTGTCGACGGGCGTGTTGTCGAGCGCGGCCAGTTGCTGGGGTATGGTCGGGACTGGCGGGAAAGCCGTGGCTACCGGGCGCTGCCGATAGCGCGCGTCGCCGGCACTTGCCGGCTGGTGGGGCAAGGCGAAGGAAAGCGCCACAAGCGCGAGCGTCATTCGTGCGAGAGACCGCATCATGACGCGATCTTACCCGGCTTTGCGAGGATCGGAAGGCTGTTCGATGAAAGGCGGGAAGCCTTCGCGGTCAGCCTGCCTTGTTCTGGCGGGCGGAATCCTGCA
>JAGRLL010000146.1:13584-16337 GCA_020441855.1 Nitratireductor sp.
GTCTTGGCGAGAATCTCGTCGATGGCGGAATGATCGCCCTCCAGCGCCGAAGTCATCGCGGTCACCTGGGCAGCCAGATCGTTGATGCGTTCGCGCAGAATGGCGTTTTCGCGACGCTCCGATTCCCAGTCCTGCGATTTAACCCGCTCCACCGAGCCGAAATCCTCCTTCAGCCTGTCGCGTTCCTCGGTCAGCGCGGCAATCCTGGATTCAAGCGCATCCTTGTCGTTGCGAAGCGAGGACATCGCCTTTTCAACGTTGTCGTTGGAGGCGTCGTTCAACAGAGCTTCCATCTGAAGGGTGGTTTGCGCCAGCTTTGCCTCCAGTTCGACATTGCGCGATTTTTCCGTGGCAAGTTGGTGGGTCAACTCGGCGCTGACCTTGTCTTCCTCGCCCGAGGAAGCGCGCATGCGCGCGAGGTCGCGCTCGCGTTTTTCGAGATCTGCCTCGACGCCCGACAATTGCTTCTGAAGCCGGGCAAGCTTCTTTTCCAAATCAGAGCTCTTGTCGCGCTCGACATCCAGTTCCCGCTGCATCCTGTCTTCGAGTTCGGATATCTGGGAAACGCGGTCGTTGAGGTTTTCCATCTGCGTCTGCTTGGCGACAAGCTCGATGCGGCTGCTGTCGACGTCGACTTCGGTTTGGGACAAGCGCGAGCGCATGCGTTCGGCCTCCAGCGCCTTGGCCTCGAGTTCGGCCCGTGTTTCCTCAAGCCGGCTGTTGGCGGTGGCGAGACGCTCCTCGCGGTCTTTGAGCTGGGCGCGCAATTCGGCCGAGCGCGCCTCCAGTTCCTCGATGACGCGGATACGGTCCTTGCTCTCCTCGGCGAGCTTGGCGAGATCGTCGCGCTTGCGGGAAATCTCGATGACCTGATTCGCGGCCTTCTCGCGCAATTCCTCGACGCTCAGTTCCAGTCGCCGCGTCGACATCGCGAATTCGGCGCGCAACTGGTCCTTGTCCGCCTGGATTTCGTTCAGGGTCAGCGGAACGGACGCTTCCACGCGGCGCTTGGTGAGTGTCACGGCGCGATTCCAGACCGCCGGGGAGATCATCAATGCGATGAGGGCCGCGCTCAGGAAGCCCAATCCGAAGAGGAGAATGCCTTCAAACACGTGCCAACCCGCTGCTTTCGCCACATAAAGGAGATTGCGGCATCATTGCACGAAACCCGTGAACGCGCCACGACAAGGACTGTTTAACCTTAAAACCGTTCAGGCGGCGACGCCATGGCCGCCCCGAACCTTGAACGGCCCGAAAACTAGAAAGGATTGACGCGCGGTTCGCGGCTCATCTTGAGGTAGCCTATGTTGACGCCGAGGCGCGCGCCGATACCGGTGCGAATCGGTACCAGATTGACGCCGCTGCGTGTCAGCGCGGTGATGCCGAGGCCGCCGACCATGTAGGCCGAACCGGAAATGCCGAAGAATCGGGAATAGATGAAGTCGATAGTCGGCAAGTCATAGACCAGCATCATGGTGCGGTTGCCGTCGAGGCCGTAATCCCAGCCGACGGAAGGGCCCTGCCAGTAGAGCTTGTGATCGCCGGCGTTCTTGGTGAACAGCGTTCCCTCGCCATATCTCAGGCCGCCGATGAAGGCGCCGCCGGCTTCCTCGCCCAGAATATAGCCGTTCGGCAGGCCGTATTTCTCGAAGGCCTGCTCGACGGCACCGGCGAGCGCACCGGAAGTGGCGCCGAAGAAGCCGTGGCCCGCATCGACGATTTCCTGAACGGTATAGGTGCGATAAGCCTGCGCGCTCGCCTGGACGGGCACGATGGTGGCCATTGCAAGCCAGGCCAATGCCATTGCCAGTATCAGCTTGCGGAAAATTGCCAGGGGGCGGGAAAGTACTCGGGTACGGGCCATGATCTGGGTTCCTCGAAAACGCAAGATACAGAGCCGGTCGGCTGGGCCTGCCGGCGTTCGATCCAGATAATGCAACGGAAAAATTTTACAGAAGGTTTACCAAGGGCGGTTTTGTTGGCACCGCGCTATCGTGTAACCAGAAACGGCAGGCCGCCGTGACGATTCGGCAGGGCCATAAGCGTGCGCGCCGTGCGATGCGGCAGGCGGGTGACGAGGGCAGATAATACGAGGGACCGGGCAGATGCCGAAACTTCCAGACGTGAGCGCGCTCGATCTGGCTGCGCTTTTGAGCAGCAAGGTTTGCCACGACATCATCTCGCCGGTAGGCGCGATCGCCAACGGACTGGAACTGCTCGACGACGACAGCGACGCGGAGACGCAGGAAATCGCCATGTCCCTGGTGCGTTCCTCCTCGGCGAATGCATCGGCGAAGCTGCAATTTGCGCGCATCGCCTACGGCGCAGCCGGATCGGCCGGCGCAGACATCGATACGGGTGACGCGGAAAGCGTGGCGCGGGGCTATTTCGCCAACGAGAAGAAGACCGATCTGGAATGGGTCGGCGAACGCGCGCTGATGCCCAAGAACAAGGTCAAGCTGCTGCTCAACCTGCTGCTGGTCGGTCTGGCGGCGGTACCGCGCGGCGGGATCGTCAAGGCTGTAATCAACGATCCCAACGGTACACCCTCGTTCACGGTCACGGCGACCGGCACGGTGGCGCGTGTGCCGCCGACCTTCCTCGATCTGCTGAACGGCACGTTCGAGGGGCAGCCGGATGCCCATGCCGTCCAGCCGCTTTACACGCTGAAACTCGCGGAAGCCGTCAACATGGCAATCAATGCCAGCATCGACGGCGAAAGCGTGACGATAAAGGCTGGATAGGCAAGGCGG
>JAGRLL010000147.1 GCA_020441855.1 Nitratireductor sp.
ATTCCGGCCAGCGCTGCACGGCGGTGAAGCGCATCCTGGTTCAGGAAAGCGTTGCCGACGCCATCGTGCCGATGATTCTGGAAAAGGCGAAGGCTATCAAGTTCGGCGATCCGGCCGATCCCGAAACCGAACTCGGCTGCGTCATCGACGAAAAGGCTGCCGCGACCTTCGAACGGCGCGTCTACGATGCCGAGAAGGCCGGCGCCAGGGTGCTGTACGATCCGGGCCGAAAGGGCGCACTGCTGCCGCCCATCGTCGTCGACCACGTGCCGCACGATAGTGAACTGGTGTTCGAGGAAACCTTCGGTCCCATCGTGCCCATCGTTCGCGTACCCGACAACGACGAACAGGTCATGGCGATCTCCAATTCGACACCGTTCGGTCTGTCTTCCGGCGTGTGCACCAACCGGCTCGACCGCGCGACAGCCTATGTCGAAGGGCTCAATGTCGGCACGGTCAATATCTGGGAGCAGCCAGGCTACCGCATCGAGATGTCGCCCTTCGGTGGTATCAAGGATTCGGGGAATGGCGTGAAGGAAGGCGTGCTGGAAGCCATGAAATTCTTCACCCAGGTCAAGACATGGTCCATGCCGTGGCCGTCTTGATCGGCGATCGCCTGAACATGGCCGTTTAAGGAAATCCTTGTGAAAGAATCCGGCGACGGTCACGTCCACACCGAAGGCGAATCCAACACATCTGCCGCACGGGCCGAATGGCAGGCACGGCGGCAGGGTGGACGCACTGCCGAACTGGTTGCGCGCGACGCGGAAGTGTTTTTGCGCCAATCGCTGTCGACGCCGGTCATGTCGGCCATCGCGAAAGCCGAAGGCATCTGGATCGAGGATGCCGACGGCCGGCGATACATGGATTTCCATGGCAATTCGGTCCACCACATCGGCTATGGCCATCCACGCCTGATTGCGGCGATCAGGCAGCAGCTCGACACGCTCAGCTTCACGCCGCGCCGCTTCACCGACGAACCGGCCATCGAACTGGCTGAAAAGCTGACCGGCAAGCTGCCGGGAAAGTGGAAGCTGCTGTTCACCACCGGCGGATCGGATGCCAACGAGGTTGCGCTGAAGATTGCACGCGCGGCGACCGGACGTTTCAAGACGGTTTCCTTCTGGGATGCATTCCACGGCGCAGGCTTGGGCGCAGCCTCGGTTGGCGGTGAATCCACCTTCCGCTCGCATATCGCCGGCCCTCTGCTTGCCGGCACCGAACACGTCGCGCCCTACGATTCCTATCGCTGCCCCTATGGCCACGCCAATGCGGAAGCGAGCGGCGATGCCTGCGCCAACATGATCGACTACGTCATGGAGAAGGAGGGCGACGTTGCCGCCTTCATCGGCGAACCGATGCGCGCGACACCCAATCCGCCGCCGCCGGGCTTCTGGCGCAAGGTACGCCGGATTTGCGACAAACACGGCGCGCTGATGATCTTCGACGAAGTGCCGACGGGGCTCGGCAAGACCGGCCGGTTTTTCGCGCATGAGCACGATCTTTCGCACCGCGACGGCGTGACGCCGGATATCGTGACGCTCGGCAAGGCGCTCGGCGGTGGCATCCTGCCCATCGCGGCGGTGCTGGCAAAGGCCGAACTCGACGTCGCCGGCGACTTCGCCATCGGGCATTACACGCACGAGAAGAACCCGGTAACGGCGCGTGCGGCGCTGACCACGCTGCAGATCATCGAGGAGGAGGGGCTGGCCGAGCGTTCCGCCGAACTGGGAGCTTATGCCCTGGCTCGTCTCAATGAATTCGCCGTGAAAACTCCGTCCGTCGGCAATGTCCGGGGCAGGGGTCTGATGTTCGGCGTCGATCTGGTGAAAGACCGGGAGACGAAGGAGCCCGCGCGGCAGCTTGCAGAATCGGTCTTCTACCGCTGTCTCGACAAAGGGCTCAGTTTCAAGATCAGCGCGGGTTCGGTGCTGACGCTTTCGCCGCCGCTCACGATTTCACGGGAAGATCTCGACCGCGCGCTGACGATTGTCGAAGAGGCCATTGTTTCGGCTTCGGATAGCTGAATTTTCTCGCGGAAATCCACATGGGACAGCATAGCGATATCGCTCTCCTGATGGTGCTGGCCGCCGCATTCCTGCACGCGACGTGGAACGCGATGCTCAAGCATGCAGGCGAGCGAGCGGTGATGATGGCGCTCATCACCTTCGGCCATGGCCTCGTCGGTATCGTGCTTCTCCTGGGTGCCCGGGCGCCGTCGGTCGAAAGCTGGCCATATATCTTCGCCTCGGTGATCATCCACTGGTTTTACTACTGGTTCCTGCTCGTCTCCTACCGGCTCGGCGATCTGAGCCAGGTCTACCCGATCGCGCGCGGCTCGGCGCCGTTGCTGGTCGCAAGCGGCGGCTGGCTGTTCGCCTCGGAGACGCTGGGAACCAATGCCTGGGTCGGCATCGCCCTGATATCCGCCGGAATCATGATGCTTGCCCTTGGGTCTCGGAACGCCCGTTCCGACACCAAGGCCGTGGGCGCCGCGCTGCTTACCGGCCTCACCATCGCGTCCTATTCCGTCGTCGACGGATTGGGCGTCAGGCTCGCCGGCAGTCCGCAGGGCTATATTGGCTGGCTGTTTGCCACTTCATCCAGTGTGATGTTCTTCATCCTCTGGCGGCAGCGGGCCCGCCTGTCCAGCCTGTCTGCGCGCGCCTACGTTACCGGGTTTGTTGGCGGGGTGTTTTCGGCGGGAGCCTATGGTCTCGTCATTTTTGCCGCGACCCTGGCGCCGCTCGGACCGATCTCGGCGGTGCGTGAATCCAGCGTCCTCATTGCGGCGTTGATCGGTGTTGTTTTATTTGGGGAAAGGCCGTGGCGCGTTCGAGTCCTCTCGGCGGGAATCGTGCTTTGCGGCATCCTCTTTCTCACTGTTTTTTCACAGTAAAAACAACATAATATCGATTGAATTTATGGTTGTATAACCGGAATAGTTTTCATCTATCTGTCATCTTGGCACATTATGGGTCGGTCGGAACGGTCTCGCCTTTTTTGTGATTGCGTTACGGGGCATTCGGACCGAATATGACAAGCAGGACGGGGCTGAAATCGGCGATCAGGACCAATAACAATCATAACAAATGACGGGAACGTCCTACGGCTGTCCGCCGCTGACAACAATTGCCAACAACGAGACAAGCCTAATACTGGCCATCCACTGAAGGGAGCATCATCGTGAAGAGAATTCTGCTATCAGGCGTTGCCTATCTTGCATTCGCAAGTGTGGCGTCCGCCGCGTGTCCGGCGATCACCGTCGCCGACATGCAGGGCGTGGCCGCCGGGGAATTTCCCCAGCAATACGAGCTCGCCGAGTTCCAGAAGGCCGCTGGCTGCGAGATGAGCTATGCCGACAACCCGGCAATTGGCGATCTCAACGGCAAGATCCAGGGCAATCCGGCGCTGCCGGCGCTGGCCGACCGCCTGCCGGAAGAGCCGCTGGTCGTCGTTCCCTATGAATCCATCGGCAAGTATGGCGGCACGCTCGATGCGCTGTCCAACGCTACCGAAGCCGGCACCTCCGACTTCCTGTCGACCCGCCACGTCAACCTCGTGCGCTATTCCGACGATCTGCAGACCATCGTGCCGAACGTCGCCAAGGGCTGGAAGTGGAACGACGATTTCACCGAACTGACCTTCTATCTGCGCAAGGGCCACAAATGGTCGGACGGCGAGCCGTTCACCGCGGAAGACATCAAGTTCTGGTACGACAACCTCGAAATGGACACGCATGTTTTCGAGAAGCCGAAGGATTATGTCCTTGTCGGCGGCGAGCGCATGCAGGTCGAGGTCATCGATCCTCAGACCGTGGTGTTCAAGCTGCCGGCGCCCAAGCCCGGCCTGCTCGCGCACTTTGCGACCCATTACGGCCAGGCCTTCCAGCCGAAGCACTTCCTCGGCATGTTCCATCCCGAGATCGCCGACAATGCGGACGAGTACGCCAAGTCGCTCGGCTTCGAGAACGGCTATGACGCGATCAAGGCCTATTACGGCAATTCCGACTGGACCGATACGGCAACGCCGATGCTGAACCATCCGGACATCGTCGCCAAACTGCCCAAGGCCGTCTATCCGACGCTCGAGAGCCACATCACCATCAAGGAAACCACGGAAGGCCGTCATTTCGTCGCCAATCCGTATTTCTTCATGGTCGATACGGCCGGCAACCAGCTTCCCTACATCAACGAGCAGGACGAGGTCTTCATCAACGACCACGAAGTACGCCTGCTCAAGCTGGTCAACTCCGAGGTGGACTACAAGTCGCAGTCGCTTCAGCTTTCCGATGTGCCGATCCTGCTCGAAAACCAGGAGAAGGGCGCCTATCAGATCCAGCTGAAGCCGAAGATCGCCGAACACGTCTTCTCGTTCAACGTGACGTCGGAAGACATGGAGAAGCGCAAGGTCTTCGGTGACGTGCGTTTCCGCAAGGCGATGTCGCTCGCCATCAACCGCGATGCGCTCAACGAGACCGCCTATTTCGGTCAGGGCACGCCGCGCCAGTATATCGGCTTCTCGCCGACGCCTTCCTTCGTCGATCCGAAGTGGGAAAAGTACGCGATCGAGTTCGACGCAGACGGCGCCAAGGCGTTGCTTGACGAAATCGGCATGAAGGACACCGATGGCGACGGCTTCCGCGAATTGCCGAACGGCGACAAGATCGTGCTGAACATGCAGTTCGCCACACAGGGCATCGCCGGTCAGGTGGTCGAACTGGTGGCGCAGGACTGGGCCAATATCGGCGTCCAGACCGCGGTCAAGGAAGTCACGCCTGACGAATATCGCTCCGCGCAATCGTCCAACCAGCTCGACGTCGGCATGTGGGAAAAGAGCCAGCCGCTCGCCATCGTGCTTGCCACAAACGAGCTGTTCGTTCCGCCTTTCGAGAACTACTTCGCGCACCGTACGGGCATGCTGTGGGCCGAGTGGGTCGATTCCAAGGGCGAAAAGGGCGTCGAGCCGCCGGAATACGTCAAGCAGATGATGGAAGACATCAATGCCTTCCAGTCGGCTGAAGTCGGTTCGGCGGCGTCGAACGAACTCGGCGAGCGTCTGGTGAAGAACATGACTGAAAACCTGCTCTTCATCGGTACGGCACTTACCCCGGATCCGATCTTCGCGCGCAACGCGGTGAAGAACTTCCCCGAGTTCAAGACGGCATCCTACGAGTATTACCGGACGTTCCCCTATCGTCCGCAGCAGTGGTGGCTGGACGAATAATCCGCTAGTCTCCCAGCTACGATCTAGCTACGATCATCGGGCCGGAACCAATCCGGCCCGATGAGCCAGACGGGCAAGAGCCGGACAAACGGCCGTCCACGGAACAAAGATTCCTGAAGCCTATCGAGCGGGCCAAGACCAGGGGTAGGGGATGGCACAATTCGTGCAATTCACGCTGCAGCGTGCAGCGATGGCGATCGTGACACTGCTTATGGTGTCGCTGATTGTCTTCACGCTTATGGAACTGGTGCCCGGCACCTGCGCAGAGCGCTACCTGGCCTTCAAGAATACCCAGGGTTCGCAGATCACACTTGCCGACATCGAGGCGGAAAAGAAACGGCTCGGTCTCGACCGTCCCTTCCTGGTGCGCTGGGGAAGCTGGGTCGAAAGCGTGTTCGTTGAAGGCGAATTCGGCGATTCCTGCATTCTCAGGCTCAACATCAACCAGCTTCTCGCCGACAAATTCTGGATCAGTCTCGCCATCTGTCTGGTGGCCCTGTTCGCCTCCTATCTGATCGCCATACCGGTCGGCATCATATCTGCCAGCTCGAAAAGCGCGCTTACCAACAACTCGCTGCGATTTGTGAGCTATCTCGGCCTGGCGCTACCCAACTTCCTGCTCGCGCTCATCATCATGCTGTTTTCCACGGTGATGTTCGGCGACTCGCTGACCGGCCTGTTTTCCAAGGAATTCCGTGACGCTGCATGGTCCTGGCCAAAGTTCCTGGACTTTCTCAAACATGCCTGGCTGCCGATATTCATCCTCGGCTGGTCGGCAACGGCTTTCGCGCTGCAGACGGTGCGCGCATTGATGCTCGACGAGATCGGCAAACTCTATGTGACGGCGGCCTCGGCGCGCGGCATTACCGGCCGGCGGCTGCTGTGGCGCTATCCGGCGCGTCATGCGTTGGGGCCCGTCATCAACTCCCTCGGCTTCGACCTCAACCGTATCTTCAACGAATTGCCCGTCGTCGCCTTGATCCTGACGCTGACGGAAGCGGGTGCTCTGCTGATCGAGGCGCTTGCGCGCTCCAACGACCAGCAATTGGCGGGCGCCATCATCTTCCTGCTGACGGCGAGCATCGTTTTCCTCAATTTCGTGACCGACATCCTGTTGGCACTGATGGATCCGCGCGTACGCCGCGGCCTGATGGGTTAGGGAGCGTGTCATGACAACACAAGCCGCCACCGCACCCACCAAGCGGGACCAGAAGGCGAAGGAAGCCTACTTCACCGCTTCCCAGACGCAGCTCATCTGGCACCGGTTCAAGTCCAACCGTTCTGCGATGATAGCCGGCTGGGCGCTTATCATCATGGTGCTGATGGGTTTGTTCGCGCCCTTCCTGTCGCCATACAATCCCACGGTTGCCGGCCGCGACGTCAATTACGAGAACGGCGCGCCGCAAATCCCGAAATTCTGGGATCACAACGGCTTTTCAGCGCGGCCCTTCATCTATGCGGTGGAGCGCGAGCGTTCGATCAAGACGAACTTTCGCTGGGTTACCACGGTCAACAAGGAGAAGCGGCACTACATCCACTTCTTCGTGAAGGGCTGGAAATACAGCCTGATCGATTTCGAGTGGGACCTGCCGGGGCGTGCGCTTGACGTCAACTTCACCGCATTGACCTTCGACCGACACCTGTTCGGGGCGGATGAAGGCCAGGTGCATGTGTTCGGCACCGATTCCAGCGGCAAGGACATCTTCTCGCGCACGCTGCATGCGATCTGGACCTCACTCGCCGTCGGCACGCTCGGCGTGCTGATCTCCTTCATCCTGGCGCTGATCATTGGCGGCGTGTCGGGATATTTCGGCGGCTGGATCGATTCCATACTTCAGATGTTCACCGACGCCATACGCACGGTGCCGCCGATCCCGCTGTTCATGGCGATGGCGGCGTTCATGCCGGACGAGTGGAGTTCGGAGACGCGCTTCTTCGTCATATCGCTCATCCTGGGCCTTGTCGGCTGGCCGACGCTGGCGCGACGCATCCGCACGCATCTGCTGACAGAACGCAGCCAGGAATACGTACTTGCGGCGCAACTCGCCGGTGCGCCCGCCGGTCACATCATCCGCAAGCATTTGCTGCCGAGTTTCACCAGCTACATCATCGTCGACCTGATGATTTCGTTCCCCTACATGGTGCGTTCGGAAACGGCGCTGTCCTTCATCGGCCTTGGCCTCAAGGACCCGGTCAATTCGCTTGGTGCGCTCATGCAGAACGTTTCCAAGGCCGACGTGCTGTTGAATTATCAATGGTATTTCATTCCCGTCATCTTCTTCATCGCGCTGGTGCTTGCCTTCGTCTTTGTCGGTGACGGGTTGCGCGATGCCGCCGATCCCTATTCGGGGGTGAAAAAATGAGTCTGATCGACGTCCAGAACCTGACCCTCCAGTTCAAGACGGACGAGGGGCTCATCACCGCGGTCGACGATGTGTCGTTTTCGCTCGAACCGGGCGAGATCATGGGACTTGTCGGCGAATCGGGATCGGGCAAATCCGTGACGGCCAAATCGCTGATGCGGCTCAATCCCGACAATGCCGTCTATGGCAAGGACAGCCACATCAACCTGCACCTTGATGGTCGCGAGGTCGACATCTTGTCGCTCAGGCGCGGGCGGGAGATGCAGATCGTGCGCGGCGGCGCGATCTCGATGATCTTCCAGGAGCCGATGGCTTCGTTTGCACCGGCGATCACCATCGGCGATCAGATGGTCGAGCAGCTTCTTCTGCACCGCAAGGCGGCGAACGAAAAGGAAGCGACGAAGATCTCCATCGAAATGCTCGAGCGTGTCGGCATTTCCGACGCGTCCAAGCGCTTTGGGCAGTACGCCTTCGAGCTTTCCGGCGGCATGCGTCAGCGCGCCATGATCGCCATGGCGCTGTCGACCAGACCGAAACTGCTGATCGCGGACGAACCGACCACGGCGCTGGACGTTACCATCCAGGCGCAGGTCATCGACCTCATGAAGGACCTCGTCGTCGACTTCGGCATGGGCATCGTCTTCATCACACACGATCTCGGCGTCATCGCGCAGACCGCAGACCGTGTCGCCGTCATGTATCTGGGACGGCTGGTCGAGATGGGCACGGTGCGGCAGGTGATCAAGACGCCGGCGCATCCCTATACACAGGGCCTGCTCAACGCGTTGCCGAAGCTGGACGATCTGACCGCCGAACTCACGCCCGTGCCCGGAGATATTCCTTCGCCGCTGGAGCGGCCCTCCGGCTGTGTTTTCAATACGCGCTGCCCGGTTTCGCTCGGCGAACCGTGCCGGTCGAAGATTCCGCATTACTCATTCGTCGACGAAGGACACGAGGCGGCCTGCCTGCTGCTCGAGAAGGAAGGGGCAGAGGCATGAGCGAAGCACATAGCGGCACCTCGCAAAAGGCAACGCTGATCTCTGTTCGCGACCTCGCGGTGCATTTTCCCCTGCGCGGAAGCTGGTTTGCCGAAAAGCACGTGCTGAAGGCCGTCGATGGCGTGACCCTGGAACTCAAGCGCGGCAGCTTTTTCGGCCTTGTCGGCGAATCCGGCTCCGGCAAGACGACGCTCGGCCGCGCGTTGCTGAAAGCAGCGCCGATTTCGGGCGGATCGGCAGAGTTTGCCGACGGCGAGGTGACCTATGATATCGCCGAATTGAAGGGCAGGGAATTACAGGACTATCGCAGGCGCGCCCAGCTCATCTTCCAGGATCCTTACGCCTCGCTCAGCCCGCGCATGACGGTTCGCGACATCATCGCCGAACCGCTGGAGGTGATGAAACTCACTTCCTCGCGCGACGAGACCAACGAACGGGTGCGCGAAATTGCGGCCAAGTGCCGACTGAACCTGGAGCATCTGCGGCGCTTCCCGCACGCCTTTTCAGGCGGCCAGCGCCAGCGTATCGCGATCGCACGCGCGCTCGTATCCAATCCGGGCTTCGTGGTGGCCGACGAGGCCGTCGCGGCGCTCGACGTCTCGATCCAGGCCGACGTACTCAACCTGCTCAAGGGCTTCCAGCGCGATCTCGGCATATCCTTCCTGTTCATCAGCCACGATCTGAGCGTGGTCGCGCATATCTGCGACCACGTCGCGGTGATGTATCTGGGCAGACTTGTCGAGACCGCGCCGACGCGCAAACTGTTCTCGAAACCGCGCCATCCCTATACCAGCGCGCTGCTGTCGGCCATTCCCTCGCTCGATCCCGACGACCGGACGGGCGGGCAAAAACTCGAAGGCGAAATTCCGTCGCCGACCAATCCACCACCGGGCTGCACCTTCCACACGCGCTGTCCCTTCGCCAGGGACCGGTGCCGGACGGAGGAGCCGCATCTTCGTCAGCTCGACGACGAGCATTTCGGCGCCTGCCATTTCGCCGAGGAATTCGATTTCACCCGCGAGCATGGCGGCTGAGGTTCTTCGGGCTGCCGAATTGTTCTGAATCGGGTAATCTCGACTTTTCCTCGCGGCGCACGCGCGCCGGCGAGTTCGAATGCGATCAACAGCCAATGGATCGACCATGCAGAAGGGCAAGGTTCTCTTTGTCGTCATCGACCAGATACGCGCGGACGCGCTCGCCGGCAGCGGCAGCAACCGGGCGCTTGCCGGGCTCGTGCCCACGCCCAATTTCGACCGGTTGAGGGCCGAAAGCGTCAGCTTCGAGAACCATTTCACGGTGACGGTACCATGCGGGCCGGCGCGGGCAAGCCTTCTCACCGGGCTTTACCCGATGAACCACCGCTCGATCCGCAACGGGACGCCGCTTGCGCACCATCACGCGACGATTGCGAGCGAAGCCCGCAAGGCCGGCTACGAACCGCTCCTGTTCGGCTACACCGATACCACGCCCGACCCGACGCAATTCGACCCGAACGATCCCGAACTCCAGGGCTACGAGAAGGTTGCAAGGGGATTTCGCGAAGTTGTCGAGATGCGGCTGGAGGAGGGCAGGGAATGGCCTGCCTATCTGATGTCGAAAGGCTACGACGTTCGCCCGCCCGAAGACCACGTATTGCCGTCGCTCTACAAACCGGTGGCGCCCGACGGCGGCGTGCCGGCGGTGACCGATCCGGCGATGTACAGCGCCGAAGACAGCGACACCGCCTATCTCACCAACCGTACGCTGGAAGCGATGTCGGCCAGGGTCTACGAGCCCTGGTTCGCGCATGTCACCTATATCAGGCCGCATCCGCCCTTCCTTGCGCCGGCGCCCTATAACAGCATGGTTGCACCGGGCGATGTGGCGTTGCCGGTACTGTCTGCGCCGGATCATCCGTTCATGGATGCCTGGTTCTCTGTGCCGATCCATAAATCGCTGTTCTGGGGCTTCGACGGCGATTGCGCCGGCCTGTCGCAGGAGGCAGCAGCACAGGTGCGCGCCATCTATCTCGGGCTCATTGCGGAAGTCGACCGGCATCTGGGCCGGTTGCTCGACTGGCTCGACGCCACAGGCCAGAGCGAGGATACGCTGGTGGTCGTCACCGGCGACCATGGCGAGATGCTTGGCGACAAGAAAATGTGGGGCAAGGACAGCGTGTTCGAGCCTGCCTACCACGTTCCGCTGATCATTCGCGACCCGCGCAATCCGCGCGCCGCCGGTCGAAAAGTGACGGCGATCACCGAATCCGTGGACGTGACGCCGACAATTCTGGAATGGATTGGGCTGACGCCGCCGCCGGCGATGGACGGGCACTCGCTGACGCCATGGATCGAGGGCGGCACGACGGCTTGGCGCGACGCCGCCTTCATGGAAATCGACCTTTCGCACCCCAGGAAGCCGACCCGCTTCCAGCTTCATTTCGGCCTCGACGAGCACGAATGCAATGCCGCGATCCTGCGCGAGGAACGGTGGAAATTCGTGCATTTCAACGGTGGTGTGCCGCCGATGCTGTTCGATCTCGTTGCCGACCCTGACGAGACGACCAACCTTGCCGGCGACTCCGCCCATGCCGGCGAGGTCAGTCACTTGATGGCCAAGATGCTCGACCGGCGCATGGCGCGCGCCGACCGGCGGCTGACGGGTTATGCGATCGGGGATTGATGCCGTGTCTCAGGCGGCAATAACGTTCGCGCCCGGCCCATACGGGAAAGCGGTGATGTTTTCCGCGCCGTCCTCGGTGACAATCAGGATGTCGTGCTCGCGATAACCGCCCGCGCCGGGCGTTCCCTCGGGCACCCACAACATCGGTTCCATGGATATGACCATGCCGGGCCTGAGCACGGTGTCGATGTCCTCGCGAAGTTCCAGTCCCGCCTCGCGGCCGTAATAATGGCTGAGCACGCCGAAGGAATGCCCGTAGCCGAAGGAGCGGTATTTGAGCAGATCCTCTGCTTCGAGAAATCGGTTCAGTTCCCCGGTTATGCCCGAACAGCTCGCGCCTGGCTTGATGAGGGACAGGCCGTGTTCGTGTGCGGCGACATTGGCATTCCACAATTTCAGGGTCGCCGCATCGGGCTCGCCCAGAAACAGGGTGCGTTCGAGCGCGGTGTAATAGCCGGAGATCATCGGGAACGCGTTGAGGCTCAGCAGGTCACCCGATCTCAGCTTGCGCGTGGTGACCGGGTTATGCGCGCCGTCGGTATTGAGGCCGGATTGGAACCAGACCCAGGTGTCGCGCATTTCGCCGTTTGGAAAGGTATCGGCGATTTCCAACTCCATGGCGTTACGCCCTGCGATGGCGACGTCGATCTCGCGCGCGCCGACGCGGATCGCCTCGCGGATGGCTGCTCCGCCAAGATCAGCAATGCGCGCGCCTTCTCGGATGAGTGCGCGTTCCTCCGACGATTTCACCATGCGTGAAACCATGGCCGCGGGCGCGATGTCGACCAGTTCAGGCGAATCCAGGAAATCCATGGCCTTGTCTCGCATCGCAAGGGTCAGTTGGTCGGCCTCGACCCCGATACGTTTTGCACCATGGACGAGCGCCTTTACCGCGCGCCAGTAATTGTCGCGCTGCCAGTCGGTGTAGATGACGTTGTCGCATTGCGACCGGCGCCATGGCTGGCCGCCATCGATGTTGGCGGAAACCAGTGTGCAATGGTCGTGCGTGACAACCAGCGCGTAGGGTCGGCCGAAGCTGCAATAGAGGAAGCCTGAAAAGTAGGCGATGTTATGCATCGATGTGAGCACAACGACCGGAATGTCGCTGTCGCTCATGATCGCATGCAGATTAGCGATCCGGCGGCCGTACTCGTCATGCGAAAAGGGCAGGCGCACCTTGTCGCCATTGGGGCAGGTGAGGGTTTGCGGACGGTGGGTTTGCAATGCCAAATTCCTCTTCCAGGCCTCACGCAAACGGGTGCGCGGCGGACCTTGCTCAAATGTCGGCCGGGCGTACAGGACGAATTGGGGATGATTGACAGCGCGAAACATGAATCGGCGACGCCATCGCCGTAATGCGCGCAGATCGAGCTACTGGCTCGGGAAATGACTGTCAATCCGGCATCCGGCGGATAGGCCCTCCACAAAAAGTTGGCCGGATGCGGAATGTTGATTTTCGTCAAGGACCGTACATTAGAAAAGCGCGATATTCACGCTGCTGGCTGGGATGCCAGTTCGTATCCTTCTTGTTGAGGAGCAATCTGCAAATGACATTCGTCAGAAAAGTCCTGATGGGTGCAATGGCAATTCTGATCGCCATATCCTGGTCGACCGGTGTTTCCATGGCGCAAATCTATCTGGGGCCCGGCTGGGGTGCGCCTCCGCCACCGCCTTATTACCGCCCTCCACCGCCGCCGCCGCCCTACTATCGGCCAGTGCCGCGTCAGCCGCGCGTTTACGTGGTTCCGCCGCCGCCACCACCGGTTTATGGCGAATTTCCGCCGGCGCATATCCAGTGGTGTCTCAATCGCTACCGGTCCTACAATCCGGCAACCAATTTGTATCTGAGCCTCAGCGGCCAGTACCGGGTTTGCCGCAGCCCGTTCGGCTGAGACCGAGTTCGGTCAGGATAGGGCGGAAGCCAACGTTACGCTGGACACTGACCAAACAGGGGCCCGATAAACAAGAAGGCCCGCCACAAGGCGGGCCTTTTTCGATGTCTGTGCGGGGGACGGGGCTCTAATCGCAAACGGCGACCTGCTCGCAGCGGTACTGGCCGGAAGGGCAATCGGATGCACACAACTTCCAGCCGTTCTCGCTGCCACCGCAGCAATCCACGTCGCTGCAAAGCCCGCAGGCATTCAGGGCATAACGCTTGTCGGCGCCATAGTTGAGAACCTGGCCGGTGGCCTGTGACGCTTCCGGCGCGGCCAATGCCAGCAATTGGGCTTCACCCGCCGACGAGGGGGCAATTCCAACCGTTGCAACGATCGTCAAAAGAGTGACGGCAAAAGCAGCGAACGATAACGGGCGCATGGTTACCTCCGTGTTGTCTTTCCCGTTCGGCTCCACCAATCGGGAATTCTACGCTCATTTCACGGAAAATCGAATCACATCCCGCTGCCACGGTGTGCCTGGCCCCGGTAACGCGTTGAACATGCTTGAAGAACTGGACCATCCCCCTCGGGACGTATCGGTGCCAAACCGACGAGAAAGATGGTGAGCGCTCAGGGATTCGAACCCTGGACCTACTGATTAAAAGTCAGTTGCTCTACC
>JAGRLL010000148.1 GCA_020441855.1 Nitratireductor sp.
ATGAACTTCTTCATGGAGGCCGCCAAGCTGCGCGCCGCACGGCTTTTGTGGAGCCGCATCATGAAGGAATTCGACCCGAAGAAGCCGTCGAGCCTGATGCTGCGCACCCATTGCCAGACTTCGGGCGTCTCGCTTCAGGAGCAGGACCCCTACAACAACATCGTGCGCACTGCCTTCGAGGCGATGTCGGCCGTGCTCGGCGGCACGCAATCGCTGCACACCAATTCCTTCGACGAGGCGATCGCCCTGCCGACTGAATTCTCCGCCCGCATCGCCCGCAACACGCAATTGATACTCAACCACGAGACCGGCGTGACGAAAGTCGTCGATCCGCTCGCCGGTTCCTATTATGTCGAGAGCCTGACCAGCGAACTGGCCGAAAAGGCATGGGCGCTGATCGAGGAGGTAGAGGCGCATGGCGGCATGACCAAGGCCGTGGCCGAGGGCCTGCCCAAGGCGCGCATCGAGGAGGCTGCCGCGCGCAAGCAGGCAACCATCGATCGCGGCGAGGAAGTCATCGTCGGCGTCAACAAGTACAAACCGACCGTTCCCGACCAGATCGACATCCTGCGGATCGACAACGCCAAGGTGCGCCGGAACCAGATCGACCGGCTCAACCGCATGCGCAAGAACCGCGATGAATCCGCCTGCCAGGCAGCCTTGAAGGGCCTTGAGGAAGTCGCGCGCTCGGGCAAGGGCAACATCCTCGCCGCCGCCGTCGAGGCCGCGCGCGCCCGCGCCTCCGTCGGCGAGATTTCGACGGCGATGGAAAATGCCTGGGGCCGCTATGACGCCGAAACGCATCTGGTCACCGGCGTCTACGGCAAGTCCTACGAGGGCGACAAGCGCTACGCGGACGTCAAGCAGCAGATCGCCGACATGGCGCAGACGCTGTCGCACAAGCCGAAGGTCCTCGTCGTCAAGATGGGCCAGGACGGCCACGATCGCGGCGCCAAGGTCATAGCCTCCGCCTTCTCCGATCTGGGCTTCGACGTTGCGGTCGGCCCGCTGTTCCTGACCCCGCAGGAAGCCGCCGACCTCGCCATGGCCGAGGAGGCCGACGTCGTCGGCATATCCTCGCATGCCGCAGGCCATCTCACACTGGCGCCGATGCTGCTCGAAGAACTCGCAAGCCGTGGCGGGGCGGACAAGCTCGTCATCTGCGGCGGCGTCATTCCGAGCCAGGATTACGACGCGCTGAAGAAGGCCGGCGTCGCCGCCATCTACGGGCCGGGCACCAACATCCTCGATTCGGCCGAGAACCTGCTTGCGATGCTGCGCGAGCGCCTGCGCGGCAGAAACCGTTGACCGGTCCAGGGGCGGGTCGTCGGCGCATACGCGCTGACATCGTAATGGTGGAAAGATAGGAAGACGCGATGTTCTTCATCGCCTCGAAAATCTTCTGGGTCTTTGCGCGTCCACTCAACGCGCTGTTCGTGCTTGCGCTGCTGGCCGGGCTGCTGGCCTTGTCCGGCAGGCGGCGTGCCGCCGGCTGGCTTTTTGCCTTGTCGGCCATCGCCTTCGCGCTTATCGGCTTCACCCAGTTGCCGGACTTGCTGCTCTACCGCCTCGAAAGGCAGATCGTGCAGCCTGAATTGCCGCCCGACCCGGCCGGCATCGTGGTCCTGGGCGGCGGGCTGTACTCGGAGAGCGCGGCGCGGAACGGCGACTATCATCTGGGCGAAGCTTCCGACCGCATCGTCAAGGGTCTGGAACTCAAACGCCATTACCCGCAATCGCGCCTGATCTATTCGGGCGGGCTGTCCGCGCTGCTGCAACAGGGCGTGCCGGAGACCAGCGCCGCCCACCATCTGGTCGAGGCGCTTTACGGCGACACGCGCGGCATCGAGTTCGAGGCGAAATCGCGCAACACCTGGGAGAATGCCGTCTATGTTTCGCAACTGGCCGCGGCCGAGAAGACGCGTCCCTGGCTGCTTGTCACGTCCGCTTTCCACATGGAGCGATCGCTTGGATGCTTCCGCAAGGTCGGCATGAACGTCATTCCCGTCGCAACCGATTTCCGCGCCGACCCCTTGCGCTTCCCGTATCTCTCCGGCGACATGGCCGGCCAGTTCCTGAAGATGAACGTCCTCGTCAAGGAAATGATCGGCCTCCTCGCCTACCGGCTGACCGGCCGCATGGCCTGATCCCGGACGCGCCGTCACGCGAAACCCTTTCAATCGCGGAAACGCCTTGTTAAAGCTGCGCCGCCGGCCGCCTTGGCGGCCTCGGCATCCACTGCCGAATGCAACAGGAACAGGAACTCACATATGCTCGCGGGCAAATCGATATTGATCACTGGCGGCACGGGTTCGTTCGGCAAGCATTTCACGCGCCACATCCTTCAGGCCCATCCCGAAATCAACCGCCTGGTCATCTTCTCGCGCGATGAGCTCAAGCAGTTCGACATGGCGCAGGAATTCCCGCGGGACCGCTACCCCGGCGTACGGTTCTTCCTCGGCGACGTTCGCGACGCGGACCGCCTGAAACGCGCGCTCGAAGGGATCAACATCGTCGTGCATGCCGCCGCGCTCAAGCAGGTGCCCGCCGCGGAATACAATCCGTTCGAGTTCATCAAGACCAACGTGCTGGGCGCGCAAAACCTGATCGACGCCTGCCTCGATGTCGGCGTGGAAAAGGTCGTCGCATTATCGACCGACAAGGCGGCCGCACCGGTCAACCTCTATGGCGCGACCAAACTGTGTTCCGACAAGCTCTTCATCGCGGCCAACAACATCGTCGGCGCGCGGCCATTGCGCTTTTCGGTGGTCCGCTATGGCAATGTCATGGGCAGCCGCGGTTCGGTCATCCCCTTCTTCCTGAAGATGCGCAAGGAAGGAAGGTTGCCGATCACCCATCCGGAAATGACGCGGTTCAGCATCACGCTGGAAGACGCCATCAAGATGGTGTTCTGGTCGATGGAAAACGGCCTCGGCGGCGAGATTTTCGTGCCCAAGCTGCCGAGCTACCGCATCACCGATCTGGCCGAGGCGATCGCGCCGGGCTGCCAGCAGGAAATCGTCGGCACGCGGCCGGGCGAAAAGATACACGAGGAAATGATCGTGCCCGCCGATGCCGCCACCACAGTCGATATCGGCAAGTATTACGCCATCCTGCCCGCGACACGCGGCATCGACATGGAAACCTATGCCCGGCATATGCCGTGCACACCAGTTGCGCCCGACTTCCACTATCACAGCGGCAACAACGAGGACTTCCTCGGTATCGACGAATTGCGCAGCCTTATCCACGATCATGTCGATCCCGAATTTTCCGTCTGAGGCCAGGTCGGATTGCCGTTGACGCGATTGTCTGGCGCGCGGGCGCCGGTCAGGCGGTGTTGGCGGCGCTTTGTCCGTTATCGGACAAGGACGGCTCCGCCTTTTCGACGCGGTTGCGGCCATTGTTCTTGGCAAGATAGAGCGCCCGGTCGGCATTGCGGATGACGTCTTCCAGTTCCCTCTCGCCCTGATCCTCCGTGACACCGGCGCTGACGGTCGCGTTGACCGGCTGGCCCTCCAGGAAGCGATGCTGCCTGGCGAAGCTGGTGCGGATGCGTTCGGCGATGAAGCAGGCGCTTTCGACGGGCGTGTCGGCCAGCAGGACCACGAACTCCTCGCCTCCGTAGCGGCCGAACAGATCGTTGGGCCGCAGCGTGCTGCGCACCGTGTTGGCGAAGGATCGCAGAATCTGGTCTCCGCCCAGATGACCGTAATGGTCGTTGATCAGCTTGAAGCGGTCGAGGTCGAAGATGATCATCGACAGCGGCCTGTCCTCCCTGTGGCAACGCTCGAGCATGCGCTGCCCAGAATCGCACAATATCCTGCGGTTCAGCGCACCGGTGAGCACGTCGAACTTGGCCGCTTCCCTGTACTGCCTGTCGATACGCTCCTTGCAGATAAGGAGCATGAACATGGTCGTGCCCATGGTGAAGAAAATGGTCTCGAAATGAATCAGTCCGAACAGGGAATTGAGCGCTGGCGCCGCGCCGATGCTGAATCCACCCGTCGCCACCTGGACGCTGCCGGCAAGATAGAGCAGGGCGTGCATGCCAAGAATCGCCATCAGCGGAATTTGCGACTTGAACGATTCCCTTCCGGCGCCCCACATGCACCAGACCGATGCTCCGAGATAGACGCTCCAGGCAAGGAAGGAAGACAGGATCGACCAGCGCTGGGCGTCGATCCCCATCGGTCCCATGCCCATCGTCAGCCATATCGCCACACCCGCGCCCAGCACGGGCAAGGGTGTTTTGCTACCGTTGAACTTGCGGACGCCACCGAGAATGAGCGGCGGCGAAACGGTCATCAGACCCGACCCCGCGATGATCGCCAATGGATGCCGGGTAGCCAGCCCGGCCGCAAGAATGCCGAGACCCAGCCCGTTGAACAAATGCGCGGCAGCCCACCATTTCAACGCCGGTTCCGACTTGAAGTACAGCGACGCGCCAGCAAGGAAAATGCCGGCGAAGATCAACGCCAGCGAACCCGGTATCATCAAGGTCAGGGCGTCGAGTTGCATGACTCGGCTCTCTTCTGCGCGGTTTGCGTGCGGACGAACCTCATGTTCGAAACGGGAGATTTGCAGTCCGCGACCCTGCGCACGCCATTACCCGGTGCAACCCTTTGCAATTCGTAAAGGTCTTCGGGATTCGGTTCGATTCCGCCTGTTTCCTGGTCATTTTCGGGTATTTGCGCCACCAAGTTCAATCCTGACGGGAAATCGGGACGCACTTCATCCTCGCAGCCGGGAATGCCGGCAGGCGCGGAACGAGGCGTCGCAAGCTATTGACTGATCGATCAGTTAGGAGGAAGCTTGCAGCATGCTCGAAGTCGCCCCGACCGATCAGGCCTCCGACACCAGGCGCCGCATTCTCGATGCCGCCGAGCAGATTTTCGCGGATTTCGGTTACGCCGCGTCCGGCATGAAGATGATCGCCGCCGAGGCCGGCGTCGCCCAGGCATCGCTGCACTACCATTTCGAGAGCAAGGAAGGCCTTTACGAAAAGGTCGTCGAACGGCGCACGGCGGCCATCAATTCGGCGCGCCGCAGCGCGCTCGAAGGACTGGTGGCTCAGGATCGCAGCAACGATCTGGAAGCAATCCTCGATGCCCTTTTCCGCCCGGCGCTCTCGCCGGAGGCCGGTGGCGTCAACTATGCCCGCATCCTTGCCGCCATGTCGTCGGCCAGCAAGGGCCGAGACGTGGAACTGGTGCGGAGATATTACGACGACATCGCGCATCATTTCATCGAGGTCATGGCCCGCGCCGTGCCGCCGCACGACCGCCGTGCGGCCGCCTGGGCGTATTCCTATTCGATCGGCGCGCTCGTTTCCCAGATGGCCCATACCGGCCGGTCCGAACGGCTGGCGAACGAGGCCCCGGAACAATCCGATTTCGAGAAGCGGCTGCGACGGCTGGTGCGTTTCTGCGCCGCGGGCATACGCGAAGTCATGGTCGAGGAGGCCGAAAGTGGCGCCGCAAACTAGCGGCAGGCATACCAACCGGGAGGAAACCGAAATGAACAGACTGCTTACTGCCGCATTGGCGGCGCTTGGATTGGCATTGCCTCTATTGGGCAATGCAGCGCAGGCCCGCGCCGAAACCGTGAACGCCACGGTCGTCGCCGGCCATCCACCCGTATTCCGCTGGGTGAAGATGTTCCCGGAAGCCTTTGAACCGGCCGTCAATGCGGCGCTCGAGGGCACTGGCAATTCCTTCGCCTTCACCGACCAGTTCGGCGGCTCGATCGCCGGTGTCGGCGAGGAACTGGAAGCCGTCGAGGAAGGCCTTGCCGAGATCGGCACGATCCAGGCCCTGTTCGACCCGGCCAAGCTGGCCCTTCAGAACGTGACCTACTACACCCCCTTCGTGACGGCCGATCCCAACCTCATCGTCAAGGTGGTGGACAAACTGCATCGCGACGACGAACGCATGACGGCCGCCTACACCCAGAACAACATCGTCTATCTGGGCGGCCCGATCGCCATCGACGACTACCTGCTGATGACCAACTTTCCGGTCAAGAGCCTCGACGACCTCAAGGGTCGCAAGATCGCTGCCCCGGGCGCGGCCATCAACTGGCTGTCGGGCACAGGCGCCGTCGGCGTCGCCGGCAACCTGACCACCTATTACAACGAGATCAAGACCGGCGTTTACGACGGCGTGCTCGTCTTCGCCTCGGCCGCCCTGCCCGGCAAGCTCTACGAGGTTGCGCCCTATATCACCAAGGTTGGCCTCGGCGCGCAGTTCGCGGGCGCCATCGGCGCCAACAAGGACTGGTATGACGGCCTGCCGGCCGACATGCAGGCGGCGCTGAAGAAAGGCGCCGACGCAGCTTCGCAATGGTATCTCACCGCACTGACCGCAGCCGTCGACAACGCGCTGACCAAGATGGGCGAAGCCGGTGCGACGATTGCCGATGCGAGCCCCGAGATGCGCGCCGCCTGGGCCAGCGGCATGGACAATGTCGCGCTCAACTGGGCCAACAAGCTCGAAGGCGACGGCATACCGGCGAAAGGCTTGCTGTCTGCCTATATGGACGCCATGCGGGCAGCCGGCGCCACGCCGCTGCGCGACTGGGACAAGGAATAGCCGAAGCCAGCGGACCCGGGCCATGCCTCCGGTTGCCGGCAACAAGGGTCAGGGGCCACTCACGCTTGTCGTGCGCGGCCTCGACGCCCTGACGATTGCGTTCAACGTCATCGGCACGATGCTCATCGTCGCGCTGATGGTGCTGATCGGCGCCGACGTAGCCGGGCGCGGCCTGTTCAACGCACCGATCAGCGGCGTGCCCGAACTGGTCACGCTGTCGATCGTCGTCATCGTGTTTCTGCAGATCCCGCAGACGATGCGCGCCGGCCGGCTGACACGATCCGACGCCATTCTCGAAGCCGTGCGCAGCCGCGCGCCGCGCGCCGCGCTGGCAATGGAAATCCTTTTCGACCTCACCGCGATCGCCGTTGTCGCCATCATTCTGCACGCCACCTGGCCATTGTTCCTCAAGTCCTGGGAACGCAACACCTTTGTCGGCGCAGTCGGCGACTTCACCGCGCCGGTATGGCCGGTCAAGCTGGTAATCATGATCGGCGCGGCCATGTTGATCCTGCAATTCGCCAGGCGAGCGATCGCCAATCTGGCGCGGATTCTGGGCGCCATCGACAACACGCCGCGAGAGGAAACGCCGTGACTCCTTTCGACATCGGCCTTGTCTGCCTTGCGGCCATGGTCTTCCTGGTGCTGGCGGGCCTCTACGTCCCGATCGCGCTGATGCTGTGTTCCTTCGCCGGCGTCTGGGCGATCAAGGGTTCGCCGCTGCTCGCCGCCAAATTGCTGGCGCTCGCCGCCAACGACACCATCGCCAGCTATTATTTCGGCGTCGTGCCGCTTTTCGTGCTGATGGGTTTCATCGTCTCGGAGGCTGGGATCGGTCGCGATGCCTACGATGTCGCCAACGCCGCCTTTTCGCGCCTGAAGGGTGGGCTTGGGGTCGGAACCGTCGGCGCCAATGCCATCTTCGCAGCGATCACCGGCATATCGATCGCGTCCGCCGCCGTCTTCACCAAGATCGCCGTGCCGGAAATGATCCGCCATGGCTACACGCCGCGCTTCGCCGTCGGCGTCGTCGCCGGCTCCAGCGTGCTCGGCATGCTGATCCCGCCATCGCTGCTGCTGATCCTCTACGGCATCCTCACCGAGCAATCGATCGGCGACCTGTTTCTGGCCGGCGTCCTGCCCGGTCTGCTGCTGGCGCTGTTCTTCGGCGCCGGCGTCGTCGCCATGGCCGTTTTCGCGCCGGGTTTCGTCGGCCGCCCGGTCGACACATCCGCCCGGACAAGCCTGACGCCGTCGCAGGCCGCAGCCAAGGGCCTGCCGATCCTGGCGCTGATCGCCTTCGTCCTCGGTGGCATCTATGGCGGGCTGTTCACCCCCGTCGAGGCCGGCGCGGTCGGCGCCATCGGCGCGCTGGCGCTCGGTCTTGCCAAGCGCACGCTGACGCTGCGCGGCCTGTGGTCGGTACTGGTGGAGACCGGGCTCGTTACCGCCTCGATCTGCTTTCTCATCATTGCCGCGCAGATGTATTCGCGCATGCTCGCCTTTTCCGGCGTGCCGATGCAGTTCGGCATGCTGGTCGCCGAAGGCCATATCGGCTTCTGGGGGTCGCTGCTCGCATTCCTCGGCGTCATCATCCTGATGGGCATGATCCTCGATTCCTCCTCGATCATGCTCATCTTCGTGCCGCTGATGCTGCCCGTCTTCCAGCCGATGCATGTCGATCTGGTCTGGCTCGGCATCGTCACCGTCATCGCCGTCGAGATCGGCCTGCTGACCCCGCCATTCGGCATATCGGTCTACGTGATCAAATCGACGCTCGACGACAAGTCGATCACGCTCGGACAGATTTTCACCGGCGCGGCGCCCTTCGCGGTCATGATGCTGGCCGTTCTCGGCCTCGTTCTCGTCTTTCCCGTACTCGCCACCGGCCTGCTTGGCCGGTAGGCCCTGAAAGGAGCACCCCATGTCCCGCCGTTTTCTCGATCTTTCCGTCGCACTCGAAACCGGAATTGCCTCCGATCCCGCGATCATGCTGCCCCAGATCACCTATTTCACGCATGCCATGACAGCGCCGCAGGTGGCCTCCTTCTTCGAGGGACTGAAGTCGGAAGAATTGCCGGGCGGCGAGGGATGGGCGGTCGAACAATTGTCCGTCTCCACGCATAACGGCACCCATCTCGACGCGCCCTATCATCACCATTCGACCATGAGCCACGGCCAGCGCGCGCTGACCATCGACGAGGTGCCGCTCGAATGGTGCTTCAACCCGGGCGTGAAACTCGACTTCCGCCACCTGCCCGACGGCCATGTGGCGAGCGCCGCCGAGGTCGAGGCGGAGCTGAAGCGCATAGGCCACGATCTGCAGCCCCTCGACATCGTGCTGGTCAACACCGCCGCCGGCGAACGCTATGGCGAGCCCGACTACATCGATCGCGGCTGCGGCATGGGAAGGGAGGCAACCCTCTATCTGCTGGAGCGCGGGGTGCGCGTCACCGGCACCGACGCCTGGTCGTGGGACGCCCCGTTTTCGCTGACGGCGAAAAAATGGGCCGAGACGCACGATCCCTCGATCATCTGGGAAGGTCACCGCGCCTCGATGGACATCGGCTACAGCCATCTCGAAAAGCTGACCAACCTCGACAAATTGCCGGCTAACGGCTTCACCGTTTCCTGCTTCCCCTACAAGATCAAGGGCGCTTCGGCGGGCTTCACCAGGGCAGTTGCCATTTTCGACGAGTAGCCGCGCGCCGATTCTTCGATGGCGGAAGCCGGCATTTCGTCCTAGACTCGCACCAATTGCAGGGACTTCGCGAGGGGGAAAGATTGGATTTGCACCGCAGGGCGGACGTGAACGACTACACGTCGCCAGCGCGCATTGGTGTGCCGGCAGGCGTCTTCGGACGCCCGCGATCCGGCATGCGATCTGAAGGAAACGGTGGCGTGTGATGCGGCTGTCCGACCGCCTGAGCGCCGCGTTCGGTTCCGGTGTCTCCCGGGTGCTCGGCCTTGCATTGCTGATATTCCTGATCGGGATACGGATCGTCGATCCTGTCTTCGTCTCGACCATCCGCAACCAGAGCTTCGATTTCTTCCAGCGTCTGAACACAAGGCCCTATACGCCCGCACCGGTCGCCATTGTCGACATCGACGAAAAGAGCCTCGCCATCTACGGCCAGTGGCCCTGGTCGCGCACCCGCATCGCCGAACTGGTGCGCAAGCTGACCCAATCCGGCGCCATCACCATCGGCTTCGACATGGTCTTCGCGGAACCGGACCGCCTCTCCCCCGCGCGCATCGCCCAGGACAATCCCGGCCTTCCCGAGGCAACGCGCGCCGAATTGTCCAGGCTGCCCAACAACGAAACGGCATTCGCCGAGGCGATGGCAGCCTCCCGCGTCGTGCTGGGCGAGACGGGCGCACGCATTCCCAGCGATCCGCAGCTCGCACGCGAGGTCGCGCAGATGCCCAATGCCATTCTCGGACCCGACCCAACTCCCTTTCTCGTCAATTATGCCGGGCTCGTCCAGAACATGGAGATCCTCAACCGAAATGCCGCCGGACGCGGCGTCTTCTCGGTGGAGCCGGACCCCGACGGCGTGTTCCGGCGCATGTCCATCGTCCTGCGGGTACAGGAAAAGCTGCGACTCGCGCTGTCGACCGAGGTGCTGCGGATCGCAACGGGCGGTCAGGCCTTTGCCATCAAGACCAACGATGCCGGCATCAGTGCCGTCGTCGTGGGCGGCGTATCCATTCCCACCGACCGAAGGGGAAAGGTCTGGCCCTGGTTCTCGCGTTCCGACCAGCGCCGCTATGTCTCGGCGGGAGAGATTCTCGCCGGCACCGCTCCGAAAGGCGCCGTCGCCGGCAAGATGGTGCTGATCGGCACGTCCGCGGTCGGCCTGGAGGATTACCGCGCCACGCCCGTCGAAGTCGCCATGCCGGGGGTGGAGATCCACGCCCAGATCATCGAGAACATCCTCGGCGGAACGCTGCTCAAGCGTCCGAACTACGCGATCGGCATGGAGCTTGGATTCATCGCCATCGCGGGGCTCATCATCATCTGGCTCATCCCGATCCTGGGCGCCATCTGGGCTGCCCTGGCGGCGCTTGTCTTCCAGGGCGCCTTCGTTGGAGGTTCCTATTGGGCCGGCGTCAAGGAACATCTCCTGGTCGATCCGACCTACCCCGTCGCCGCCACGCTGGCCCTGTTCGTCATGATGGCGACGACCAATTACATCCGAGAGGAATTGCAGAAGCGCCAGATCCGTTCCGCTTTCGGCCAGTATCTGTCGCCCGCCCTTGTCGATCAGCTTTCCGACAATCCCGAGCGCCTGGTGCTGGGCGGCGAAACCAGGCCCCTGACCTTGTTGTTTACCGACGTTCGCGGCTTCACGACCATCTCGGAATCCTTCAAGGCCAATCCGCAGGGGCTTACCCGGCTGATGAACCGGTTCCTCACCGTCATGTCGAACGCCATCCTCGAACAGGAAGGCACCATCGACAAATATATGGGCGACGCCATCATGGCGTTCTGGAATGCGCCCGTCGACGCGCCCGATCATGCCTTGCGCGCCTGCCGCGCCGCACTGCTGATGCACAAGCGCGTGGCCGAGCTCAACGCCACCGCGCGCGAGGAGGTCAACCGCACCGGCGGCATCTTCCACGAGATCAATATCGGCATTGGCATCAATACCGGCGATTGCGTCGTCGGCAACATGGGCTCGGAGATGCGCTTCGACTATACCGCGCTCGGCGACACGGTGAACCTGGCCTCACGCCTGGAAGGCCAGTCCAAGCCGTTTGGCGTACCGGTCATCCTTGGTAATACGACGGCAAACGAAGTCGAGAACGAGCTGGCGGTCATCGAAATCGACCAGGTCCGCGTCAAGGGCAAGGTCGAGCCGGAACGGCTTCATTCCTTGCTGGGCGACACCGAGGTGCTGAACAGCGAACTGTTCGCCGAGGTCGATGCCAGGAACGACGAGATGCTTGCTGCCTACCGCAATCAGGATTGGGACAGCGCCGAGAAACTGATCGATGAACTGGCAAAGCTTTCCGCTCGCCTGGAGATCGGGATAACCGGTTATCTCGACGTCTACCGCAAGCGTATCGCCCAATATCGCGCCAATCCGCCCGGTAAAGACTGGGATGCGGTCTACGTGGCGACCGACAAGTAACATTTCCGCCCGGAATGTAGCGTTTACGACACATTATCGTTGTCGTTCGCCGCATCTATATGAATTCAATAGGATTATTTCCAGACAAAACCTTCGCGCCGCGCTGCTTCGGTTGCGATGCCGCCCCGGCATGGCGGCAAATCCCCATAATAGCGGGAGCGACGATCCGGACCGTCCTTTTCACCACATCGAATCTGTCTTAGTGTTTTTTCTTAGACTCGAAAGAAAGTCGATGAACAGGGTAGTTGCGTTTCTCCTTATCGGGACAGCGTTTTGCGCCAGTCCGGCGTCTGCTATGTCGCTTAAGGAAGCGGTCAGCCAGGCTGTGACGTCGAATCCGCGTGTCGAAGCCGCGCGGGCGAGTCATCGCGCGACCGAGTATGTCCTCGATCAGGCCAAAGGCCGCTTCCTGCCCGAGATCGACCTGCGCGCAGAATACGGCAAGCAGAAGATCGACCGGCCCGAGGGACTTGGCCCGGATGTGAACAACATCTGGCGCAACCCCCGCCAGGTTACCGTAAGCTTCAAGCAGGTGCTTTTCGACGGCTTCGACCGCGCCTACGATCTGTATCGTTCTCAGGCGCGCGTTTCTTCGGCGTCCTACAAGATCCTGGCGCGTTCCGAGACGATCGCGCTCAACACCGTCGAGGCCTATATCGACGTTCGCCGACACCACGACCTGCTGGCGCTGGCACGCGAAAACGTCAAGCGCCACCAGAGGCTCTACGACATCATCAAGGCGAGCTTCGACGGCGGCAAGGCGTCGATCGGCGATGTGCACCAGACCGAGGAACGCATCGAGGCCGCGAACGCGCTGGTTTCCCAGATTTCGATTGCTCTCGAATCCGCCAAGGCGAAATTCCGCAACGCGGTCGGCGCCGAACCGGCAGGACTGCAAAGAGTGGCTTACGCCAGCGGCTTGCCCTACAACCGCGACGAGATTTTCAGTCTTGCCGTCTCGAAGAATCCACGCATTCGCGCCAGCCTGGCCGACATCGACGTCGCCGGCTACGACAAGGACCAGTTCAAGTCCTCCCTCTATCCGCAGCTGAGCGTCGAGGGCAGCGCCACACGCGGGGAGGATCTCCAGGGCACGCCCAAGCGAAGCGACGACGCGCGCGCCATGCTCGTCCTGACCTGGAAGCTTTTCGACGGTGGCGTGCGGTTCAACCGGACGATGGAGCTCAATGAGCGCGAGAACGAGAAATATGCCGAGCACGACGCCCTGTTGCGCGACCTGAAGCAGGAAATCGAGATTTCGTGGGCGCGCTATTCCATCGGCTCCTCGCAGGTCGCATCACTACGCCGCCAGGTCGATCAGAACGAGAAGATCATCACCACCTATCAGGACGAATACAGTGCAGGCCGGCGCAGCCTGCTTGATGTTCTGGATGCCGAAAACACCAGTTTTTCCAGCAAGTTCGAGTTGTCGAACACCTATTCCCTGCATCTGTATTCCAGCTACGAGCTGTTGGCCCAGATGGGCATCCTGCTCGAACAGCTCGGCATCACGCCACCGACCTACGTCGAATATCAGAACAACGTATTGCCCGGACTTGCGCCCGTTCGTAATCGACGGAGCTTTTCAATTCCGCCATTAAGCGAATAGGATCGACGCTTTATCAGGCGCTGGTCACGCAAGGCGAATTGAGAGTTGGGCAAGATCGAACCTTCGGCAAACCCTGAAGCGGACGCATCAGCGCTGGATCTGCCGGTGCACGATCCTTATCTGGATGCGCTGGAGTTTCTCGCCGCCCATCACGACCTGCCCTTTTCCAGAGCCGACATCGTCAACAGCCTGCCCCTCGAGGACGGCAGGCTGAACGCCACGCTGTTCTGCCGGGCGGCCGAGAGAATCGGCCTCAATGCCAAGGTCGTCGCCCGCACGCCATCAGAAGTATCCGCGCTCGCCTGCCCCTATGTCGTTCCGCTCGCAAGCGGCGAGATCGCTGTCGCGACCCAGAAACTGCCCCGGCGCAAGACACGTGTCGTCATGCCGGGCACGCCGATCGCGGAGGACCTGTCGCCCGCCCAGCTTGACCTGAAGGCGATCGACTACGTGATCTATGCCGCCCCGATCGTGCGCGACGCAGACGCCAGGCAATGGGTTTCGCGGCGCGGGACGCGCGGTCACTGGCTCTGGTCGGTCGTCGCCAAATTCTGGGCGACCTGGATCTACGTCATCGCCGCCGCCTTGTTCATCAATCTCCTGGGCCTTGCGCTGCCGCTCTACGTGATGAATGTCTACGACCGCGTCGTTCCCAACAATTCGATTTCGACCTTGTGGGCGCTGGCCATCGGCGTGGGCATCGCCCTGATCTTCGATTTCATCCTGCGCATGATGCGCTCCGTGGTGATCGACAGTTCCGGACAGCGCATCGACATGCGTGTTTCCTCCGCGCTGTTTCAGCAGGCCATGGACGTCACGATGGCCGCAAGGCCGGCCAATGCGGGCGAGATCGCCAGTCACATCAGGGAGTTCGACACCGTCCGCGAATTCTTCACGTCCTCCAGCATCATGTCCGCCATCGACCTGATGTTCATCGGCATCTTCCTGGGCGTCCTGTGGCTGCTTGTCGGCCCGTTGGTCCTGATTCCGATGCTGGCGGTGCCGCTGGTCCTCCTGGTCACCCTGTTCATCCAGATTCCGCTCGGGCGTTCCGTCGCGCGGGCGCAGCACATGATTTCCAACAGGCAGGGATTGCTGGTCGAATCCCTCGTCGCCATCGAGACCGTCAAGGCCAACTCGGCCGAGGGTGTTCTGCAGAAGAAATGGGAAGCTGCGGTCGCCGGTTCCGTTCGCTCTGGCTCGGCAATCCGTCTGTGGTCGTCGCTGGCGATGTATTTCTCGACGACCGTACAGCAGAGCGTCAGCGTGTTCATCCTGATGTGGGGCGTGTTCCTCATCGCCGAAGGAGAGATCACCATCGGCGCGCTGGTCGCCTCCAACATCCTCGCCGGCAGGGTGCTTGCGCCGCTGAGCGGGATCGCCATGACGCTGTCGCGCGCCCAGCAATCCTTCTCCGCGCTGCGCCAGCTCAATCGGCTGATGAAACTCGAAGCGGACCACACCGATCCCGAGCACGACGCGGGAACCATCGCTTCCGGCAAGCTGGAACTGCGCGCACTCTCCTTCGCCTATCCGGGTCAGGAGGCAAGCGCCATCGACGATGTTTCGCTGTCGATTTCGCCGGGCGAGCGGGTCGGTCTGATCGGCCGCGTCGGCTCGGGCAAGTCGACCCTGGGCAAGCTGCTCTGCGGGCTCTATCGCCCGACGGGCGGCGCCGTGCTGATCGACGGTGCCGAATCTCGTCACTACAAGATCGCGGAACTGAGAAACGCGGTAACCTATGCCGGTCAGGACGCCATCCTGTTTTCCGGCACCATTCGCGACAACATCATTCTGGGCAATCCCGCATTCGAGCGCCATTTCGAAACCTGCGCCAGGGTGGCCGGCGTCACCTCTTTCGTTCAGGCCCACCCGCAGGGTTTCGCCATGCAGGTGGGCGAGCGTGGCGGATTGCTGTCCGGCGGGCAACGGCAGGCCGTCGCGCTGGCGCGCGCCATGATGATGCGGCCCAGGATCCTGTTTATGGACGAGCCCACCAGCGCGATGGACAATCTCAGCGAGGCCAATTTCGTGCGCGGCTTGCGCCAATGGCTGCCGCAGGACACGACACTCATCCTGGCAACGCACCGCAATTCCCTGCTTTCGCTGGTGACGCGCCTCATCGTGATGGAAAACGGCAAGGTCATTGCCGATGGTCCCAGGGACAAGGTGCTGGCCATGCTCAAGAAGGGCAATCTCGTTTCCGCCGACGGGGCTGGCGATGGCTAGGGAAGAGCTGAAATTTGCCGCCGACGCGAATGCCGCGATCGAGCGCAACATCCCTCGCGGCGCATGGATGGTGCTCTTCGTCATCGTCACCTTGCTGGTGGTGTTTGGATTGTGGGCCGCCATCGCGCAGGTCGACCAGATCACGCGCGGCCAGGGCAGGGTCATTTCCTCGCGCAACACGCAGGTCGTCGAAAGCCTGGAGCCCGGCATCGTCGCCGAAATACGCGTCGCCGAGGGCGATCTGGTCGAAAAGGGCCAGATTCTCATCAAGATCGACGACACCGAGAGCAATTCGCGGCTTGGCGAATTGCGGCGGCAGAAGGCGGCGCTGGTGGCCGAGCTTGCCAGGCTTTCGGCCCAGGCGGACGGCGCCGACGCATTCGAAATCCCCGAAGATTCCGACGCGATAGCCCTGCCCTTCTACCAGGACCAGGTGGCGGTTTTCCTGGCCGATCGCCAGAACCTGCACGAGCAATTGCTGTTGCGCCGCCGGCAGCTGCAACAGCGCGAGCAAAGTCTGCTGGAAGCACATGCCACGGCGAAGAAGAATGCGGATGGCCTTGTTCTGGCCGAGAAGGAATTCTCGCTCAACCAGGAGCTCCACAAGCGCAAGGCCATTCCCGAGATCGAGATGTTGCGCATGGAGCGCCAGGTCGTCAGCCTGCGCGGCGACGTGGAAATCTGGAAAACGACCAGGGAACGCCTCCTCGCCGAGATCGAGGAGGCGAAGACCCAGATCGATGTGGACCGGGCAAGCTTCCTTGCCGACGTCCATCGCAGGATATCCAAGGCGAGCAGCGATCTGGCGATCGTCGAGCAGGCCCTGCTCGAGGCCGAAAACAAGGTGGGGCGCACCGAGATGCGCTCGCCCGTCGACGGTGTGATCAACCGGCTAAGCGTGTCGAGTCTGGGCGAGGTGGTTCAGGCCGGCGCCAGCATCGTCGAGATCGTGCCCATCGACGACAAATTGCAGATCGAGGCGCGAATCAGTCCGCAGGACATTGCCTTCATCCGCCCGGGTTTGCCGGCTAAGATACGCATCAGCGCATACGATTATACAAAATATGGCACGCTGTCCGGCGTCGTCGACAGGATCGGCGCCGACACGCTGACCAACGAGAACCGGGAAACGTTTTATCGCATCATCGTCAACACCGAATCCGGCGGCGACGTGCAATCCGATCGCGGCATCAAGATAATCCCGGGCATGACCGCACTGGTAGAAGTCAAGACCGGCGAACGCTCGATCCTCGAATACCTCATGAAACCGGTACTCAAGATACGCGACATGGCCTTTCGCGATCCACGTTAACGATCGCGTCTGTTTGCTTTTTCCGCATTGCAACAGCGAGTCGACAAATCTCTTGTCAGGCGATACTATGGCTTCTTAACAGTTGATGAATTCAGGGGCATGAATTTGTGGCTGCCAGAGGGACAGCATTATGGCCACCACGAGCCCTCAATCCGGCGCGAATGCCGTAACATCGGTATTGCCGGCGTCAATCGACGGTCATCCGGTTACCATCGACGACACGGAACTGTTGTTCCGTGGTGATTACGCGCGCGAAGGTTTCGACCTTGTCATCAGCCTGGATGGCCGCTCGGTCGTCATAGCCGGCTACTTTTTACAGGATCACCAGTCCGACGTCGCCGCGCCCAGCGGCGCTTTCCTTTCCGGCGACGTCGTCAGCGCGCTGGCGGGACCGCTGGCGCCCGGCGAATACGCCCAGACCGGCGCCCTGGCTTCCGGCCTCAAGGAAATCGGCAAGGTCATCAAGCTGGAGGGAACCGCGACCGTCACCCATCCAGACGGCACCGTGGCCGAGCTTCAGTCCGGCGACACGGTCTATCAGGGCGATGTGGTCCAGACAGGCCAGTCGTCCAAGCTTGGCATTTCCTTCCTTGACGATAGCGTGTTCTCGCTCTCCGACAATGCGCGGATGGTCCTCGACAAGCTGGTTTACGATCCTGACGACGCGGCCAATTCCTCGATGGCGTTCAACCTCGTGCAAGGCGCCTTCGTCTTCGTCACCGGCCAGGTGGCCCCGGCCGGCGACATGCAGATCAAGACGCCGGTCGCGACCATGGGTATTCGCGGCACCACGCCGAAGGTGCTCATCAACACGGCGCTCGGCGTCGTCGAGTTCACCGTTCTCCCCGATCCCGGTTCCGGCCATGTCGGCTCCTATGTCCTTACCGACCCCAGGACGGGCACGATCATCGGCCGGGTCGATTCCTCCGGCGACAAATGGGTCGTAACCACGCTTTCGGGCGAAGCCGTCAGGATCGGCAAGTCCGGCCTCGACCTTCTGGAAGACCAGATCGCCCTGGACGAGTTGCGCGATGTGGTGACCAAGGCCTTCGGCGACCACACGCAGGTCGACACCTCGCACATCTTCGATCAGGTCGCGTTCAATTCCTCCTCGGCCAACAACAACAATAATGGTGGCAACGACGACGGCAGCGGCAATGGCGGCCAGGGCGGAAACACCAATGGCGGCGAAGATGCCGGCAAGGATGACCCGCCGATCGCCGGCGACGACGCTTTCACCATCAACGAAGACCAATTTGGTATCGCCAACGTCATCGACGGCTCGGTAGGCGGCAAGGATATCGACCCTGACGGCTTTGCCGTGACGGTCTCCAAGGTCAATGGCGCCACGTTGAGCTTCGACCCCAACAATGGCGGCTACGCGACGGTACCGCTGCCTTCGGGCGCCATCCTCCTGATCAAGGCCAACGGCACGTTCAGTTACAATCCGAACGACAAGTTCGACTACCTGGGCTTCAGTCCGGTTGAACAGGCCACCGATACCTTCACCTACACCATCCGCGATCCCAATGGTTTCGAGGATACGGCGACCGTCACCGTCACGCTCGACGGTCGCAACGACCAGCCGATCATCACCGCCGGGGACACCGCGGGCGATATCGAGATTGCCGGCCAGACCGGCGGAACCGACGATCTGACAGCTTCGGGCACGCTGAACTTCACGGACGTCGATCTTACCGACACACACACGGTAACCGGCAAGTCCCTTGCTTCGGCCGTTTGGTCGACCAATGGCACGGTGCCGTCGGCCACACTCTCGGAGTTGGCAGCAGCCACCACTTTCACTGCCTCGGTAGGCACCGACAGTACGGGCACCGGCTCCGGCACGATCGACTGGAGCTTCACGCTGGAAGACCAGTTTGCCGACTTCCTGGCGGTCGGCGAGTATCTGGAGATTACCTATCGGGTCGTGATCACCGACGACAGCGGCATCATCGTTGTCGCCGATGACAACGAACTTGCAGCCTCCGATTACAAGGAGGTGAAGATTACCATCACCAGCACCAACGACCAGCCGGTCATCACGGCGGGCGACAGCGACGACCTGACGGAGGCTGCAAACCAGACAGGTACGGCCGCGCCGGCGCTGGAGACCTCCGGCACGCTGAGCTTCACCGATGCGGACCTCACCGACACCCATACCGTGACCACCCAGTCGCTGAACTCCGCGGTATGGTCTGACGGCACGGTACCGACGGCCACGCAGAACGCCGTGGCAAGCGCCACCGCCTTCACTGCCTCGGTCACCACCGACAGCACGGGAACGGGCACAGGCACGATCAGCTGGAATTTCTCGATCGACGACGATTATGCCGACTTCCTCGCCCAGGGCGAGACGCTGACCCTGACCTATGATGTGGTCGTCACCGACAGCACCAGCGCCGGCAACAAGGCCTCAGCCACCGAACAGGTCGAGATCACCATCACGGGCACGGACGATGC
>JAGRLL010000149.1:0-6144 GCA_020441855.1 Nitratireductor sp.
CCGACCAGGTGACCGGCTCGATGGAACGCGCGATGGAGGAGACCAACCGCCGCCGCGAAAAGCAGCTCGCCTGGAACGCGGAAAACGGCATCACGCCGGAAAGCGTGCGCAAGAATATCGGCGACATTCTGGGCTCGGTCTACGAGCGCGACCACGTCACCGCGCCGATCGGGCTCGCCGAGGACGCAAGTTCACTGGTCGGCAACAACCTCGCCGCCCATCTGGAGGATCTGGAAAAGCGCATGCGCGACGCCGCCGCCGACCTCGACTTCGAGGAGGCCGCCCGCCTGCGCGACGAGATCAAGCGGCTCAAGGAAGTGGAACTGGAAGTCGCCGACGACCCGCTGGCAAGGGAGGTGGGCGTCGAGAACACCAGAACCTCAAGGCGGGACAAGGCGAGAGGCCGGCAAGAGGCGAGGAGGAGTGAAGCTCCGACCGGGACCGGGCAAAGCAAGGGAAGTACTCCCTCCGTGGAAGGGCAAGCTTCCGCGACCAGCGGAAGTGCCAGCCCCCAAGGCCAGAATTTGGCGGACGGCGGGACGGACGTCCCGACGGAAAAGCAAGCGAATCCCGTGAGCGACAAGGAGAGTTCCTCCTACTTCCGCAAGAACACGCTCGACGAAATGACCGTCGGCCGCACGGAAAAGCCGGAGACGCCGCAGGGGTGGCACAAGCCATCCCGACCGAGCGAAGAGCGAGGCGCGGAGCGCTCCAGCGAAGGCCCCGGGCGAAGCCCGGATACGGCCGCGAGCGGAATGAAAGCCTGGTCACCGCCGCGTCTGTCCTATGGCGAAGAGATGAGAGAGAATATGGAACCACGCCGGGGTAAAATTGGCACCGGTTCATACGAGGACCCCGCGGAGCAGCGCCGTCAGTCCGGGCGCGGGAAAAAGAAGACGGGGCGGCCGGGGCGGTAAATTCTGTTTCATCCGTTGTTGGGAATTGACGAACTTTGTGGGTGTCAAATATTATCAATACGATACCCATTTATGAATAGGAAATTGAAAGAACGCCATGCGCTCAATCGCATTTTTCAATAACAAAGGAGGAGTTGGCAAAACTACCCTTCTTTGTAATGTCGCCTCGTATCTAGGGCTACACAAAAACAAAAATATACTTGTTGTAGATGCCGACCCACAATGTAATGCTACTCAGCTAATGGTTTCCGAAGAAAGAATATTTGAAATATATGAAAGTAAAAATAGTTTTACTATTCAAAGCGTAATTCACCCTCTTTCTATTGGAAAGGGCTACTCAGATGATATAAAAACAGCGTGGATAGAGAATTATGGCGTAGATGTTTTATATGGAGATCCTCGCCTTGCATTAAAAGAGGACTTATTGTCGAAAGATTGGCAGGATTCAATTTCTGGTGATATTCGAGGACTAAGGACATCTTTTCTATTTCGCGATTTACTAGATAAATGCAATAATTATGATTATGTTTTATTTGACATGGGACCTTCACTCGGTTCAATCAATAGGGCGGTTCTTTTAGCGTGTGACTATTTTATAAGCCCGATGTCCATTGATATTTTCAGCCTTCGTGCCATCGAGAATATCTCGACGTCACTTGCAGAATGGCGCCGCAGACTTGAATTGGGCCTTAAACAAGCGGACATGGCGGCGCTTGAAGATTTACCGCAACGCCTGAGTTTTGAACTAAGATTCCTAGGATACGTTGCTCAGCAGTATACCCAAAAGAAAGTTGACGGCGTTTCAAGAGTTGTCCACTCCTATGAGAAAATAATGAAACAGATACCTAAAACTATAGAGAAAGAATTTGTTGAAAAATTGCATTATAATAGTACAGGAATTGAATATAACTTAGGTACAATACCGAATCTTCATAGTTTAGTTCCAATGTCGCAAACTGCGCGGAAGCCAATTTTTGAATTAAAATCCAAAGACGGAGTTCGAGGTGCACACTTCAGCAAAGTGTCATACGCCGAAGAACTGTTTGGAAATATTGCAACGCGCCTAGAAGAAAATGTAGCCAAGCTAGTCTAATGATAAATTGGCCACAATCCTTGGTCGATAAAATTGCTAGGCGAGACTGCGTCGTGCTCATCGGCTCCGGCGTATCAGCAAATTCTCAGGACGACCACGGAAACCGACCTCCGACTTGGTATGAGTTCCTCGAAAAAGCGAAATCTGAATTAGATACCTGCCCGCGTTATGTAACCCAATCTATCAACTCCAATAAATATTTGGAATCTTGTGAGTATCTTAAAAATTTACTTGGCAATAGATGGAATGAAATAATTGCCGAAAGCTTTCAAAGCCCAGGGTATAAACCAGCAGGAATCCACAGACATATTTTCAATTTGGACTGCCGAGTTGTGGCGTCACTAAATTTTGATAAAATTTATGATGCCTACGCGTCGGCGCAAACACAAGGTACCTATATTGTAAAAAATTATTACGACGATGACGTAGCAAGAGTATCCTCTGGGATAGATAGATACTTATTGAAACTTCACGGAAGCATCGACACTCCGAATAAACTAATATTTTCTACAACTGATTACGCGCGAGCGAGGAACAAGTACCATCTTTTTTATCGGGTATTGGATGCCTTAGTAGTCACAAACACGTTTCTCATTATTGGATGCGGTGTCAATGATCCAGACATACAGTTAATATTCGAAAACTATAGGTATAGCTATGATCTGGAAAATCACTTTATGGTTCAGGCGCGCCCGGTGAAGGCGCCTCAGAAGGAACTGTTACTAAATAGTAGAGGTATCAACGTTCTGGAGTATTCCAGCGCTAACTATCATCAAGAACTCACAGATTCGCTAAAAGAGCTAGTCTCTCTCGTCTCTGATCGCCGAGACGATATTGCGTCGCACCAAAATTGGTAGAATTTTTTATGCCTTTAATAATCTATCCCCACTCTCCACCCCTCCCCCATACTCCTCCTATCGTTGTCTCGCGCAAACGCCGGTCGGCCGCCGAAACTTCCGGGAGACAGCGAACGCGGAGCGGGAAGCTCACTGCTGTATGGCAGGCCGGTCAGTGTGATCAGGGCCTGTTTCCAAGGCAGGGGCGCCTTAGCGAATGAGGCATGGTCTGCCGAACGCGCATACATCCCTGAATTGGGAGCTAAGCTCGAAGGGCTGGCCAAGCTGAACTCCGAGAGGCCCGGGCGGCACATCGTGTGCACAGCCGTCCGGGACATCAAATCTCCGCGCGGGGCGTCCTGGGCGCCGCACACACAATCGGCGCAGGCGATATGGACGCCCCGCGGTTTGTGATTTCGAAGGAATGCGCATGACACGGACGGAAACCCGCCGCGTGGATGATAGAGCTTGCCTTGTATTCGCTCACGGCCGTACCGGTGCTTTGCACCTGGCCTGCGCGGGCGCGGACCTGACCGGTCCGGCTCGCTCTTCGCTCGCAGGGAGTTCCCTCGCAGCCTCGCGAGGATACCTCCTTCCCTGCGTGGCAGACACGGACAAGGCGAAGCCGCCGTCCGGGCAACAAGGCAAGCGCAGCGACGCCGGTTGCCCTGTCGGGCGTGCAACTACCAGCCCGTGAACGCACGAAAGCGCGGAGGCGCTTTCGGAAGCCAGCAATGAACAAGGATACGGCCGTGAGCGATAAAAAACGCCTCAAACGCAAGCCCCGCCCCTTGCCACATGCCATTCAGCAATGGGCTTTCCTCAAGGCGATGGCCTATTTCGAGGGCGCGTGGCAGCGCTGCGGCCACCGCGAATGCCGCGCCCGCAAGCGCTGTACCGGCGGGCCGAGGGGATCGTTCGCGCGCAACCGGCGAGAGGTCGTCGGAACCCGGCAAGAGGCGAGGAGCGCCACAGGCGCGACAGGGACCAAACAAATGCCGGGGAGCGAAGCGACCGGGAAATGGATAAGCGTGCCGCTCTGCCGCCTCCACGCGCCGGCGGAATGGTGGGCGGAGGTGGAGAAGTTCGGGAAATGAGCGAGAGGTTTGGTTTTTTTGCTTTTCCGCTCGCCGGCTCTATTTCGCTCACGGCCGTACGCGGCTACGCCGCTGGCCTGCGCGGGCGCGCTTCGCGGCTCTCTCTTCGCTCGCGGGGAGTTCTCTCACAACGAGGCGAGGATACCTCCCCCCTCCGTGGCAGGCGCGGACAAGGCGAAGCCGCCGTCCGGGCAACAAGGCAAGCGAAGCAACGCCGGTTGCCCTGTGGTGCTAGAGAGTTCCGGCCCGTGAACGGGCGCGAGGGCGGAGGCCCGAGCGAAAAACAGGAAAAGCAGCCCGTGAACGCACGCTCGCATGGAGATGCGAGCGGAAACCAATGAACCGGACTCTACTCCGGCCGCGCCGGAATGTTGATCGCCCTCTGGCTCGCCGGGCGGGCTTCGCAGGCGGCGAGCCAGCGCGTCACCTCGGGGAAGCCCTCGATCCCGACGATTTCGCCGCCATCATAGAAGCCGAGCATGGTGCGGACCCAGGGCCACAGCGCGATGTCGGCGATGGTGTAATATTCGTCCCTGATGTATTCGCGGCCCTTCAGCCGCTCGTTGAGGACCGAGAGCAGGCGGCGCGATTCGTCGCGGTAGCGCTCGAAGGGGCGCTTGTCCCCGATCTCCTTGCCGGCGAATTTGTGGAAGAAGCCGAACTGGCCGAACATCGGGCCGACACCGCCCATCTGCCACATCAGCCACTGGATCGTGGTGTAGCGCCGCGCCGGGTCCGACGAGATGAACTTGCCCGTCTTGTCGGCGAGATAGATCAGGATCGCTCCCGATTCCCACAGCGCCAGCGGCTTTCCGCCCGGCCCGTTCGGATCGAGGATCGCGGGGATCTTGTTGTTCGGGTTGAGCGACAGGAATTCCGGACTGGTCGTCTCGCCGTCCATCAGCGAGACGAGATGCGGCTCGTAGGCAAGACCGGTTTCCTCCAGCATGGCCGAAACCTTGATGCCGTTCGGCGTCGGGAAGGAATAGAGCTGCAACACGTCGGGCCGGCTCGCCGGCCATTTTCGCGTGATCGGAAATTCGGCCAGCGTTTCGATCTGTTGGTCCATGAAATCTGTCCCCCTGGATGGCAATGGCACTACAATGATCGCAACTTATCTGGGTCGCCCGAGGCCAAAAGGAAAGGCAGGATCGTTCAACACAGCGTTCATCGGCAGATCCGTGCGGGCGTTCAATCGGAGGATTCGTCCTCGCCATCGTCGAGCTGTCCGCCATCACCGTCGACCGCCACGCGCCGCGACGAGCCCCACCGGGCAAGCTGGTCGTTCATGGCGTCGACGACGAAATGGCGCGCCGATTCGCGGTCATAGCCTTCCTCCAGCAGCGCGTCGTAATCGGTGTGGGCATGGCGCAGATGCGAGGTCAGCGCCTGCCAGGCGGCGATCGAGGGGGGCAGGTGGCGCAGATGACCGGTGATCGCGCCGCTCGCGACGGCGTTGAAATCGGCCATCGGCATCATCGGCGCGAGCGCGCGCAGATGCCGGGCGATGTCCTTCTGGCGGCGTGTGCGGGCGGCGAGGGTCATGACGCGAGACTAGGACAGCGCAAGACGCGAAGAAAGGAGAACAAGCAAGAGGCGCGGAGGGGCGCAGCCCCGACAGGGACCAAGCAAGAGGCGCGGAGGGGCGCAACCCCGACAGGGACCAAGCAAGAGGCGAGGAGCGCCCGAGGCGCGACCGGGACCAGGAAGCGCCCCAGGCGCGAGCGGACGGCGGGACGGATGTCCCGACGGAAGGGCAAACAAATCTCGCTTGCCTCAATCGAAAGAAGCATATAAAGATATCTTTATCTGATCCGCAGAGAGGGTATCCACTTGCTCAGCCCCGCGCCGATAAAACAGCTGCCGCTGGAGCGGACCGTGGACCTGCTGCGCGCCGCCGGCGAACCGACGCGGCTGCGACTGCTGGCGCTGCTCTCGGATGCCGACCTGACGGTCACCGACCTCATCGACATTCTGGGCCAGTCGCAGCCGCGAATCTCGCGTCATCTGCGTCTGCTGGTCGAGGGCGGGCTGGTCGAGCGCCACCAGGAAGGCGCGTGGGCCTATTTCCGCACCGCCGACGAAGGCCCGGCCGCCGGGCTGGCCGAAACGCTGCTTTCCGGCCTCGACCGCGACGATCCGCAGCTCACCCGCGACCGCGAACGCCTCGACGCGGTCAGAAAGCGCCGTTCCGAACGGGC
>JAGRLL010000149.1:6248-7278 GCA_020441855.1 Nitratireductor sp.
CCGTTTCAGGCGATGCTCGATCTGGGCACCGGCACGGGCAGGCTGCTCGAATTGTTCGCGCCGCTCTACGCGCGCGCCGTCGGCGTCGACATGAGCCGCGACATGCTCGCCGTCGCCCGCGCCAATCTCGACCGCGCCGGGCTCTCGCGCGTGCAGGTGCGTCAGGGCGACATCTTCTTGCTGCCAACGCAGGCCGGCCATTTCGACTTCGTCACGCTGCATCAGGTGCTGCACTATCTCGACGATCCGGCCGCCGCCATCCGCGAGGCGGCGCGCGCGCTGGCGCCGGGCGGCAGGCTCCTGATCGCCGATTTCGCGCCGCACGAGCTCGAGTTTCTGCGCGAAGAGCATAATCATCTGCGCCTCGGCTTCAGTCACGCGCAACTGGCCGAGTGGTTGCAGGCGGCCGGCCTCGAGGTCGACAGGATGATCGATCTCAAGCCCGAAACCGCCTCGGGTGCACAGAAGCTCACCGTCACACTCTGCATGGCGCGCGACCCGCGCATGCTTATCGCAGGTTCCGAACAGCTCTCAGGAAGCCAGTCATGAGTTTTTCCCGCCCCGACTATAACGAGGAGCCGGCCCGCGCGGTCGAAGCGCCGCGCGTCTCCTTCGAGTTCTTTCCGCCATCTTCGGAGACCATGGCAGCCTCGCTGCGCAACACAATCGCCCGCCTCGCGCCGCGCCAGCCCGAGTTCGTTTCGGTCACGTACGGCGCCGGAGGTTCGACGCGCGAGCGCACGCTCTCCACATTGACCCGCATCGCTGCCGATCATCACATCGAGGTCGCCGGACATCTGACATGCGTCGGCGCCAGCCGCGCCGAGGTCGACCGCATCATTGCCGATTACGCGGCAGCCGGCGTGCGGCGCATCGTGGCGCTGCGCGGCGATCCGGACGGCGGTCTTGGCACGCGCTACGCACCCCATCCCGAAGGCTATGCCAACGCCGCCGAACTTTGCGCCGGCATTTCCGCCCATGGCGGTTTCGAAATCGCCGTCGCCGCCTATCCCGAAAAGCATCCCGAAAG
>JAGRLL010000149.1:7296-9323 GCA_020441855.1 Nitratireductor sp.
GACATCGACATGCTCAAGCGCAAGGTCGACAATGGCGCGACGCTGGCGATCACCCAGTTCTTCTTCAAAAACGACCTCTTCGAAGCCTATCTGGAGCGTGTCCGGCGCGCCGGGATATCCATCCCCATCGTTCCGGGTATTCTGCCCGTTCACGACTTCGCCAGGGTTTCGACATTCGCCGGGCGCTGCGGGGCGACGATCCCCGACTGGCTGAGGCGCGGTTTCGAGGGGCTGGACAACGAACCGCAGAGCCGCGCGATGGTTGCAGCTGCGCTGGCAGCCGAACAGGTGAATGATCTCATCGCGCGCGGCGTCGACCGGTTCCATTTCTACACGATGAATCGCGCCGAACTCACCTTTGCCGTTTGCCACCTTCTCGGCCTGCGCCCGAGAATCGGGTTCGCGCAGCAGGAACTGGCCAAGGCATCCTAGTGCGCTGGCGGGAACTCCGCCCGCGACCTTCTTGGGGCGGGTTTCAGACCTTGATCATCGAATGACCGGGATCGAACGATAGAAATAGATTGGCCGACAAGGAAAAGCCCGCCTCGAAAGAGGCGGGCTTTCCATTCCTCGTAGCGGACGGGATGCTTCCTACGCCACACACACTATCAGAAAACACCCAGTACGAATGCGCCGACAAATACAAAGGCTGCGCAGACCAGACAGACATTAAGCTTCTGCGAAATTGTCATTTAGGCCTCCTACGGTCAGCACGGCTGTTGTCCGCCGCTTGATGGACGAAAGTCTAATGCAAGGCGGGGCGCGGTCAATCGCAATTCGCATGCATGGCGCGCGCCGTCCCCGCCTTCCACAACCTCGAAAATGTAGGAAGTCACACAAGCCGTTGAAAGTGCGCGCGGTTTGCGCTTCCGCACTGCAATTGAAATATTTTTCCCCAGACGCCGCAATTCGCACCGGGATAAACCACCCTGACTTGAAATTCGGCTAAAATGTGGAAAATTTTAGTTTCAGCTTATATAAAGCCGTCTTCATGCAACCGGGCAAATTGCGCTTACACGGCGTTCGCCACCCCATAGAAAACGGCGGCATAATGCAGGCTGGCGCCGGTAAGCACGAAGGCGTGCCAGATGGCGCTCTGGAATGGCAGCGCGGTCCATACATGGAAGATCACGCCCGTCGAATAGACGATGCCACCCGCGGCGAGCAGGGTCATCAGCGGCCAGTCGATCGAGCCCATCAAAGGCCAGGACGCCAGCATCCCGATCCACCCCATCGACAGATAGAGCCAGACCCGGTAGCGCCTGAAGGTGCGCGGCAATGCCAGCCTTGTCGCAATACCGGCCGCAGCAATGCCCCAGACCAGCGCAGTCATCCACACCGCCCATGAAAAATCGAGCAGCAGCACGAAAAACGGCGTGTAGCTTCCCGCAATCATGACGAAGATCGCGGCGTGGTCGAGCCCCTGAAGCAATTCGCGCCTTCTGGCCGAAAGCCAGAGATTGTTGGCCGCCGATGCGGTGAACATGATCATCAGGCCAGCCAGATAGACTGCCGCAACGACGATTTCGGCGGCCCCGCCACGCATCGCCGAATAGAGCATCAGCGCGCCCGCGCCTGCCGCCGCCCCGGTGATGCCAACGGCATGGATGGCGCCATCCGCGACGATCTCCGCGCGCGACTGGATACGCTCGGGAATATGAGGATGTGGCATTTCGAAACGATGGCGCCCCATCAATAGATCCATTGCTCCCAGATTCGCGCCGTGACTTCCTCGCCAGGCCGGATCGTGCCTTCACGCTCGACCCAGGCGACGAGGCCGCGCTTCATGCGCGCTGCTTCGACGAAGTTTAGCGCCATGTCCGTGCGCGTCCAGTCGAAATCCTCGTCCGGCGTCGCATTGTCGCCCATCGCGTTGTTGCCCCGGGAACCGCCCTGGCGCGTGGCGCCCAGCGCCCGCGCGATCTCGCCGCCGGCGATGCGGCACGGACCGTTCGCCCCGTCGATGCGCAAGGTAACGCCGTTCTCGAAGAACAGCAGCGTGCGCGACGGTAGAAAGGTCATGTCGG
>JAGRLL010000464.1 GCA_020441855.1 Nitratireductor sp.
CGCCTTCGTAGAAGCAGTCGACAGGACACACTTCCACGCAATCCATGTATTTGCACTTAATGCACTTGTCGTCGACGATGTAGGTCATTCTCGGCTCCGGGAGGATGCGCAACGCGCACCGTCGGTAAAACTTTTGTAACGGCGCATCAAGACCGAAATGCCCTCAAGGGGTGCGCCATGAGGAAGCGTCCGGCCCTTGCGGCCTAATCCGGCTTTCCCGCAAGGCGCCTCGCCTGGCGCCTGTCCCGGCCCTCGGGACGCTTGAGCACGGTCGTGGCCGCCGGCGGAGTGTCGTCGGGCCGGGTCGACGGTGCCGGCTCGCTGCGGTCGACATAGAGCGTGCTCGCCTGTGCGAAGGAACCGCGGCGCTCGGCCAGTGCGACGATCTCGTAGACCAGGACGGTGCGTGGCAGGGCAATGGTGAGGACGTCGCCGATCTTCACCGCCTGGCTCGGCGCGTGCACCTTGGTGCGATTGAGGCGCACCTTGCCGGCGGTCACGAGTTTCTGCGCGAGCGTGCGGGTGCGCGTCACGCGCGCATGCCAAAGCCATTTGTCCAGACGAATGGAAGACTGGCCGCCGGGCTGCGCGCCGCCGGCATGCCGCTCCCGGGCTTCAGCCATCGCGTTTTTCGAGATCGGCCTTCAATTGCGCCAATTTGGCGAAGGGCGAATCGGGATCCATCGGACGGTTCGGCCTTTCATGGCGCTTGCCCGATTTACCGCCGGCCTCGACACGGTTGTCGTAAGGCTTGCCGTGGCGCTTGCCTGCTCCCTTGCCCTGACCTTGGCCCCGACCTTGGCCCTGGCCATGCCCTTGACCGTGACCTTGCCGGCCCTTCTTGTTGCCGGGTCTGCCGCCGTCGTTGCGCTGCCTGTCGGAACGATTTCCCGGCGCCGCGTCGCGATCGGGCCGCCCCTCTCGCCTGCTGTCTTCGCGCCTGCCCTGACGGCCGGGACGCCAGAGGGTCACGGTCTTGGGTGCTTCTTCGGAGGGTGCCGATTCCGGCGCGTCGGCCTGCGCTTCCTGGGTTGCGGTTTGGTCCGCGGGAGCGGCGACGTTCTGCGCGCCTTCTTCCTCGTTTGACGCTTCGGCAACTGGCTCGACGGTGGGGGCAGGCTCCGCAGAGGCGGCCGGTTCAATATTCGCTTCGGTGGGCTGCGTTTCGGCCGCGGCTTGCTCCGTCTCTTCCGTGCTCGACGCGGTTGACGGTTCCGAAACGCCGGAGGCTTCGGCGGGCGCCGCTTTCGGCAACATGGCCATGACGTCTGCTTCGGGTTTCGTCTCGCCGCGATATCCCAGACCCTTGAGGATCAATTCCATGTCCTCATGCGTTGCGCCCAGGATCGAGAGCATGCCGGGCGTTGCGACGAAGCAGCGGCCGTCGACAGCGCCGTCGGGCGGCGGTGTCTGCGAACCCGGCCGCCAGGAAAGCGCGGGGCGGATCAGATCGGCCAGGCGTTCGAGAATGTCGATGCGCACGGCCTTGGGTCCGAGCAATCGGAAACCGCACAGCCGGTAGACCTCGCGGTCGATGCCGGGCTCTGCCGGGAAGGAGGTGCGGCCCGCGGCCAGCATCGCTGGCAGTTCGGCCAGGCCGGGGATCTCGGCGTCACCCTTCTTCAAGCCCCAGAGCTGGCCGATCAGCGCGCCGGGCGCGGGCTTCAGCAGCGCGGGGATGAA
>JAGRLL010000465.1:0-1039 GCA_020441855.1 Nitratireductor sp.
GGCGTGAGCTGAAGCGTCGCCGTTTCGCCGACCTTGACGGATTCGCCGTCCTTGTCCTCGATCGTCTGGTCGATCGCCAGGACGCGCACATTGCCCAGGATGGTTTCGGTGATGAATTCGTCAGCGCCACCGTCCTTGGTGCGCCGGGTCATGATCACGTCGACGCGGTCATTGGGCAGGATGAAGCCGCCGGCGGACGTTTCCGTCGAGATGGTCGTGGCGATCGCGCGTTGTCCGGAGGGCAGGATTGCCGACATGTAGCCTCGATCGGAGCGCACTAGCTTGGATTCGCGCAGCGGCTCGCCCTTGAAAAAGGCGCCGCGCGCAATCGCACCCTCCATCTCGTCCCTTGCATTGGCGTTGGCCGCGCGGGTCATGAAGCCCTTGCTGACCGCATCGCGCGGCCAGTCCTGCCAGCGCAGCATGTCGGGCTTGATGTTGGTGCCGATCGGGATGTCGGTTTCGGCGACGAGCACCTGTTCGAGCTCGATCGACGGCTTGCTGACCTCGACGATCTGCTTCTCCGGCTCACGATTGAAAAGGTTCAGGGCTAGGAAGCCTGCCCCGCCGGCCGCAGCCAGAGCGGTACCCATTACAATTAGACGCGCAGCTTTCATTTCATCACCTCAAGGCGGGTTGGATTGATCCAGCCTCGCCAGCCATGATGGTGCGCCAAAGGTGTAATTATGGTTAATGAGGTGCTGAGTTTTTTAGTTAACGCGGTCTGAATTTCCGCGTTCACGCCGCCTGTGCGGATGCTGCAAACAACAAGACCGGGCCACTGGCCCGGTCGCGCGCAGTCGCAAGAGCGTCAGGTTCCCCGTCCTCAGCCGAACGGATTGACCGAGGCGAAGACGTGCTGCATCCAGGGCGTCTGCGGATAGACCATGATGGCGGCGGCGGCGAGCGCGATACCGTAGGGAATGCCTTCGTCGGCCCTGTAGAGACGTGCGATCCAGTCGACGTTGGAAACCCTGTCGGGCAAGGGTATGGAGCGAAGCCGCAGGATGATCAGTGTCAGCACGCCGCCCAGAAAGGC
>JAGRLL010000465.1:1133-1751 GCA_020441855.1 Nitratireductor sp.
AAGGCGAACAGCGCAAAGCCGCAGGCCAGGACGACCGCAAACATCGCCCAGTGCCATGCGATGGCCGACATCGGCATGCCGATGAGCCAGGCGAAGAGCATGAAACCGGCCATCAGGACGAGCGAAATCTTGTTGGAAATCGTCATCGAGACGAGATCCGAAGCGCCTGCAAACGCCATGAAGAACGGAAAGAACAATATCAGCGCGGTGTCGAGCATCGAACGGCCTGGGGGTTCACTCGGGGTCCACTCGCAAGTGGGTTCTCAACATTGCAGGCTAGCGCCGACGCGTTCCCAATTGGTTAAGAAGCAGTGCGGGCGCCGCCGGAGTGCGAGCGTTCGTCTAAATGCGGGACGCGCCGGTAACGGGACTGGCAGGTCCTTTAAATGGCAACGGCCACTCGCATCCATGCGAGCGGCCGGAAACCATGCTTGTCGGCTGCGGCTTCGCTTACTTGCCGGGCAGCTGCGACTTGATGTTGGTGAAGGTGTTGTTCACACCGGTACCAACTGCCGTGGCGCCGCCGATGATGGCGACCGAGATCAGCGCAGCGATCAGGCCGTATTCGATGGCCGTGGCGCCGGATTCGTTCTTGAAGAAACGGGCTACGAGTTTCAT
>JAGRLL010000466.1:0-672 GCA_020441855.1 Nitratireductor sp.
GCGTGATAGATGCCGTTCGCCCTGTCGCGCGCTTCCGACATGATCGGTGTGAACGCGGCCTTCTCCAGCGCCAGATCCATTTCATTGACGATCTGCCGGAGGGCATTCTGCATGACCGCCAGGGTCGCAGGATCGAACTTCTGCGCGCTCATGCATTCACCGTGACAAGAAGGTTGCCCAGTTCATCGACGAAGATCTCGTCGCCGGGTTCGATGACGGTTGTCGTATCCATCTGGTTGAGAATGGCAGGCCCCTTGATCCTCGCTCCGACCGGAATGAGTTCGCGCTGATAGACCGGCGTCGTCACGAACCCGTCGCCGAACCAGACCTGTCGCGAGGCGATGATGCAGTCTTCCGCGCGCTTTAGCGGACGATGCGTGGCTTCAACGATCGCGCGCAGATCGAGATTTTCACGAACGCCGATGACAGCGGTGCGCAGATTGGCGATCTTGGGCCTGAAGCTGGTCAGATCGATGCCGAAGGCATCAAGGCATGCCTGTTTCAACTGACCGGCAAGCGATTCCAGATCGAGCGTTTCCGGATCGACATTGACCCGCAGCGTATAGCGCTGCCCCTCGTAATGCATGTCTGCCTGATGGACGACATTGACGGTTTCGAGCGGAACCTTGTCTCGCTCAAGCAGGGCCATTCCCTCGGCACGCTGTTCCAGCA
>JAGRLL010000466.1:922-1599 GCA_020441855.1 Nitratireductor sp.
CCCGCCATGGCATCGTTGACGATGCGCAGCACGGACGAAGCTGCCTGTTCGGCAGAAAGGCCAAGCGGTTCGCCAAGTCCGGCAAACGCCGCACGGACGGCGTCCATGTCGACATGGCCCTCGACGGCCAGCAATTGTTCCGAGGACAGCCGGCCGAGCAGGACATTTGCATCGGTAACCGTTGGCTTGTCCCCGCCCCTGCCATAGGCAATTGGGCCGGGATAGGAGCCCGCGCTCCTCGGCCCCACCACGAGCATGCCTGCCTCGTTAATGCTGGCGATACTGCCACCACCCGCACCGATGGTGTGGATGTCGATGATCGGAATGCGCATCGGCAGGTTGAAGTCGAGGTCGCGGTCGCTGGTAACGAGCGGAACCCCGTCGACGATGATGCCGGCATCGAAACTGGTGCCGCCCATGTCACAGGTGACAACCTGGTCATGCCCGGCAAGCCGGGCAATGTAGTTGGCGGCAATGACCCCTGCCGCCGGTCCGGACAAGACAGTGTTCACCGACTTCTCGCAGGCCATTCGCGAGGACATGATGCCGCCATTGGCCTGCATGATGGAGAGATTTCCCGGCAATCCCTCCTCTTTCAGCCGGTTGCTCAACCGGGAAATGTAGCGGTCCAGAAGCGGCCGGATATAGGCATTGACGGCAGCGGTGCCGAAACGCTC
>JAGRLL010000150.1 GCA_020441855.1 Nitratireductor sp.
GCCTTTCTCCAGCAAACGGTTTGGCAATGCCAAACCGGGGGCGCCTTCAACCACTCGGCCACCTCTGCGGATTTTGTCCTGGCGAGTCGGTAATCCGTCGGATCGCCGGCAAGCCAAGGCCGGCGCACTATACAAATTGCGCGCCCATGATCAAGCAGGTTCGACGGCAAGTTGATTTGCCGCACGCACAAGAGGGATTCTGCGGATACGGACAAGGAAATCGCCGGCCGCTCCGCAAGCCATTGCCGGCTCGCCTCGCGGCAAGTACATTGCGCATATTGCCGGCCGCTTCGCAACGGATGACGGGTGCGGCGACAACATGCCGGATACCGATTGCCGCAAGCCTGATCTCCCCGATGAGGCGTGACCGGCGACGGTGTTCAGGCCGATGCGGGTTGGGTGAATTGCAATGTTGAGAGCCATTTTTCGGGCGATCAGTCTGGTCTGTCTCGCCACCGCGCTCGTCGCTGGCGTGCTCGACATCACGCGCTCGATTGCCGATTCGCGCATCGTGCTCACACCCTTGCATGTCGACTGGGCGCGCTTCGGCGAGAGTTCGCTCGCCAGCCTCAAGGCGATCGTCGAGCAATCGCTGCATCCCCTTGTCTGGGATCCGGCCCTCGTGACATTGCTCAAATCGCCGACCTGGGCGATCTTCGGCATTCTGTCGGTCCTGTTCGGCCTGCTGGCGCGGCGGCGGCGGCGGCCCTGGCAGGAGAACTTCCTCGCCTGAACCGTCTTCCGGAAGGGCGATCACGCGGCGATCAAATCCCGTTCAGGCTTGGCCAGGCACCTGTCGAAGAGGTCGAAAGGTGCCTATATCGCCGTTTCAGGATCCTTCGCTAGCGTTGAAGCAAGCGGCAAACGCAAGGAAAACACCCATGTTCGGCCTGCTGAAACAGAAAATGCCCGACAAGAACAAGGCGCTGCCCGGCAGGGACGATCCCGTCGAGACAGCAAGCCATCATTTCGTATCAGGCGCCAGCCTGCACGAGCCCTTCCCGGCCAACATGCAAAAGGCGATGTTCGGTCTCGGCTGTTTCTGGGGAGCGGAACGCAAGTTCTGGGAGGTTCCGGGCGTCCATGTGACGGCAGTCGGCTATGCCGCGGGCATGACGCCCAATCCGACCTATCAGGAAGTGTGCAGCGGCCAGACCGGGCATTCCGAGGTCGTGCTGGTCGTGTTCGACCCGGCCGTTACCAGCTATGAAAAGCTGCTGAAGGTCTTTTTCGAATCGCACGATCCGACGCAGGGCATGCGCCAGGGCAACGATGTTGGCACGCAATACCGCTCCGGTATCTACACTTGCGACGACGCCCAGAATTCGGCGGCGCTTGCCGCACGCGACGCCTACCAGAAGGCACTCGCAGCAGCCGGCCATTACGGCTCCATCACCACGGAAATCCTCCCGGCGCCGCAATTTTTCTACGCGGAGGAATACCACCAGCAATATCTCGCCAAGAACCCGGCGGGCTATTGCGGGCTCGGCGGCACAGGTGTCGCCTGCCCGATCGGCGCAGGCGACAGCGCCGGCTGAACGCAATCAGTTCGAGGGTCTCGGCGTCGGCACCGGAATGTCGCCGGCTGGCACCAGACCCGTCGCGGCGGCCGGTTTCCTCGCCTCGATCGGCTTCGAGGCAAGAATGGCGAGCGGATCGAATTTCGGGATGTCGAGCGCCGGTGCCGTGAAGGCGCTGGCGCGTATCGCGTATTCGGCGGCGGCGGCCGGCACGTCGGGCGCGTCGAGGATGCTCGCGCAGGTCGACGGCAAATCGCTCAGGCGAATATAGCGCGGCTTTTTCGGCTTTTCGGGTTTGGTCGAGGGCTTGGCCGGCTTTTTCGGCGCCAGCGCAACCTCAAACCACCAATCGAGTGTCTTCCTGTCGCAGCCATCACCCGCCGGTACCGGAGATTGCGGCCTGCAATTCGCCGCGCCATCGGGGCATTTGATGCGTAGATGGAAATGGTAGTGGTGGCCGTAATAGGGCCGAATCTTCGCCAGCCAGGCGCGGTCGCCGCGCACCGTGTCACACAGCTTCTTCTTGACGCCGGGATGCACGAGAATGCGCTCCACCTGCGGATAGGAGGCGGCTTCGTGCAGAAGTTTGGCGTGCGCCGGTGTCCAACGCCCGTCGTCGACATAAGGGGAACCGGATTTGAGCACGGAGACGGCGCTGAGGTTCTCGCGTTCCTGATAGGTCAGCCGGTGGTCGGGCATCGGCATGAACCAGATGTCGGCGTCGAGGCCGATCTGATGGGATGCGTGCCCGGTCAGCATCGGGCCGCCGCGCGGCTGCGACATGTCGCCGACCATGAGACCGTTCCAGCCGTCGCGCCGCGCCTTCTGCGAAAGGTCCTCGATGACGCGGACCAGATCGGGATGGCCCCAGCGGCGGTTGCGCGACAGGCGCATGACCTGCCAGGCGGGGCCGTCGACGGGAATGGCCACGCCGCCGGCAAGGCAGCCTTTTGAATAAAAACCTACCGGCTGGGCGTTCATCTTCGCCGGCAGCGCCTTGGCGCCGAACAATTGCTTGGCCGGCGTGTCGTCTGCAAAAGCGGCGGAAGCCGCCTGTGCCAGCAGCAGCGCATGTGCGATGAATATGGCGGTCAGGCGTTTCATGCTCGCTAGATCCGATCCTCTCGGCAATTGGCGGCCCCGCGACTCAGCCTGACGATGATAGCGGAGCACAAGGCGGGGGTTAACCCCGTTTGAACGCGTGGCCTGAAATCCCATATTTATCGGGCCCATATTTATCGGGCCACAATGGGCAGGCCAGTACCGAACAGGCGGCATCTGCGCCACGAAAATGGCCGGATCGCGACCGGCGACGAAGAATGAGCACGATCAACTATTTCGTACCGAAACGGCACGCTTTGCTGAACCTCTTCCACACCTGGCTTCTGGTCGGGGGTTCGCTGGCGCTTTTCGTCATTTGCGCCTTCGTGTTCTTCGGGCCGGCGGGCATCGTCTATGCGCTGGTGTTCGGCGGGGTCAGCCTGTTGATGGCGGCCCGCGTCTCGCCTCAGCTCGTGTTGAAAATGTACAAGGCCGTGCCGGTCGGCCGGGAGCGGTTTCCGGCCGGCCATGCGATCCTGGACGAGCTTGCCAGCCGTGCCGAACTCGATTCGAGGCCGCGCCTCTACATCCTTCCCTCCGACACGATGAACGCCTTCGCCGTCGGCCGCAGGCACGATTCCGCGCTTTGCATGACCGACAGGCTGGTGCGTTCGCTTTCGCGAAGGGAACTCGCCGGCGTGATGGCGCACGAGATCAGCCATATCGCCAACGAGGACGTGAAGGTGATGGCGATCGCGGACATGGTGAGCCGCTTCACGTCTGCCCTTTCGACGCTGGGCATGCTGACTCTGCTGTTCAACCTGCCGGCGATCCTGACCGGGGGGACGGCCGGCGTGCCCTGGCTCGGCATCGTGCTGCTGATGGCGGCGCCCACCATCGGCGCGCTGTTGCAGATGGCGCTGTCGCGCACGCGCGAATACGACGCCGATCTGGGCGCGGCAATGCTGACGGGCGACCCCGACGGCCTTGCCTCGGCCCTGGCAAAGCTCGAGCAGGCCCAACGCCAGCAACGGGGCCGGCACTGGGAGGGCGTGGTGCTGCCGGGCGGGCGCGTACCCGACCCCTCGCTGTTGCGTTCGCATCCGGACACTGGGGAGCGCATCGCGCGGCTGATGGCACTCAAGGGATCGTCCGTCAAAGAAATCCGGACAGGTACAGTTGGCGCCGAAATGCCGGGCTACAACCTGCCCAGGCGCACTTCGCCCGTACCGCAGATCAAGCCGCGCTGGGGCAGGGGCGAGGAGCAACGCTATCGCGACCATGCATCCCGTCTCGACGGAATGCCGATCATGCCGGCATTCATCGACGAACCGGACGACCAGGCAGGCGTCGACCGAATGCTGGCGCCACCGCAGGGGCGGCCACGCATCCGGGTAAGCCGGGGCGGCGTCTACTGGTAGGAAACGCGCCAGGCGTCCGGAATTCGGGAGCCGGATGTCGGGGGGCTTGACGAAAACCGCCGCCGGGCGCAAGCAGATCGGACGCAGCCGCCTTTGCGGCGGAAGTGTCCCATGCCGAAATCTTCCCCCCTTCCGACCCATGTCCGATACGCCCAGCCGGGCGATATCGCGGCGCTGCTGGTACTCGAAGAAACCTGTTTCGAGGTCGACCGGATCTCGCGGCGCTCCTTCCGCGACCTGCTCGCGCGCGAGACCGCCGTCACCTTCGTGTACGAACGCGATGGCGCGTTGCTGGGATACGCCATGCTGCTGTTTCGCCGCGGTACCGCGATGTCGCGGCTCTACTCGTTCGCGGTCCATCCCGATGCTTCCGGCAAGGGCATCGGCCGGCTGCTGTTGCAGACCGCCGAGGACATCACCTTCAAGCGGGGCCGGCTGCTGCTTCGTCTGGAAGTGCGCGAGGACAACGAACGCGCGATCGAACTCTACCGGCGCAACGGCTACCGGCCGATCGGGCGCTATCTCGACTATTATGCCGACCACACCACGGCGCTGCGCTTCGAAAAGACCATTCGCGGCGACGTGCCGCTCAACGCACCCACGCCCTATTACGAGCAGACGACGGACTTCACCTGCGGCTCGTGCTGCCTGATGATGGCGCTGGCGCGCTGGCGCGACGACTTCAAGCTCGATCCCGTTGCCGAGATCAGGCTGTGGCGCGAAGCGACCACGATCTTCATGATGTCGGGGCTGGGCGGCTGCGAACCGCACGGACTTGCCGTGGCCGCGGCCGAAGCCGGGCTTTCGGCCGAAATCCTGGTCACGGAAAAGGGTCCGTTGTTCCTCAATTCCGTGCGCACCGAGGAAAAACGCAAGGTGATGGAACTGGCCCAGGCCGATTTCACCTCGCGCGCCAGGGCGCTCGGCCTGAAGGTGCGCTATGGCGCGTTCGGACTGGGCGAAATCCGCAAGGCGATAGCAGCCGGCAAGGTCGTGATCGTGTTGCTCAGCGGCTACCACATGTTCGGCAAGCGCGTGCCGCATTGGGTGTTGGCGCATGGCGACGACGGCCACCATATCCTGATCCACGATCCATGGGTCGAGGACGAGATCGGCGAGACCATCGCGGACGCCGCCAATCTTCCGGTGGCGCATGAGCAATTCGACCGAATGGCGCGCTGGGGACGCAGCGGCCTGCGCGCCGCGGTCATCCTCGGACCCAAAGCGGCATAGGCAATGCTGCCGGAGCGGTGGCGTTCAGCGTGAAAGGCGAACCGGCGCCTGCTGTTTGCGGGCGCTTTCAATCGCCTTTTCGACCTTGCCGCGAATTCGCTCGCGTTCGCGGTGCGGCATCTGGCGTGTGGTCCGTGCCACCCGGCGGCGCAATTCGTCCGCCCTGCGCTCGAATTCGTCGCCGTCGACAATGACATTGCGGCCCGAAAACGGCACAACGCTTTCGACCTGCGAGGTAACCCTTATCAGGGTCTCCGGCTTTCCGAATGCCGAGAGCACCGGCAAAGGAAGCAAGGCGGTAACCTCGACGGTCAGGTCATGGGTATCGACGATGGTCTTGACGGAGGCAGCGAGGCCGGGCGCGTTGGCATGAACGAAATCCTCGGCCGTCTGCTGGCGCTGCGCGTCCGTCTTACCGCCCGCAGCCGCGGCAAGCGCACCGGCATCGGCCGCATCCTGGAGCGTGCCCTGCGCCGAACGAATGCGCGAATAGTCGACAGCCGCGCCGGCCAGCGCCATGACCGGCACCAGGCAGACGGCGAAAATCACGGCAAAATTGCCTCGCCTGTCGGCAAGGTACTCACACATGCCCGCGACCGGCGTCATGCAATGCTCTCTCTTTACGCGCCCTGGGACAGCATCGGAAGTCTAGAGCATGGTTCCTTGCACCGGCTTAAGCAAAAAGCCGGGATTTGAACAATCCCGGCTTTGGTTGATTTGCAGGAGATCGTGCCGGTCAGGAGAGCGGCGAGATACGGATCTCGACGCGGCGGTTTGCGGCACGTCCGGCCTGCGAATCGTTCGGTGCGATCGGCTGTGTCTGGCCGAAACCGACGACCAGCAGGCGGCGCGGGTCGACGCCGCGCGAATTGAGGTATTGGGCAACCGATACCGCACGGCGCTCGGACAGGGCCTGATTGTATTGCGGCGAGCCGGTGTTGTCGGTGTGGCCGTCGATGTCGAGCAGGGTCTGGGGGTATTTGTTGAGCACGATCGAAACCGAGTCGAGCACCGGGAAGAAACCCGGATTGAGCTGATCCTGATCGGTGGCGAAGGTGATGTTGCCCGGCATGTTGAGGATGATGTACTCGCCCTGCCGGGTGACACTGACACCGCTCGATGCCAGTTGCTGGCGCAATTCGGCTTCCTGCTGGTCCATGTAATTGCCGATGCCGCCACCAACGAGCGCGCCGATGCCGGCGCCGATGAGTGCGGCCTTGCGCTGGTCGCCGCCGGACTTGTCCTTGGCGATCAGCAGGCCGGCCACCGCGCCGGTGAGCGCGCCGAGCCCGGCGCCAGCAGCCGTGTTGTTGACCTGCTGGCGTCCGGTCAGCGGATCGGTCTGGCTCTGGCAGGCGACCAGCGGAACGGTGAGCGACGCTGCAAGCGTCAGCGAAAGAAGCTTCTTCATTGTTTTGAGGTTTCCCGTGTCGCGCGACCCGAGCGAAGGCTCGATGGGCCACTCCCGTCAAACGTTGAGCGGCCTGTGACGCAAAACAAGGGCGAAATTGCGACGATTCCGGCTATTGCCCTTCGCAAACGAGAGCGAAAAGCCGCCGTCAGCCCCGAATCTCATGACCGGGACGGGCATTTTCTGGATCGGCCCTAGGCCAGCAGCTTTTCCTCGTAGGGATAGCTGGTGATGTCCTCGAAACCATCCTCGGTGACGAGAACCTGCTGCTCGAGCTTGACGCCCTCGCGACCGCCTACCTTGCCGCAATAGCTTTCGACGCAGATCGCCATGCCCGGTTCGAAATAGCCGTCCGTACCGTAGGACTGGTAGTCCTCAGGATAGTAGATCGACGGATATTCGTCGCACAGGCCGACGCCATGGGCGAGCACCGAATAACGCTGGGCGCGGAATTCCTCGGCGGCCAGGCTCGCCGAATGGGTGAATTGCTTGAAGCTCATGCCAGGCCGTACGAGCTGCATGTTGTTCATCACCTGATCGTAGGCGGAACGGTAGAGATGCTTCTGGTCGGCGGTCGGCTCGACATCGCCGCAGATCCAGGCGCGCGAGATATCGCAGCACATGCCGTAGACGCCGATCAGGTCGGTGTCGAAAGCGACCATGTCGCCAGCCTGGATGATGCGGGGCCCGCACTCCTGGAACCACGGATTGGTGCGCGGACCGGAAGCGAGAATGCGCGTCTCGATCCATTCGCCGCCGTGACGGATGTTCTCGGCGTGCAGGATCGACCACAAATCGTCCTCGGTCATGCCGGGGCGCAATTCCAGCTGCATCTTCGCCATGGCGATTTCGCAGGAATGGACGGCGCATTTCATCGCCTTGATGTCGTCGGGTCCCTTGATGCTCCGGGCTTGCTCGGTCACCGCCTGGCCTTCGCGGATATCGATGCCGAGCGCGCGCAATGCGATGACGCCGCTCGGGTCCATGCGATCGACGGCGAGACGGCGATTGTCGCCGCCATGGGTGCGCAGGATATCGTCGATTTCGGCAGCGAAGCGGCCGGCATGTTCCTCCACGCGATCACCGGACAGCATGTAGAAGAAACCGGCGCCGTAGCGCACCTCGCGGATCAGCGGCAGGTGGGCGGCGAGGTGCTCGCAGCGGGCGAATTCCCAGAGAATCACATAACCGTCGGCGGAGACGAAACAGGCGCGCGAGGGATTGTGCGTTACCCACAATTGCATGTTGGTCGAATCGGTAGCGTAACGAATGTTGAGCGGATCGAAGCAGAGCAGGCCGGCGTAATCGCGCTTGCGCAATTCGCTCACCAGCCGGTCGAGCCGGTATTGGCGCATCGCTTCCAGATTGGGCGCTTCCAGCCCGGCTCTCGCCCATGCCTCGAAGGCTATCGGGGTCGGCCCGATCTCGACGCGGTCATTGTCGTCGGGCGAGCCGTCCGGCTTCGTACGGGGGCGGCGAGACGGGTCGATCTTGCGGTTCGAACTGCCGAAAGGCGAAACGGTTTCCAAGGGACGCCCCTCCAAAAACGGCCGGCGGGTACCGGACCGATATAGAGGGAGACTATGTGCGCGCGCCAATGCTTGAAATGCCTTACAGCGCCATCGCTGGCCTGATCGCGCCGGAGGGCGTGCGGCGGGCCGTCACACTCATCCGTCCGCGCATGGCATGAAGGGTGGCGGCGCGGCACGTTGCAACGAGGGCGGCCGCGATATCGGCCGCCGTCACCGCTGACCCGATCAGGCCATCTGGCGCGGAATGGTGAGGAAGCGGACGCCGAATTGCGGGCCGTCACGCCATACGATCTGGCAGACCGTGCGCAGGCGCTTGGCGTGATTGGCCAGAATAAAGTATTTCGGCAATTCGGTGGTCGCCGCCTCGATGCAGGCGCCCAGTCCCGACAAATTGTGCACCATGCAGGTTACCGGCGGCCGACGGCCGGCGAAGCGGATTTCGGAAATGTCGTATGCCGTTTCGCGTCGTGCGTTGCGGCGGTCGATCGGTTTGCCGGCCATGCGTTTGTTCGCAGCCGGGTCCATCATGTTCATGCAAGTCCCCCTTATGCGCATTGCACCAGTCCCGGACCCGTATCCGGCATCCATCGAGCCCCAAATCGAATCCTAGGCGGCAATTCTTTCCATTCGGATAATTTTTGACGGCGGAAATCATGCGCTTGCAACGCGTGCTGTTCCGGGTCATCTCGTATCGACGGGAGACAGCAACATGCATTTTGGCATTCTGGGTGCGGGTTCGATCGGCTGCTATGTCGGCGGCATGCTGGCGGCAGGCGGCGAGAAGGTGACCATGGTCGGCAGGCCCGCCATGGCGAACAGGCTCGCGGCAGGCATGGACATGACACGCTATGACGGCCTCGCCAGGGAACTCGATCCCAACAGCATCGATTTTTCGACCTCGGCACGCGCGCTCGCGCGTTGCGACACCATTCTGGTGTGTGTGAAGAGCGGCGATACGGAGGAGGCCGGGCGCACGCTTCTGGAGGCAGGCGTCGAAGGCGCGACCATCGTCAGCCTGCAAAACGGAATTTCCAATGCCGACCAGTTGCGCGTGCTGGCGCCGGAATGCACCGTGCTCGCCGCGATGGTGCCGTTCAATGTTGCGCGTATCGGCGAGAGCCGTTTCCACCGGGGCACCGAGGGTACGCTCGTCATCGAGGGCGACGGACCCGATGCGGAGACAAGCGGGGAGATTGCCCGGCGCCTGTCGCAGGCGCACATAGCCGCCGCGACTGCCAGCGACATCAAGTCCGTATTGTGGGGCAAGCTGGCCATGAACCTCAACAACGCGGTCAATGTGCTGTCCGGCCTGCCGCTCAAGGCGCAGCTTTCGCAACGCGCCTACCGGCTGGTGCTGGCGGCGAGCGTGCGCGAGGCGCTCGCGGCGATGCAGGCGGGCGGGATCAATCCGGCGAAAATCGGCAAGGTCAGGCCGCAAATCATTCCCGCGGTCGTGAGCCTGCCGGACTGGCTGTTCAGGCTTGTCGCCGCCAACATGCTGAAAATCGACGAAGAGGCGCGCTCCTCGATGGCCGAGGATCTCGACGCCGGCCGCAAGCCGGAGATCGACTGGCTGAATGGGGAGATCGTGCGGCTTGGCCTGCGGACGGGCATCGCCACACCGGTCAACGCGAAGCTGAGCCAGATGGTCAACCGGGCCTTCGCAGAAGGCAAGTCGCCCAATCTTTCCGGCGCCGAACTCCTGCGGAAGGTCGGACTGTAGGTCAGGCCCGGTCCGGCGGGGCCGGTTGCCGCTTCGGCAGGAAACGACGCAGCAATCTGCCGTCGATCGCGGCAAGGCCGGCTGCGATCAGCGCCATGCCGGCGAAATGGCGCGGCTCGAGCCGTTCACCCAGTATCAACGCGCCAAGCAGGATGGCGCTGACGGGTACCAGAAGCGTGACGAGCAGGACGTTGGTCGCGCCAGCTTTCGCGAGAATCCTGAAATACAGGATATAGGCAAACGCGGTCGACAACAGCGCCAGACCCAGCACCGAAAGCCAGACCGGCGCGGATGGCATGGCGAGGGTCCACGGCGTTTCGACCAGGAGCGCCACCGGCGCCAGGATCAGCGTCGAGGCGGTCACCTGACCCGTCGCGGTTGCCACCGGCGAAACGCCAAGCTCGCGGAAGCGCCGGCCGAAGACGCCGGCGAAGGCGTAGGACAGGGCGGCGGCGAGGATGGCGAATTGCGCGAGGATCGCCGCACCCAGCCCCGAAAGCACGGCCGGACCGATCATTACGGTGACCCCGGCAAGACCCAGAACCACGCCGGCCATCCGGTTCAGGGTCAGTCTCTCGTCGCGCGTGAAGAAATGGGCAACGATCACCGTAAAAACCGGGGTCGTTGCGTTGAGGATCGAGGCGAGACCCGAAGCGATATGCGTCTGGCCCCACACGATCAGCGAAAACGGCACGACATTGTTGAGCATGCCCATCACGAAGAAAGCCGACCAGACCGGCGTGTTGAAGGGGATTGCAACGCCCCTCGACCGGCAGAACAGCCACAGCGCGGCCGCGCCCAAACCCGTGCGGAGCACGACGACGGTGAGCGGCGGAAGCTCGCGCACCGCCACGCCGTTGAAGAAAAACGATCCGCCCCAGACAAGACTCAACGCGATGAGCATCGCCCATTCCAGGCTGCCCATGGCGTTTGCTTTCATGGATTGTCGAGGCGTGATCCCGCCATCGTCCGTCATGTGTTCACCCCGCCGAATGCAGGCGCATGGGTAATCCCGCCGGCGACAAGCCGCCACCCGTTTCCTGCCACGTTCAAAAAAAGAGCGCCGGTCACCCGGCGCACATCGGGCGCGCCGGGTGTTCCTTATCGAGTCTCTAAAGGTCGAGCACCATGTGGGGCACGCCGTTTGAGGTTTTTTCCACCGTCCGTCCATCGACATCGATCGTTACGGTGACCCGGCTGCGAAAGGACGAAAAGCTGTCGAAAGTGACGACGTCCACCGGTTCGTCGAACTTGAGTTCGACCTTCCAGCGGCCCGGCGTCAATTGCGAACGCACGCCGATCACCTTCGCCGTGAAAGGCTGGCCGAGATAATGTCCGCTCGCGCTGCCGCCGAGTTCCACCGGCGGGCCGGACGGGCGGATGCCGAGCGCCGCGTGCGCAGTATTCCAGTCGCGCCAGCCATGCTGGCGGGCGACCAGTTCCAGCGCGCGCGAATGGCTTACCGGATCGCCGGACCGGGCGAGCGAGGATCGCAGGCGCCTGGCCTGCTCTTTGAGGGATTCAAGCGAAATCTGGGTCGACGTCATGACAGCACCTGTTTGTGCCGCCGGGTCCAGCCGGCGGTTGCCATGCATGCGACTGGCGCGTCCTGCGCCCGTGTGCCGGTGCCCGGAATTGCAGCACTGCCGCATGCGTCACGGCAGGTTGCTTCATGCTTTCGTTTCAAAGGGGGCTTCACCAACGGCTTCGAACCGTCCGGACGGCAGGGGCCCCTGCCCTTTGGCTTCGTCAGGTAAGTGCGCGCGTGATGCAAGTCAAGTGCCGGGCAAGTCAAGTGCAGGGCGGGTCAAGTACTGGCCAAGTCGGGCGTGCGGCAAGTCGCGCCCTGCCAGGGAACTGGAGCAATCGCACTTTTCACACTAGATTAGCAGAGCTTTCCTGCACGAGTGCCCCGCAGGTCAATGCATGCAGGGAAAGCGGGAGGCGTAATGAACATACGGGAAAAAACGCCGAGGGCGAGCGCGCCGCATGGTGCGCGCAAGGACGATTCCGGCCTCCTCACCTCCAGTCTCAACCTGATCGAACAGGGGATCACGATCTTCGACCGCGATCTGAGACTGGTGCATGGCAATCGCTGTTTCCTGACACTCTACGACCTGCCGGACGACTTCCTGCAGCCGGGTACGAGTTTCGAGGAGATCCTCCTCTTCCTCGCCAAGAAGGGAGATTTCGGTCCGGGCGACCCGGTGGAACTGGTGCGCGAACGCGTCGAACGCGCACGCGGTTTCGAGGACCATTATCTGGAGCGCACAAGACCGAACGGCACGGTGGTCGCGGTCGAGGGCCACGCACTTGCCCATGGCGGATGGGTGGCCGTCTATACCGACGTCACCGCGCGCAAGCGCCACGAGGAGATGCTGCGCGAACGCGCCGATCAATTGTCGCTTTCCCTGCTGGAGCGCTCCGAGCAACTCGGCGCGGCGAACCGCGAACTGACGGCGGCAAACAGGGCGCTGGAAGAGGTCAAGCGCCAGCTCATCGAATCCGAAGCGCGGATGCGCACCATCACGCGCTCGGTTCCGGCGCACATCGCCTATGTCGACCGCGATCGCGTCTATCGCTTCACCAATGCGCGCTTCGCCGACATCTTCGGGCGCGAAGCGGGCGATGTCGTCGGTCACAGGGTCGACGAATTGTTCGATGCGGACGCGATGGAAGTGCTGCTGCCGGCAATCGAGGCCGGTCTCAAGGGCGCATCCAACTCGGCGGAATTCTCGCCCGTCGGGCCCGACGGACAAACACGGCACGTACGGACCTCCCTGGTGCCGGAGTTTGGCGCCGACGGATCGGTGATCGGTCTTTATGTGCTGTCGCTCGACATCACCGAAGAACGGCGCGCCATGGATGCGCTCGTCAGGTCCAAGCGGATCGAAGCCGCCGTGGCGCTTACCAGCGGCGTTGTGCACGACTTTTCCAACATCATGACCATCATCCTGGGAAACCTGAACCGGCTCTCGGGAGACGGGCTTTCGGCCGCCGAACGCGAACACATCATTTCGGTGACGCGGCGCGCGGTCGAACGCGGCAGCCGGGTAACCGACCAGTTGATGAGCTTCTCGCGCAACGAGGAACTCAGTCCCTCGCCCTGCAATGTCAGTCGCGTCACCGGCGATCTGGTGCGGCTGTTCTCGTCCTCGCTCGATCCGGCCATCGTCGTGTCGGTGGAGGAGGACGAGGCAAGCGCGGGCGCGCCTATCGGCGCATTCGTCGACGAGCGCGCCCTCCAGGACGCACTCCTGAACCTGTTGCTCAATGCGCGCGACGCCATCGGCCACGCCGGCACGATCCGCATCGAACTCGGACGCGCCAGGCCGGGTGACGGCGACCCCGAAAGCGGCGAATATGTGCGCATCGCCGTTATCGACGACGGCTGCGGATTTGCCGAGGGAACGATCGATCAGGCCTGCAAGGCCTTCTTCTCGACGAAGCAGGGCGGGCGCGGGCGCGGCCTTGGCCTGTCGATGGTGCGGCGTTTCGTGCGCCGGTCGGGTGGCGACATGACGATTAAAAGCGAACCCGGAAAGGGCGCGGCTGTAACGCTGTTCCTGCCGCCGGCGGAACTGACAGGAGAGATTGACGGGGGCGAAAAAGCGCCCGCGCAATCGCCCGGCCTGAGCGGACTGGCGCTGGTGATCGACGACGAACCCGACATTCGGGGACTGGTGCGCCAATACCTGCTTGCGGACGGGATGAAGGTGATCGAGGCGGCCGGGCCCTCCGAGGCGCTGGAACTGATCGCCAATATTGCGATGATCTCGCTGGTGGTGACCGACATCATGATGCCGGGCGGACTGACGGGGATCGACCTCGCGCGCGAGATCGCCAAGCGCCGGCCGCAATTACCGATCCTGGTGATGAGCGGCCTGGCGACCAGCCACCCCGCCATGCAGGAGGCTGAGGCAGCGTTCAAGGTGCTCCACAAGCCGTTCGGCGAACAGGAGTTCAAGGCGGCGCTCGGCGCGCTGGAATCGGGAGAGCCGGCATGTTGAGCGCGGAAGCTTCCGGAAACGGCCGCCAGAAGATCGCCGTCGTCGAGGATGACCGCGACATCGCCGAAATTCTCGACACCACGCTGACCCAGCACGGCTATGCCGTGGAGACATTCTTCACCGGCGAATCCTTTCTGAAATCGCTGCCGCATCGCCAGCCCGACCTCTGCCTGATCGATCTCAGCCTGCCGGACCGCGACGGGCTCGGCATCGTCGCCGAATTGCGGGCGCACAAGCACATCGCCTCGATCATCGTCTCGGGGCGTCACGAACTGGGCGACAAGCTGGTCGGACTGGAACTGGGCGCGGACGACTACATCGTCAAGCCGTTCGAGGAAAAGGAGATCGTGGCGCGCGTCCGCTCGGTGCTGCGGCGCATGAATGCCACGCAGGCCATGGACGGCGGCGATGTCGCGCGCTTTGCGGGCTGGACCGCCGATTTCCGCCGATTCGAGCTCGTCAGCCCCCAGGGACGGGCGGTCGGCCTGTCGGGCGGCGAAGCGGGCGTGCTGCGCGTGCTGCTGGAATCGGCCAACCGGCTGCTGACCCGGAACGAATTGATGGACCGGCTCGGCCTGGACACCGACCAGAATTTCGACCGGTCGATCGACGTGCGCATTTCACGCCTGCGCTCCAAGCTCGAGGAAGATCCGAAAAATCCCCGCTTCATCAAGACCGTCTACGGCGCCGGCTATCTCATGGTAGGGCAGATCAACTGGGAGTAAGCCCGGTTTTCGGCCCTGTTTGTTGTGCGCCGCACTAAAGCTGAAACAATTCGAAACAATCGGGAAATAGTCGCGAAATTTTGTCCCTCTAATGCCTCGTACCGGTTGAATACGCCACGGCTTTGGCCTTGAGTGGCGTCAAGTACAACGAGGGGAAGTACGCGGTTTGTCCGCGGCCGGCAAAAACAAACTAACAAGCCGGCCGTTCATGGGCGAACCGCACAAACCGAGGAGACCGAGTTTGACCGCCCCGCATCCGGCCCTGGAGACCGGCGGGTTAGGAGGACCCGAAGCGGGCGGTTGAACGAGGTGAAGCTGTATCCGGCACAAGACATGGCCGGGGACAGGGGAGGAATGCACGCCGATGGCGTCACCAGGCAAGCAGCCGGGCGACAAGTCCGAGACTTTTCCGCAATATCTCCTGTGGAACGCGGAGCGCTTCGCGACGCGCCCGGCGATGCGCCACAAGGATCTGGGCATCTGGCAAACCTATAGCTGGAAGCAGATGTGCGACGAGATCAGGCGCTATTCGCTCGGTCTCGCCGCGCTCGGCCTAAAGCGGGGCGACAAGGTCGCCATCGTCGGCTTCAACCGGCCGAGGCTCTACTGGAGCTTCGCCGCAGTCCAGGCGATGGGCGGCGTGCCCGTCCCCGTCTATTCGGATTCGGTTGCCGAGGAGATGGCCTACGTCCTGGACCACGCCGAAGTGCGTTTCGCCGTCGCCCAGGACCAGGAACAGGTCGACAAGCTGCTGTCGATGACGGACGACCTCAAGCAACTCCACAAGATCGTCTACGACGAGGTGCGCGGCCTCAAGGGCTACGATCATACCAACCTGCACTCGATCGACGACGTGCAGGCGCTGGGCGATGAGGAATTGAAGAAGGGCGGCGACAAGCGCTGGCTTGAGGAAATCGCCAGGAGCAAGGGTTCCGACCTCGCCGTCATGCTCTACACTTCGGGCACCACGGGCAAGCCGAAAGGCGTGATGCTGTCGTTCGACAATCTGGTTGTCTCGGCGATCAACGGCAACGAATACGACCGTCTCGACGAGAACGAGGTCGTGCTCGCCTATCTACCGCTTGCCTGGGTTGGCGACCACGTCTTTTCCTACGCGCAGGCCTATACCGCCGGCTATTGCGTGTGCTGTCCGGAAAGTGCGGAGACGATCGACGTCGACCGGCGGGAGATCGCGCCGACCTATTTCTTCGCGCCGCCGCGGGTGTTCGAAACCATGCTGACCGCCATCATGGTGCGCATGGAGGACGCCGGCCGCACCAAGAAACGCATGTTCGACACCTTCATGGCGCATGCGCGCAAGGTTGGAGAGGCGATTCTCAATGGTGAAAAGGTCGGCGTGTGGGACCGAATCAGGTACCGGCTCGGCGAAGTCCTGGTCTATGGCCCGCTGAAGAACCGGATCGGTTTCATCAAGCTCAAGGTGGGTTATACGGCGGGCGAGGCGATCGGGCCGGAAATCTTCCGCTTCTATCGCTCGCTCGGGCTGAACCTGAAGCAGCTTTACGGCCAGACGGAAGCCAGCGTCTACATCACCGCCCAGCCCGACGGCGAGATCCGCGCCGACACGGTCGGGAGGCCATCGACCGGCGTCGAGATCAGGATCGCCGACAACGGCGAGGTGATGTACCGTTCGCCCGGCGTCTTCCTCGGCTATTACAAGAACGACGAAGCGACCCGCGAGACCAAGACCGCGGACGGCTGGGTCCATACAGGCGATGCCGGGTTTTTCGACCAGGAAGGCCATCTCAAGATCATCGACCGGGCCAAGGATGTCGGCCGGCTCAATGACGACAGCCTGTTCGCGCCGAAATATATCGAGAACAAGCTCAAGTTCTTCCCCGACATCAAGGAGGCCGTGGCCTTCGGCGACGGTCGCGACTATTGCGCCGTCTTCCTCAATATCGACCTGACCGCGGTGGGAAGCTGGGCGGAGCGCAACAACGTCTCCTATGCCAGCTATCAGGAACTCGCCTCGCACCCGCGCGTCTACAAGATGATGGAAGACCACGTTGCGCGGGTGAACGCCGACCTCGCCGGCGAGGAATTGATGGCGGGGTCGCAGATCCACCGTTTCCTGGTGCTGCACAAGGAACTCGACGCCGATGACGGCGAACTGACACGCACCCAGAAGGTGCGGCGCTCCTTCATCGCAGAGCGCTACGCGCCGCTGATCGAGGCGCTGTACGACGGATCGAGCGAAAAGTACGTCGAGACCGAAGTCGTGTTCGAGGACGGACGCAAAGGCAAGATCTCCGCGACCGTTCTCATTCGCGACATGGCGGTCACGCCCGCAGGCACGCCGCGCAAGGAGGCCGCAGAATGAACGTGCATGTTGCACCGGATGCGCGCCGGATGCGCGCCGATGACGGCATCGCCAAGGGCGAGCAGCTTCTCGTCGTCGACAACATCTCGCTGTCGTTCGGCGGGGTGAAGGCCATCACCGACATCTCCTTCGACATCGCCAAGGGCGAGATCAGGGCGATCATCGGGCCGAACGGCGCCGGCAAGACGTCGATGCTCAACGTCATCAACGGCTTTTACCATCCGCAGCAGGGCACGATCACCTTTCGCGGCCAGACGCGGCGGCGCATGCGCCCGCACGAGGCGGTTGAGCAGGGTATCGCCCGCACCTTCCAGAACGTCGCCCTGTTCAAGGGCATGACGACGCTCGAAAACATCATGACCGGGCGCTCGGTGTTCATGCACCAGCCGATCTGGTGGCAAGCGCTGTGGTCGGGCCCGGCGCTCAGGGAAGAGATCGAGCATCGCGAGGCGGTCGAGGAGATCATCGACTTCCTCGAGATCGAGCACATCCGGAAAACCCCGGTCGGCAGCCTGCCCTACGGCCTGCAAAAACGCGTCGAACTCGGCCGGGCGCTGGCCGCCGAACCGTCTCTGTTGCTGCTCGACGAACCGATGGCCGGCATGAACCTTGAGGAGAAGGAGGACATGAGCCGCT
>JAGRLL010000002.1 GCA_020441855.1 Nitratireductor sp.
TACGCCATCGCGATCGGGCTCGCCTTCATGGCGCCGCTCGCGGCCAATCTCATCTACGTTCTCGTCGCGCTGATCTGGCTCGTTCCCGACAAGCGCATAGAACGAATTCTTGCGGAGGCTGAAAAGTGACCGACTATCTCGACCCTACCAAGGAGATCTTCGCCAAATTTCGCGAGATGGACCGGCCGGGGCCGATCCACATGCTGAACCTCGTGAAGTTCCGCGAGAGGGCCGCCTATCCCGACGGCCGCGACGTCTCGGGCGCGGACGCCTACAAATCCTACGCGCGCGAGAGCGGGCCGGTGTTTCGCGGGCTCGGCGGCCGGCAGGTTTGGATCGGAAAGCCCGAACTGATGCTGATCGGCCCGCAGGATTCCGAACAATGGGACATCGCCTTCATCGCCGAATATCCCAGCGTGCAGGCCTTCGTCGCCATGCTGCGCGACCCCGTCTATCGCGAGGCGGTGAAGCACCGGCAGGCGGCGGTCGCGGATTCGCGGCTGCTGCGCCTCGCGCCGGCCGCGGCGGGCAAGGAGTTTGGAGAGGTCGACTAGCGGCGCTCCGAACGCCGTCGACCTCAGCGCTCGTTCCTCTCCACGTCTTTTTTCGACGAAGCGAAAAAACAGCCGTAGACGAAGTCGTAGAGGCCGAGCCCGAAAGCCGTCACGTAATAACGCAAGTGTCCGAATAGGCCCTGCGCACGCGTATCGACGGCGCTCGCCGTCGGCTTTTCCTCACCTTCGATCATGGACGCCTCATCCGACGCAGCGTGGCTATGAACCATGCGCCAGCTTGGCCTCAGCCGCAATGGTCAAGGCCGCAAAGCCTTGCACCCATTGGCAAAAGACATATAGCTTGAGCTTTGCCTTTATAGGAACCCTGTGTAACATTGCGATGTCGAAACCTTCGACGATGCAATCGAACACGAGGAATACCACGCATGACTCGCGGCAAACTGATGATCGCGTTCGGATTTGGACTTGCCGCCGCCTGCTTCGAAGCCACGCTCGCGCCAGCCGCCGCGTTCGACGTGCAGGCCTGCTACCGCGGCTGCCGCGGAAATCAGCAATGCCAGGAGAATTGCGAGAACCGCCAGTTCGAAGGCCAGAGGCCCGCCAGCAATACGGAACAATGCACGGTCCGCAACGGCCGGCGCGAGTGCGTGACCAAACTCGTCCCCGCCGACGATTGAGGCGCGACGGAATGACGAGGGGCCAGAGACGGAGATGAAGGAACTCAACATCAAGATCGAAGGACCGAAATATGGCGCTGGTTTCGGCGCGGCGCTGGCGATGGTCATGTCTTACGACACCAATCATTCGATCGGTTGGGCGATCATTCACGGCCTGCTCAACTGGTTCTACGTGATCTACTTCGCGCTCACGCGGTGATGCATCGCGATACGGGCGCGGAACGGCCTCACGCCTCGGCGCCCGTCCGCGCCGTCAAATAGAAATAGCTGGCGGCCACGAGACAGACTGTTTCTATGCCTTCGATCGCAAGCTCCAGCCCGTCAGGCTTCTGCGTGAAGAGCGCCTGCGTGATCGCGGTTACGCCGAGCAGCGCGCCCACGATCCCCACAGTGGACACGACGGCCATTAGGATAAGCAGCCAAGCGGCCCAGCCAGCCCCCTTCCTGGCCGCTAGCCATGCGAGCGCGACGCCGATCACAGCGCCAACGATCGTATAGGCGACTTCGCTCGATCCCTTGAAGACGACGAGTGAACTGATCACGCCGAAGGCGCAGGATGCATAGACGAGTTTTTCGAATGCGGCGATGCGCGAATTCACGAGCGGCTCCTGCTCACTGAGATCGAAATTGGCGAGGCCGAAGGCAATGCCGATCAATCCGTCCGCAAATTCCAGCAACAGCCGGGATGCGCGGGATCGACACGGCCGCCGCGATTGAGGTCGCACTTGTAGTAGTTGACGCGGCATTCGCGCGCCTCTGCGACACCCGCCGCCGTCGCGATGATCGCGACGGCCAATAGTCCTGCAGCGCGCGCCGAACGGACAAGCCTCATGCCAGCCTCCTGACTTCGTCAGGCCAAGCTTAAGCTAGAGGTTATTTTGTTACAACTGGCCAAATGGCGCTAACACGCTCACGAAACACAATTATTGGACGTCCTGCCGCGGATCGTACGCCCTATTCCGCAAACCCATGCC
>JAGRLL010000151.1 GCA_020441855.1 Nitratireductor sp.
GGCAATGGGGCTGGGACGCTAGCCCACGCCGAAATTCCCGGGCTCCAGCGGTTGATCCACCGGCCCGCATTTGCACAATAAGACCGGGCCTGGTGAGGTCGGGCCTAATGAGGTCGGGCCTGGTGAAACCGGGTCGGGTCGGGATATTCCGACGCCTTGTTTTACCGCACTCGTTTGGGGGCATCGTGCGACAGATTTTCAGCATTCGCGGGCTTTCGGCCCTTTTCCTGGGCCTGGCGCTGCTGGGCACGGCCACTCCCTCGCTGGGGCAGGCGCCGCGCTCGCTCGGCGCGAGCGGCGACTGGTTTGGCGAAGGCGCCAGCGGCATGGACTATTACCGGACCGAGGCCGGCTCCGACACGTTCGCGCTCAATTGCGATTACGCCAGGGGCCTTGACCACGAACATACGGGCATCGACATCGAGATCGGCGGCCGACCCCTGCCGGCGGGCTCGAAGGTCGAAATCGAGATCGACGGCTCGATTTTTCACTTTCCAACCGACGATACGGGGAGTGTCAGCCTGCGCGATTGCGGGGAGTGCGCCGACGCCTTCCGCCAATTGTGGCCGATGCTGCGATCGGGCAGGGGAATGGTGGCCACGACTCCGGACGGGCGGCGGGCGACGTTCTCGCTGGCCGGAACATCGAAACTCCTGCCGGTTGAAGCCTGCCCGGTTCCCGTTGCCGGGGCGGCTGCCTCACAGCCGGCGGCCGAAGCGCCGGCGGCGACGCCCGTGGCAGCCAAACCGCGAACGGCGGAACTCAACATTCCGGAATCCTGCGGCCTGATCGAACCCGATCCGGCGGCGCTTGCGCTGCTCGGCGCGCAACAAGACGCCGGTACGGGATCGAGCCGGGTGGCGCTGGTCGTGGGCATGGCCGGCTATTCCAACGGCGTGCCGGCGCTGCGCAATCCGCTCAACGACATTGCTGCCGTAGTCGCCTCGTTCCGCGATCTGGGTTTTGCGGTCTATTACGTTGCCGACGGTTCGGCACAGGCGGTGACCGACTGTGCCAGGCGGGCGCGGGCGGAGCACCCCGATCCGCAGGTCTCGATCTTCTACTATGCGGGGCATGGCATCCAGATCGAGGACGAGAACTTTCTGGTCGCAACGGATGCGGACCTTACGCAGGACGGGGACAAGGGCTTTCTGCCTGTCGAGGAGGTGCTGCAGACGATGCGCGCGGGAAACGGCGCAACGCTGATCTTCCTCGACGCCTGCCGTGACAATCCGTTCGGCGCGGGAGGACCTTCCGGGCTTTCCCCGTCGACGGGGCGGGGCATCACGGTCGCGGGAACGGGCGGCGTCTCGCCAACGGGCGGGGACAAGGTGCAGGCGCGGGGCATTTCGGTGTCCTATTCGACTTCGCCCAACGCCGTCGCACAGGACGGGGATGGCGAACTCAGCCCGTTTGCCACGGCGATAACGGGATATATCGGCCAGCCGGGCCATTCGCTGCAACGCGTGATGAGCGCGGTCAACAATGCCGTGGGCGAGGCAACCGACTGGACGCAGACGCCGTGGACGCGATCCTCATTGACGGCGGAACTCAAGCTTGCCGGTTCGATGACGGTCGAGGAGGCGCGTGCCGCATCCGAGAACTGGGCTCGCCGCTCGCGCCAGTTTCTCGAAACCGGCCGCCGCCTCGACGCGATTGCCGCCGCGCTGAAAGGCATTCCCGCTTATGCCGGAGAAGCGGGCGCGAAGCGCGATTATGCCCTGGCGCACGAAGCGCTGGTCAACGCCTATCTGTCGGGTAATTCGGTCGCATCGGACGAAATCGCCAAACGCGATCGCCATCTCGATCATGGCAGCTGGATGTCGCCGGACCGCAAGTTTTATGCATCGGCGTGGGCCAGTGAGCGATTGTTCTTCACGCTGCACCGGTCCGATGACGGCGAGAAGATCGCCACCCTGATCGACGGGCAGGATACCGCCGACTACCTCACGAAGGTCGCCTATAGCTCTGACAGGCGTTTTCTTGCGGGCGGCATCAGCGATCTGACCATCTGGGACGTGCGCACGGGCGAAAAGCTGAAGAATTTCGCAAACTCGCCCCTGGGCTTTTTCACCTTCAGTCCCAATTCGACCAGCCTGTTGAGCGTAGAGCTCTACGGCGACAACATCCAGGTCATGAGCGCCGAAAACGGCGGCCTGCTCGCCGAACTCAACCTCGAGAAACTGAAGAAGGCCAGTCCCGAACTGAGCGAATTCCTCAAGGGTCACAACGGCAGCAAGGTGGTGGCCGGCTATGCCGGTGACGATCGCATCTGTATCGCCACAATCGGCGGCAACGAGCGCGATTCGATTTTGCCGGTATCGGTCGGGTTCTACGACCTGAAGTCGGGCAGGTACGAAATGGCCGGTGTGGCGCATGCCGAGAAGGCATGGATACTCAACACCATAAACTGCAGCGCTGACGGCAGGTGGGCAGCCATCGGGGCATCCGACGAAGCTGCCCCGGCGCATGTCCATGTCTGGGATGCGAGACGCGGCGAGGTGGTCGCCGACATCGCCACCGATGGAGACGAAGGCAACGCCCTGTTCCATTCCGGTTCGCGCCAGCTCGCCATCGATATGGGGAGCGGCGTGGCGATCTACGATGTCGAGGATGGCAAGTTTGCGGCGCGTCATCTCGGCGACAGTTCCGCCTCGCGCCCGGGTCTCTACAGCGCCGCCGGCAAGTCCGTGGGCGGCGACAACCGGCCGACGCTCGATTATGTCTGGGCGCTGATGCCGCCCGGCACCGATCTCCTGAGGGCCGCGAGTGCGGAGCTTTCACCGGCGCTTTCCGAAGAACTCGACAGCGAGCGCGTGTCGCTTTGGCGGATCAACTGAGCGGTTGCCCGCAGCTTCTGTTAAGCTGCGCACATGGACACGCGCCGAACGTCAGCCGCCGAAATCGATCACCGCGCCCTTGTTGCATCGCTGCCGGCGCAGACGGTTGTGGCTCTGACCGCCAAATCAGACTTGGCCGGTCTCGCGAGGCTGGCGTTTCACTGGGGCGCGATCCTGCTTGTCGGCGTACTGATCGGCGCGCGTGTGCCGTTGTGGCCGATCCTGCTGCTGCCGCAGGGCATTCTGATCGTCTTCCTGTTCACGGCGTTGCACGAGACGAGCCATCGCACGGCGTTTGCAACACCCTGGATAAACGATCTCGTGGGGCGGGTGTGCGGCTTTGCGATCTTTCTGCCGGCGGAATGGTTCCGCTTCTTCCATTTCGCCCATCATCGCCACACGCAGGATCCCGATCACGATCCCGAACTGCTGGCTGGCGGCAAGCCTGAAACCGTCGTGCAATACATCGCCCATGTTTCGGGCCTGCCGGTCTGGTGGGGCGAGGCGAAGGTGCTTGTCGCAAATGCGACGGGTCGCTGCGACGACACCTACGTGCCGGAAAAGGCGCGTGGCAGGATCGTGCGGGAAGCACGGTTGATGCTCGCCGGCTACGCCGTTCTGGCGGCCGGTTCCCTGCTGTCCGGATCCGCGGTGCTGTTGTGGGTGTGGGTCTTGCCTGTACTCGTCGGCCAGCCCTTTCTGCGGCTTTATCTGCTGGCCGAGCACGGGCGCTGCGCCTTTGTCGCCAACATGCTGGAAAACAGCCGCACGACCTTGACCAATCGCGCGGTGAAGCTGATCGCCTGGAACATGCCCTTTCATGCCGAGCACCATTCGATGCCGAGCGTTCCCTTCCATCGCCTGCCGCAATTGCACGCCTTGATGCGCAGCCATTTGAAGGTCACGCAACAGGGCTATGCGCGGTTCACCCGAACTTATCTGGCAGGGCTGAAAGGTTCGGCTTCAAGCTAGGCGTGGCCGGTCCGGGTTCTTGCCGGGGCATTGACCACACGTCGGGAAATGTGCGATCCGATCTTGAAAACAATACATACGTATGGTTTGTTTTCGTCATGATTCTGAGCAGTGTCGAAACGATGGAAGCGGAGCGGGAGATCGCCCGGCCGACGCATCAGGCGGCCAAGAGCGACGCCATGCGCGCGTTGATCCTGGACGCGGCGGTTAACCGCCTTTCCGAAACGGGCTATCACGCGACATCGATCAAGAAGATCGCCGGTGACGGGGACTTCTCCATCGGTGCCATACAGCATCATTTTCCGACCAAGGAAGACCTGATGGTCGCGGTCGCCGAGCGCGGGTTGAGGCGTGGTGAAAGTTTCCTGACGCGCTGGGCCGAGGAGAAGGGCGTCACCGCCCTGCCGAGCCTCATCACCGATTCATGGACCAGCCACATCAATTCGCCCTGGTACAAGGCGATGCTCGAAATATTCGTCGCCGCGCGTACCGACGAGGGGCTGCGCCTTCGCCTGGCGCCGGCCATCGCTGCCTATTCGGTCGAGGCGGAGGGGAGGGTGGCCGTGCTCGCCGCCAGAGATGGAACCGACCCCGAGCAGCTCAAGTTCCTGATTGCCGTCTCGCGCTGCATGCTCGCCGGATTCCTGGTGCAGGACGCGCTTGCCATGAGCAAGGCCGAGGCAGCCCAGTTCATCGCCCGCTGGGGCGCATTCCTGCAAGCCGAATTCGATCGCGGTGGGGCCAAGAGAGGTCCGGTGTGAACATACGAGGATATCGATCCGTGTTCACGCCGGACCTCTTCTCCGGACAGATCGTTGTCGTGACAGGTGGTGGCTCCGGTATCGGACGCTGCACGGCGCACGAGCTTGCAAGCCTCGGCGCGCATGTGGTGGTCACCGGACGCCGTATTGAAAAGTTGGAAACGGTTGCAGCCGAAATCGGGGAGGATGGCGGTTCGGCGTCGTATCGCGACTTCGATATCCGCGATGAGGACGCGGTGAAGCAGGCCATCGCCTCGATTGTCGCCGAGCATGGCCGCATCGACGGTCTGGTCAACAATGCCGGCGGACAGTTTCCCGCCCCCACCGCGTCAATCTCCAAGAAGGGCTTCGAGGCCGTCATCGCCAACAATCTTACCGGCACTTTCCTGATGATGCGCGAGACCTACGAACAGTCGATGCGCGAGCATGGTGGCGCGATGGTCAACATGTCGGCCGACATCGAGCGGGGGATGCCCGGCATGGCCCATTCCGGGGCGGCGCGCGCGGGCGTGGAAAACCTGACCCGGACGGCTGCCTACGAATGGGGAGGTTCGGCGGTGCGGGTCAATTGCGTTGCGCCCGGCTGGATTGCCTCGTCCGGCATGGATACCTATGACGGGGCGATGAAGACGCTGATCTCGACGTTGAAGGATCACGTTCCGCTCGGAAGGTTCGGCACGGAGGCGGAGGTTTCGTCGGTCACCTGTTTCCTGCTGTCTGCGGGTGCGGCCTATGTCACCGGCGTCACGATCTCCATCAATGGCGGCTCGCCCCTCGGTTCCCCGCTGTTGCCGGTCGCGAAGCATCGCGTCGCACCGACTTTCGAAGGTTTCCACCGGGCGGTGGTGCCCGATGTGCTGGGGGGGTGATTAGTGCCGAAGTCTCCGTCAGGCATCCAGTCCGCGATCTCGACGAAGTCTGACACCTTCCGTGCCAATGCCGCGAAGATGGAAGAGCGGCTTGCCGAAGTGAGGCAACTGGAAGCGAGGGTGCGCGCAAACTCGGCCGCCGCACGAGAAAGGTTCGAGAAACGCGGGCAATTGCTGCCGCGCGAGCGCGTCGAACGTCTGCTTGACCGCGGCGCGCCCTTCCTCGAACTGTCGACGCTCGCTGGCTACAAGATGCACGACGACGACGGCGCGAAAAATATCATGGGCGGCGGCACCATCGTCGGTATCGGCGTCGTTGCGGGCAAGCGCTGCATCGTCTCGGCCAGCGATTCGGCGATCAAGGGCGGCACGATCTCTCCGATGGGCTTCAAGAAGGGCCTGCGCCTGCACGAAATCGCCTTCGCAAACGCCTTGCCGGTGATCTATCTCGTCGAGAGCGGCGGCGCCAATCTGATGTACCAGGCGGAGATGTTCGTCGAGGGCGGGCGTTCCTTCGCCAATCAGGCCCGGCTGTCGGCTTCCGGCATTCCCCAGATCGCGGTGGTGCACGGTTCGTCGACGGCGGGCGGAGCCTATCTGCCCGGACTGTCGGACTATGTCGTGCTGGTCGAGGGCAAGTCGAAGATCTTCCTGGCCGGTCCGCCCCTGGTCAAGGCCGCCATCGGCGAGGACGCCGACGACGAAAGCCTGGGCGGGGCCGATCTGCATGGCCGGGTCACCGGCCTTGGCGAGTACATGGCCAGGGACGACGCGCAGGCGATCGAGCAGGCGCGCGCCATCATGGCTGCGTTGAACTGGGACGAAGCCGGCAACGGGGCGGGCGTCGAGCCGCCGGTCTACGATTGCGAAGAATTGATGGGGATCGTCAGCGCCGACGACAAGACGCCCTACGATACGAAAGAGATTGTCGCGCGCATCGTCGATGGCAGCCGGTTCCTGGAATTCAAGTCCGATTACTCGCCCGATACGGTGTGCGGACATGCCACCATCGGGGGAAGGCGTGCCGGCATCATCGCCAATAACGGACCGATCATGCCGACAGGGTCGGTCAAGGCGGCGCAATTCATCCAGCTTTGCGATCAGACGCGTACGCCGCTTGTCTTCCTGCAGAACACGACCGGCTACATGGTCGGCACCAGGGCGGAGCGCGAGGGCGCGATCAAGCACGGATCGAAGATGATCCAGGCGGTCGCCAATGCGCGGGTGCCGAAATTCACCATCGTCGTGGGCGGCTCCTACGGCGCGGGCAATTACGGCATGTGCGGGCGGGGTTTCTCGCCGCGCTTCATCTTCTCATGGCCTTCGGCGCGGACGGCGGTCATGGGCGGCGAACAGGCGGCCGGCGTGATGGAGACGATCACGCGTGCCAAATTCGCGCGCTCCGGCCAGGATCTGGACGAGGCAGCGATGAAGCAGATGTCGGATTCGATCCGCGCGCGCATGGAGATCGAGTCGACCGCGCTCTACGCCACGGCACGGCTTTGGGACGACGGTATCATCGATCCGCGCGACACGCGCACGGTGCTGGCGTTGTGTCTGCAAATCGCGGCGGAGGGTGAGGCGAAGCGGTTGCAGTCGAATGCGTTCGGCGTTGCGAGAATGTGATCTTCGGGAGGAAGACAGATGCTGTTTACAGCGGAACATGAGGAATTGCGCCGCACGGTGGCGAGGTTCGTCGAGACGGAAATCAACCCGTACGCGGACGCTTGGGAGGAGGCCGAGGAATTTCCCTCGCATGAATTGTTCAAGAAGCTGGGCGATCTCGGCCTGCTCGGCATCAAGTACGA
>JAGRLL010000152.1:0-24345 GCA_020441855.1 Nitratireductor sp.
GTTCGAGTCCCTCCTCCGCTACCAGTTTTTCCTAAAGCGTTGATAACGTTGCAAGTTGTTGGTTTTAAAGGCTTTCGATCTCGCTTTTGATGCATTTTCTGGTGCTTTTCGCGGGACGGAAGACGTGCCAAGACTGCCCTATCTGGTCGGAAAAAAAGCGACCAAAAGTTCAAACGAAACGTCCCGCGAGACCTTGTGAAGCTTGCCGGCAATCCGGTGTGAAGACGTAGGACAGTGCTGCCGACGATCGCGGGCCGCATGTTGCGGCAATCAGAGACTGGCCAGACATTGCCAGATATCGGTCGGCGAAGACCAGCCCGCCCAAAAAGGTTCGGGCATCGGGTTTCAAGCATTTGCGTTTCGACCTATAAAATCCTGGTTTGATTGCGCTTCCGGTTCCGCCGACAGGCGCCCGCCGGGATCAATGCGATTTGGAGATCAGGGATATTGCAGGCACGCCCCATACCGGAATGAGATTGCTGCGTTCAGTTTTGTCGATTTTGGAAATGACGTTTTCGAAAAGGCTGGCTGTGCTGTCGGTTCTGTCCCTGCTCGCCGCCTGCCAGTCCTCGGATGTTCGCCCGAAAGCCTCAGCGGTCACCGAAAGCGGATTTGCGATCCGGGATCTGCCCGACCCGGCGACGTGGAACTATCAGAGAATTGCAAACTATTTCGGTGCGTCCGGACGCAAGGGGTACGTTCACTACTACGATCATTCGATTTCCAGCCGGCTGAGCGCCAAGTGCGGCGCGGTCATGCAATATTCGGGTCCAAAAGGTTCCTACGCCAGAAAGATTGCGTTCTACGAGCGATTGAAGACCGACACGCCTCGCCGTGCGAAATGCTGGTCGGATACCGCGCCCACGCTTTACGAGCGGCGCATCCAGGAAATCATTTATCTGAAAAAGCTGGCGGCAGATTTTTTCGAGATTCCACCGCCAACGGGCCAAAAGCCAGTACCCGCGTATGCGCGGGAGATGTGGGACAAACACAGCTTCGACAAGGAACTGGCCAGTCTTGAAAGGGATATTCGTGCTTTTGGCGATGTGAACAGGCAGATAGACGGTCAGATACGCCAGCAGAAGCAATGGCGGCGCGCGGACCGCAAGAGCTGGGAGCGCGCCATTACGACGGGGCTGAACAATTTTTCGAAGTCCAATGTGCTGGCGCAACCGCCGCCGGGATCAGGCATGGTGCAGCCCATTGCATCCTCCTTTCCGAACGCTTCTCCGGAATTGCGTATAGCGCTGGACAATCTCGACCGCACGATGATGGGGGAAGAGGCCTATGCGCGGGTCCTTGGGCAAAGGGCAGCCGCCGCGGCCGCCCAAAGCGCGTATGCTTCGTCGGGCTCGAGCGGAAGTGCCGGGTCGATTACGCTGACCAGGGTTTGTTACTCGGGCGAAAATCCGGATGGCAGTTGCGTCACCAAGGATCAACTTGCGGCGCAGGCAAGGGAAAGGGAAAATGCCGAAGCCGCACAGATGGCGACAGAGCGCGCCAGGACGGCGCAAAAAGCACGGGAAATGGCTGCCGCCGCCCAGTCCGCCTATGATGATCGCATGGAGAAATACGCGAAAAGCTGCGGATACAACAGCTGGCCCGAAATGCAGCAAAAGGCCGCCACGTACTGCAAGTAGACAGCGGCAAGGTCGGCCGGCCGTCCAGGGCGAATTCGACTCCGCCCCGCTTTACACCAAGCCGGAGGGTGCTTCAGGTAGCCGGACAAACCCCAGTGACAGGAAACGATATCCTGGCACATGTGCGATTTGAGCGTCGGTGGACATCGAAGGGCCGGGACGTCTGGAAAGCCTGGGGTCGTTCAAACTATGCTGGGCAACCTGCAACGAAACACATTGCATCAGAAAGATCCGCTGTGGCGAAACTGACCGTTGACCAGGCGCTTCGGCGCGCGAACTCACACGTGAAGAAGGGTGAGATTGAGCAGGCTCGATCCCTGCTGCAGGCGTTGGTCGGTGCTTTTCCGAACAACCAGCGCGCCCGAGCCGAACTTGCAAAGTTGGGCGTATCAAATCCGGGCGGCATTCAGATAAGGCATCCGAAGCAGGAGCAGCTGGACGCCCTGATCTTTCTCTACAATCAGGCGAAATTTGCAGAGGCGGCGCAACGCGCTGAACAGTTGACGAATGAGTTCCCCAACTCATTCGTATTGTGGAACATCGTCGGGGCGGCAAACAAGGCAAGCGGGGTCCTTGCCAAGGCGGAGCGGGGGTTCCGCAAAGCCGCGGAAATCAATCCTGATTACGCTGACGCGCACAACAATCTGGGCGTTGTCCTGAAAGAACTGGGCAGGCCTGAAGAGGCGATCGCCGCCCTTCAGCGCGCCCTTGCGATCCGCCCCGATTATGCAGACGCTTGCAACAATATGGGACTGGCATTGAAGGCGCAGGGCAAAATCGGGGAAGCGATCGACGCCTATCAGCGCGCCGTGAAGATCAAGCCGGACCACGCAGAGGCAAACAGCAACATGGGGAATGCCCTGCAGGATCAGGGTATGCTCGATGAGGCGATTGCTGCCTATCGACGCGCCCTGGCAATCCGGCCCGAATATCCCGACGCACTCTACAACATGGGTAATGTCCTGCAGGATCAGCACAAATTCGATGAGGCGGTTGCCGCCTATCAGCGTGCTGTGAGGATCAAGCCGGACCACACCGAAGCGCACAACAATATGGGCAATGCCCTGAAAGCAAGAGGCAAACTGGACGACGCCATTGCTGCCTATCAACGTGCGCTGTCGATCAAGCCGGATCACGCAAAAGCGTACTACAATTTGGGTAATGCCCTGCAAGATCAAGGCAAGCTCGACGATGCGATTGGTGCTTATCTGAGTGCCCTGAAAATCAAGCCTGATTACGCCGAAGCGCTCAACAACATGGGCAATGCGCTACAGAACCAGGGCAATTTCGCGGACGCGATTGCCGCCTATCGGGATGCCCTGGCGCGCAAGCCTGATTACGCAAGCGCAGAAGTGCAAATGCTTCACTTGAAGCGACATATCTGCGATTTCAGTGTTTCGGGCGCCCTGGAAGAAGCGGCTGCGCGACTCGGCATCACAAGCGGGGCCGTTCCGACGTTTGGGCTGTTGTCGTGGGTAGACAACCCCGGGCAGCAACTTTCGAGATCCAGGGCCTGGGCAACCGAGAAATACGGGCAATCGTCCTTGCCGTTGCCCGCGCGGCCCACGGTGCGCAGCAAGCGCCTGAAAGTCGGCTATTTCAGTGCGGACTTTCACGATCACGCAACGATGTTTCTGACGATAGGGTTGCTGCGCGAGCATGACAGCGCAAACTTCGAGTTGTTCGCCTACAGCTATGGTCGAAACAAGTCGGGGGACTGGCGCAAACGTGCCGAGGGCTATGTCGATCACTTCCTTGATGTGGTGGATCATTCGGACCGGGAGATGGCCGATCTGGCGCGCTCTCACGGTCTCGATATCGCGATCGATCTCAAGGGATACACCACGCACACGCGTTCGGGTGTCTTCCAGTTCCGCCTGGCGCCCATCCAGATCAACTATCTTGGCTATCCGAGCACGATGGGCGCGGATTTCATGGATTACATCCTTGGCGATCCTGTCCTCATTCCCGAGGATCAGCGTCCGTTCTACTCCGAGAAAGTGATCTATCTTCCCCATAGCTACATGCCGAATGACGATCAGCGCGAGATCGCGGACACGGACACGAAGCGGGCTGATTTCGGATTGCCTGAAGATGCCTTTGTGTTCTGCTGCTTCAACAACAATTACAAGATCAGTCCGCGAGAGTTCGACATCTGGATGCGGTTGCTGAACGAGGTCGATGGCAGCGTGCTGTGGCTTCTCAAGGCGAACGAATGGGCGGAGCAAAACCTGCGCAAGGAAGCAGAACAGCGTGGCGTGGATTCCTCCCGTCTCGTATTTGCCGGCATGGTGCCGCATGCAGAGCATCTGGCGAGACACAGGCATGCGGATCTGTTCGTTGATACGTTCAACTGCAATGCGCATACGACAGCCAGTGACGCGCTCTGGGGCGGGCTGCCTGTCGTCACGAAGCAGGGCAAGCAGTTCGCGGCGCGTGTCGCGGCAAGTCTGCTTGCCGCTGTGGGCCTGCCCGAACTGATCACCGAGACCGAAGAAGCCTACGAAAGCCTGATACTGGAATTGGCGACGCAGCCCGGGAAGCTGGCCGGGATCAAGGCGAAGTTGGCAGAGAACCGATTGAAAGCGCCACTCTTCGATACCAAACACTACACGCGCGATTTCGAGCATGGATTGCAGCAGGCCTACGACCTCTATTTCAGTGGCAGGAAGCCGGAAGACATTCGGGTAACATAGCAGGGCTGCGACGCCCTTGTTCGTGTTCGCGCATCGTCCCTGATGCCGGCCGCGGAAGTGTCTGCCGGCCAGGCAACGACCGAGTTGCCCGGCGTCCTTCTTCCACGCCCAAGGCGAATGCTGGCTGATGCGCGGGTGCTGCGAACCTGCGCCGCTTTATGCTTGCGCCCGGTGGCCTGCGCCGCGCCACGTTTTCCTGCCTGATATCGGCGTCTCCCATCACGACTTGCCGCCTGCACGTTGAATAAGAAGACGTAAGCTGATCCGGGGTTGTTCGGACATTCTCGACCGGTCGCTCTTTCTGGTCAGACAAATAAGCGTATTATTAGTGACGTTTGCACAGCCGAAAGGTGAGTGGTGAGGGGCATTCAAGCCCACAGAATTCCTGAATTCGACTAAATCTGCTGGAATCTTAGGGTTACGAGGATTTCAATCATTCGGGCTGTTGACTCGCCATCTAAGCCACATTACCAGTTCTGGTCCAACAAATAGGGCATTCAGGACCAAGTTCGGGGTATGACGGCGGTGGGAGGAAGCGATCTTCAGGTGGAATTGCCGACTGCTACAGGGTCGGCAGTTGATGCCGTGGTGCGTCAGATCCGCGAACTCATTGCCGACAGGGGCCTGAAGGTCGGCGACAATCTGCCGACCGAGCGGGAATTGTGCGCTTCCTTCAATGCAAGCCGTAATACCGTGCGTGAGGCGATGCGTATCCTCAAGGCCTACGGAATGGTGGAGGTGCGTCCCAAGATCGGCGCGACCATTACCGACAACCGGATGTCGCGAGCCTTCGAGTTGTTCTCTTTCAACACGATGGAATTGTCGCGAAAGACCTTTGCCGATGTCCAGGCGTTTCGCGACCTGCTTGAGGTCGGTGCCGCGGAACAATTGTTCGAGCGGCTGGGCGATAACGATGTCGGCGAGTTGCACCGGATCAACGAGCAATTGCGCGAAATCCAGGATCTGCGCGAGGCGTCGGAAGTCGATTATGCCTTCCACGTGCGCCTGGTGTCGATCCTCGACAATGCGGCCATTCTTGACATCTACACCGTCATGAAACCGGTCATCCTGCGCATCATGCAGAAGGGCAAGACCCGCCGGATGTTCAAGAACGACACCTATTCGGAGCATCGGGGCGTTGTCGATGCGCTGGAGGCGCGCGATCGGCTTGCCTTCCAGTACCGGTTGCGCACCCACCTCATGTTCGGCTTTCGCTTTTTCAGTGAGGAAAACGCCGAGATGAACTGAGCAACTGGGGTGCGAGGGTACCTCGATGGAATGCGGCGGCGGGGCAGCGCCACCTGTCGGCGAGGAACGGACTTCCTGGCGCGTGATCATCCTTGGGAGGAAACAAGATGAAAGCTCTATTGCGTTGCACGACGGCGTTGGCCGGGCTCGCGCTCTCGGCCCAAATCGCACTCGCCGGGCCTGAAACGGTCTCTGGTCCCGGCGTCAACCCCGAATGCTTCAAGCCATGGTCGGCGGAAACCAAGTTCTTCAAGTGGGAAGCCAAGAAGGCTCCCTTCAGGATCGCGGTCGTCAACGGCTTTGTCGGCAATACCTGGCGTATCCAGATGATCAAGACCGCCAAGGCCTATGCCGAAGACCCGGCGGTCAAGGACAAGATTGCCGAATTCAAGGTGGTGTCGACCGGTACCGACGCGCCGGCACAGCTTGGCGCCATCGAGGACTTCATCAATCAGGGCTTCGATGCCATCGTGACCATCGCTGTTTCGCCAGACGGTTTCGACCGGGTGATCCGTCTGGCCGACAAGAACAATGTCGTCATCGTTCCGTTCGACAACGTTCTCGACACCGACAAGGTGATGCAGGTCAACGAAGACCAGCTTGCGATGGGCCGCATGTGGGCGCAGTTCGTGATCGACGAGTTGAAGGCCAAGGGCGTGACCTCGGGCAAGATCCTGGAAGTACGCGGCCTGCCGGGCAATTCGGTCGACCGCGACCGCTCGATCGGCATCAACGAAGTGTTAGCGGCCAATGGCGGTCCGTGGGACATCGTTCAGGTCGTCGGCAATTGGGACGACGGCACGACCCAGAAGGTCGTCGCGGACGCCATCGCGGTACATGGACAGTTCGAAGCCGTGGTCGGCCAGGGTGGCTCCAACGGCGTGATCCAGGCACTGAAGGACGCGGGCCACCCCTGGGTGCCGGTGGCAGGCGAATCGGAGAACGGCTATCGCAAGGCGGTTGCCCAGTACTCCGCCGACGGGCTGAAGGGCATTTCCATTGGCCAGTCGCCGGGTCTGGTCGCCGTTGCCATGAAGGCGGCGATTTCGGCGATGGAAGGCAATGTCATGCCGCAGCTCATCTCGGTGCCGCTGCCGGTCGCCACCTACAAGGACCTGAAGGACGGGCAGAACTATTGGTCCGACCTGCCCGACAACTTCTTCACGGTCAACGAGTTCCCCCCGTGCGGTGTGAACATTTCCGGGCCTGCGATCATGTCGCAGTCGGAAGCCGACGTGAAATAAACGGCAATGCCGTGACGGCCCCGCGCTCGCGGGGTCGTCTTTCCAAACTCACCAATCCTGACTAGCCTGCCGCAAACGGGGGCCTGCCGCAAACGGGGGGGAGACCGGTTGAGCGCGCCAATTGTCGAATATCGGGGAATATCGAAGTTCTTCGCGGGCATCCGTGCGCTGGAGAATGTCGATTTCGCCTGCCGGTCCGGAACGATCCACGCCGTGCTCGGCGAAAACGGCGCGGGCAAGTCGACGCTGATCAAGATCATGGCCGGCGTTCTGGCGCCCGACGCGGGCGAGATGCTTCTCGACGGCAAGCCGGTGACGTTTTCCTCGCCCGATCAGGCCACCCGCAACGGCGTAGTCTGCATGTTCCAGGAATTGTCGCTGATTTCCGACCTCACCGTGGCCGACAACATCTGCATTTCAGACCCGCCGCGCCGCTTCGGTCTGATCGACCGGCGCGCCCAGACGCGCCGCGCCGAAGAACTGCTCGCGCGGGTTCGCTGCGAGGATGTCGACCCGAACGCTTTGGTGCGTGAGCTGTCGCTGTCGAGACGCCAGATGGTCGAGATCGCCAAGGCGCTGGGGCGCGATCCGAAAGTGCTGATCCTCGACGAGGCCACATCGGCGCTTACGTCGCGCGACGTCCAGACCGTCTACGATCTGCTGGCCGAGCTCAAGTCGCAGGGCGTGGCGAGCCTGTTCATCTCGCATCGCATGCACGAGGTGGATGCGTTGTGCGACACGCTTTCGGTGTTCCGCAACGGTCGGCATATCGAGACCTTCGCCAAGGGCGAAAAGAGCGAGCGCGAGATCGTCAAGCTGATGATCGGCCGCGATGTCGAGGCGCAGTTTCCGCCGAAACCGGCGCCCGCGCCGGAAGGGAAACGTGGGGAGGCACTGCTCAAGGTTGGCAATTTGTCGTGGCTGAACCGGTTGAATGGCATCGACCTGTCGGTCCATCGTGGCGAGATCGTTGGGCTTGGCGGGCTGGACGGGCAGGGCCAGAAGGAATTGCTGCTGGCGCTGTTCGGCGTGCTTCGCGACGTCGAGGGCGAGGTCGTGGTGGGCGAACGCAAGGGCATTCCGTCTTCTCCCGCCGCCGCTAAATCGGCCCGTACCCGCATGGCGCTGGTGCCGGAAGACCGCAAGACGGAAGGGCTCATGCTCGGCATGCCGATTGCCGACAATCTGCTCGCCGCATCCTTTTCGCGCATCTCGCGCGGCCCCTTCATCGATCCGCAGCAGGCGCGTCGCTCGATCGAGGACGGTATTGCGCGATTGCAGATCAAGGCCGGCTCGACGAACGATCCGGTGATGACGCTGTCGGGCGGCAACCAGCAGAAGGTGGTTATCGCCAAATGGCTGATGATCGACCCCGACGTCATCCTGCTCAACGATCCCACGCGTGGCATCGATGTGGGTACCAAGCAGGAAATCTACCGGCTGATGCGCGATCTAGCCAATGCCGGCAAGGCGATCCTGTTCTACTCCTCCGACTACGCCGAACTGATCGGCTGCTGCGACCGCGTATCCGTCCTGTATGGCGGACGCGTCGTGGCCGAGAAGGTGGGCGATGAAATCTCCGAGGAAGGTCTCGTTGCCGCCTCGCTCAACATAGATGTCGAGGCTGCATGATGCGCCAGTCGTCCATCAAACGCTGGTTCTTCCAGAATGTCGGCTTCGCCAGCGCGCTGGCGCTGCTCACTGTGATCTATCTGTCCTACAACATGCTGCATCCACGGGGCTTTTCCTCGGCGGTCGCCATCCAGAACACCAACGAGGCGGCGGCGATCGCGTTCGTGGCCATGGCCCAGACGCTGCCCGTGCTGCTCGGCGGATTGGACCTTTCGGTCGGTGCGGTCATGACGCTGACAAACTGCATCGCGTCGGTGCTGGTCAACGGGTCTCCCGGCCAGATCGCGCTTGGCATCTTTCTCACGCTGGCCTCCGGGACGGCGTTCGGTTTCATGAACGGCTGTATCGTCGTCTTCGGGCGCATACAGCCGATCATCGCGACACTGGCCACCGGTGCGATTGCCATCGGGCTTGCGCTACTCGTGCGGCCAAAGCCCGGCGGTGACGTCGACGGCGACCTCGGCTGGGCGCTGACCAACTCGGTGCGGGATTTCGCCGATACCTACGGGATCGCCGACGGCGGCGATGCCTGGTGGCTGCGGCCCTTTGCGGACATCCCGGTGCCTTTCCTCCTCGTGGTCTTCGTCACCGTGCTGGTCTGGGTGCCATTCCGGCGCTCCGTCACCGGACGGACGGTCTATGCCATCGGCTCGGCTGAGGGCGCCGCCTTCATGTCGGGGCTGCCGATCGCGCGCGCCAAGATCGCCGCGTTTACCCTCGGCGGGTTCTTCGCGGCCTGCGGCGGTCTCTACCTGGCAATCCAGACCTCGTCGGGCAATGCCGACCTGCAGCAGGCCGGCGCCTACACGCTGAACTCCATCGCCGCGGTGGTGCTTGGCGGAACGTCACTGCTTGGCGGCGTCGGCAGTGCGGTTGGCAGCCTGGTCGGCGCCATGATCCTGCGGGTGATCTCGTTCTATTTCCGCATCCTCGACATCGACCCGCTGTTGCAGCCACTGATCGAGGGCGTGGTTCTGCTCGTCGCCGTTTCCTTCGGCGCGATCCGCACCTTGCGGGTCAAGAACAAACTCGATCTGTTCAGGTAGCAACGTCATGCGTCTTGTCCTTTCTCCCGAAAACAGGCCGATCGTCATCGCATCGCTGTTCATCGTCGTGATCCTGCTGGTCGGAACCGCCTATACGCTGTCGACGACGGGCACCGCGCCGCTGCTTTCGCCACGCTACCTGTTGCAGCAATTGCAGACGGGTTCGTTTCTCGGCATCTGCGCGGCGGGCATGATGATGGTCATCCTGCTCGGTCATATCGACCTTTCGATCCCGTGGACATTGACAGCGGCGGCGATGACCGCGACGGCCATCGGCGGTGAGATGGCGTTGCCGACCGCACTCGTGGTGGGCCTGTCGGTCGGCCTGCTCAACGGCTTTGGAGTCGCCTTCCTGCGGATTCCCTCCATGATCTTCACGCTTGGCGTCGACACGGTGCTGCGCGGGCTGATGGTCGCCCAAACCGGCGGGTTCGCTCCGCAGGATTCCGCGACGCCGCTCATGCTGTTCCTTGCCAAGGACCGTATCCTCGGCATTCCGGTTGCAATCTTCGTATGGGCCGCTGTCTCGATCGTCATCGCGACGGTGCTGACACGCACCGGCTTCGGACGGTCGATCTATGCAACGGGATCGCGCGAGGCGGCGGCCTATCTTTCGGGTATCCGCACAAGGCTGGTGATCGTCGGCGCCTTCGTCACGTCGGCCCTGTGCGCGTCTCTCGCCGGCGTGCTTCTGGCGGGTTACTCGGCAAAGGCCTATCAGGGCATGGGCAACGCCTTCCTGCTGCCAGCGATCGCGGCCGTGGTGCTGGGCGGCACGCATATTCTCGGCGGCCGCGGCCGTTATGTCGGCACGCTGGTGGGCGTTGTCCTGATCGTGCTGCTGAACTCGGTGCTGTCCATCATGCAGATGCCGGAAGCAGGACGGCAGATCATCTACGGCGCGGTGATCATCGGCATGCTGCTGGTCTATGGCCGCAATCTGCGCGTGACTTCCTGAGAACAATCGGTGGAGGGAACATGCCCGCCAGGGATTACGAGATACGAGACGAACGCTTTGCGAAGATGATCCACAGGAATGCGGGTCCCGAAACGCTGTGGACCGGGGGACGATGGACAGAAGGTCCGGTCTATTTTCCGGCCGGGCGCTACGTCATCTTTTCCGACATTCCCAACGACCGGATCCTGCGCTGGGACGAAATGAACGGGGCACTGGCCGTCTTCGAGCAGCCCAGCCGCAATCAGAACGGCCATACGCTCGACCGCCAGGGCCGGCTGATCGCCTGCGAGCATCGGGGACGATGCGTGAGCCGTTATGAAATCGACGGCACGAGGACGGTGCTCGCCGATTCCTTCGACGGCAAGCGGCTCAATTCGCCCAACGACGTAGTGGTGAAGTCCGACGGATCGGTCTGGTTCACCGACCCTTCCTATGGCATCGACAGCGAGTATGAGGGCGATGCCGCGCCGATGGAGCAGGACGGGCGCCATGTCTACCGGATCGGGGCGGATGGCGGGATTGCCCGCGTCATCGACGACATGAAACAGCCCAACGGCCTAGCTTTTTCAGCCGACGAAAGCGTGCTGTTCGTCGCCGATACCGGCAAGACGCATTTTCCCGATTGCGAGCCGAAGATACGCCGCTATGCGGTCAACGCCGACGGCGTAACGCTCGGCGGGGGCGAGGACTTCGTCACCTGCGAGGCGGGCTTGTTCGACGGTTTCCGGATCGACACGCAGGGCAATATCTGGTCGTCGGCGGGCGACGGCGTGCATTGCTTCGCGCCGGACGGCACGCTGCTCGGCAAGATCCTGATCGACGAAGTGGTCTCCAATGTCTGTTTCGGCGGGCCGAAGCGCAACCGGCTGTTCATCTGCGCAACGACTTCGCTGCGTTCGGTCTACGTGAACACGCAGGGATTGATGGCCTAGGCGGTCACGGTCACGCTCGGTACGACTTTCTGGGGATCGCGCAGGGCGAGAAACCAGGGATCCATGTCGAGCGCCCTGTCGACGATCTGCCTGACCCTGCCATCCGGCTCTGCCGTGCGGATCGAGATGGCGATCCGGGTCTCCAGCGGCGATGCCTTGCCCGAGCCCAGGCCGAAGAGCGCCGCGTCGTCGAAATCCGTTTCCACGGAGACCTCGACTGTTTCGAGAACCAGTCCTTCACGGGTGGCAAGCATCTTGATGGCCATGGCGACGCAGCCGGCGATGGCGGCGCGGGCATGAAAACCCGGCGAGGGCCCGGTTGCCTCTCCGCCCATGCCCGGACCGAAATCCATCACGGTTGAAAACTTGCCCTGGCTCGCCGTGCAGGCAATGCCCGCGTCAACGCGTCCTGTCGTGACGATGGTGCTGCGGGCCTTTTGCGGATCGGCACGCATGCGTGCGATCACCGCATTCTGCTGGTCGCGCAGGAATGCATCCCGCTGTGCGGCGTCGCGCTGTATCGAGATCGTATCGGGTGTCATGGTCTTTCTCCTGTTGATGCCTGCGATTTCATGCTGCGTGGCGGCAGCTCGTTCTCATGATGTGGTCCGCGTGGGCGCCGGCATCGCTGCCCACCCCGTCGATGAAGGCGGAGACGCGGCGGCGCATGAACGGAAGGCCGAGGACGTAAAGCCCCGGCGCGACGCGGCCTTCTTGGTGGCTAAGCCTCCCCTTGCGGTCGAAGACCGGCAGGTTGAGCCAGGAAAAATCCGGGCGATAGCCGGTCGCCCAGATCACGGAGGCGATGCGGCCACCGCTCAGGTCCAGGTCGAGCATCGGCGTTGCCGGCACTTCGGTCGGCGCAAAGCGTTCGGGCGGCTGCACGTCATCGATGCCGTGACGCCCTGCCCAGTCATCGAGTTCGGCGAGCAAGCGGTTCATCTTCAGATCGGAAAGCGCGCATGCATTGGCGAGCGAGCCGGAAAACAGCGCCCTGCCGTCGCGGATGCCTACCAGCCGGCCGGCAATTTCCACGCCCGCCGATTGCAGCGAATTGAGATCGATGAACCGGGCGGAACGCTCGCCGACCAATTGCATCGAGGGCAGACGGCGCACGCGTTCGATGTCGTCGACCTCGCGCACGCTTACGTCGTGGAGGCCGGAAGCATCCATCCACCACTGGATATCGCGGCCGCGGTAGTGGCGCGGCACGCGGATGTGGTTGCCAGCGGCGAGGATCACTTCATGCCCGGCTGCGGCGATCTCCGCGGCGAGTTGCACGCCGGACGCGGACGCGCCGACAATCAGCACGCCGCCTTTGGGCAGTTGTGCCGGGTTCTTGTAGGAAAGCGGGGTGAAGTGCTGGACATGCGGCGGCAGTTCGGCGGCGAAGGCGGGAACGCTGGCCCGCGCGCAAGCGCCGTTTGCCAGCACGACATAGCGGCAGAGCCAGTCGCCCTTGTCGGTGGAAACACGATAACGTTGTCCCTGCACGGTAACCGAGTTGACCCTGGTGCGGGTTTCGACCGGCGCGCGCGAAACGCGGGCATAGCTGTCGAGATGGCGGACAATGCCGTCCATGTTCATGAAACCGTCGGGGTCGGACCCCGACCAGGCAAAGCCGGGGAGCCGGCTTTGCCAGTTGGGGGTGAGAAGCCTGAGGCTGTCCCAGCGCTCGGTGCGCCAGGAATTGGCCACTTCTCCGCGCTCGATCACGACATGCTGGATCGAGCGGTCCGAAAGGCATCGGCTCATGGCAAGCCCGGCCTGCCCTGCGCCGATGATCGCGGTGTGAATGTGCTTCATCTTGCTTGCTCCTTTCGGACGAGGCGCGGTCAGGCGACGCTGACGGCCACGTTGGTCGGATTGGTCACGATGTCGAAGACGGCGGAGCGCTTCTGCGACTGTGCGACAAGGGCGGCGATATCCTCCGCACTCGCGTCGGCGTCGATTTCGAAGGAGACGCGGATGGCCGAGAAGCCGTTGCGGATATCGGGGTCCATGCCGAGAATGCCCTGGACGTCGACGTCGCCCTCGACGACGGCTCGCACCGAGCGCAGCTGGATGCCGCGGTGCTGTGCGATCGAGGCCACGCCGCCCGTCAGGCAGCTTGCAAGTGCCGAGAGGACGATTTCGGTCGGCGTCGGCGCACGGTCTTCGGCGGCGAAGACTTCCGGGTGATCGGATTCGATCGTGAAGGTCTGCTTGCGTTGGTGATCCTGGCCAAGGCCGAAATAGCCATTGATGGCATTACGGCTGTAATTGCCTTCGACCCAGTCGCAGGTGCTGCGGAAGGTGAAGCGCGCTGCCTCGGGTGCCTGTTCGAATGCGCCACGGGCGCCGATCAGGGCTTCGGTGTTGACGCCATTGGAGACGGCTATGGTTGCATTGGTCATGGTCGGTTCCTTTCAATCTTTCGGTTCAGGTCTTTGGTTGTGCGGCCGGGGTTTCCGGTCCGCGCGGGGGTGGCCCTCATGCCGCTCCCGGACGGGGAGTGGGCACAAGGGACAGGTATGGAGGCAGCCACATCCGGTTCGGTCGGATCCGATGCCGTGATGTTGGCTGCCGCCAATTCGGGTGTTGTCGACGAGAGCGGGCGGCGAGGGTCAGTTGGCCGGTGCACGCGCTGTAATGAGCCAGGAAGAGGAGTCCATCCACAGACCGCCTTCGCGTTCCTCGACCTCGCGGAAGAGCTCGGTCAGGGCAGCCACGATTTGCGGACGCTTCTCTTCGGCCAGATCGCCCGCCTCGCGGAAAGTCTCGCCGGCGGGGCCGATGGCAAGCTGGAAGTTGATGGCGTCCTCGATGTCGTTTCCGACCAGCACCTTGGCGTCAATGCGCTTGAAGGCAATGTCGACGAAACCGGCGGCCTGCATCTTGAGGCGAGTGGATTCCTCGTCCGCCATCGAGAAGGGGCCGGGCCCGCAGGTCAGCGCGTCCTCGCCCGGTGCCGGGAGGTATTGACGGACGATGTCGCGGGCCGCGATGAGCCAGGGATTGTCCGCGCGTTCGCGCCAGACGATGTGCGCCAGTTCGCCACCGGGACGCAGGCAGTTGCGCATTGCGCGCAATCCGGCGACGGGATTGACGAAGAACATCGTGCCGAAGCGGGCGAAGACGAAATCGAATGCCGCTTCCTCGAAGCCTCGTTCGATATCGCACTCAACGAAGCGAACATTGCCGATATCGCCTGCAAGGGCCTCGTCGCGGCCGAATTCCATGAAGGCGTTGCAGCAATCGACGCCAACGACGTCGCCTGATGGACCGGTGCGTTCGGCCAGATGGATGGCGGTGTCGCCGAAGCCGCAGCCGACATCGAGAATGCGGCTGCCGGGTCTGACGTTGAGTTCGGGCAGGACCGCCGCGCTGTGACGGGAAAGGCCGCCGACCAGAACGTGGCGGTAACGAATGAATTTCGGAGCCAGGATTTCGTTCCAGAAATCGACGAATGGCGAGGCCGGTGCGACGGGAACTTCCTGTACCTGCGTGTTGAGAGCGATGGTCATGTCGTTTCCACTTGCTTGCGTGTTCGCGGAGGAACCATTCCGTCCGCTCGTGTGGAAACCGATATCGTTCAGGCTCGTGCCGAATAACACTTCAGGGCCTGTAGTATGGCGCTACAAAATCATGAGTAATGTGCTACAAAGTTTGAAGTTAGCTGTTCATCGTGCCTGAAAAGGGAGGAGTGGATGAACTACAATCAATTCTGCCCCATCGCCAAGGCGAGCGAGATTCTAGGCGAACGATGGACAATCATGATCCTGCGCGAACTTCTCATGGGCGGGCGCCGTTTCAACACGCTGCAGCGCGGTCTGGGCGACATTTCCCCGGCGCTGCTGACCAGCCGGCTGAAGACGCTCGAACAGCAAAACATGGTCATCCGGCGCAAGATTCCGGGCCAGAAGGGATACGAATACTTTCCGACCGAAGCCTGCGAGGCGCTGCTGCCGGTGCTTTTCGCGCTCGGAGAGTGGGGTGTCATCTGGGCGCGCAACACCATCGTTGACTACGATTTCGATGCCGAATTCCTGATGCTGTACCTGGAACGCAGCATCGACCGCGAGAAGATCAAGGGCGCGGAGACGGTGATCAAATTCAAGTTCTCGGATCTGCGCGAGCAATCCGACTGGTGGCTGATCGTCAATCCGGAGCGCGCGGAGGTCTGTCTGCGCGACCCGGGCAAGGACATCGATGTCTATTTCAATTGTTCGGTTCGTACCATGTCGGAAGTGTGGATGGGCGACCGCACCTATCGCGAGGCCATCAATGCGGGCGATTTGTCGATCGAAGGCGATCAGGCGCTGACCCGGACGGTCTCGCACTGGCTGCGGCCAAGCATCTTCGTCGATTCTCCCAGAGAACCCGCGCCCGCCGGCGCAGGCGCCGGACGTCCCCCGGCTGCCTGAAGTGGCGTTCCGGCGCGCAGGCGAAAGGCGCGAAGGACAAGCGTCCGACGTTTGCCCGGCTTTTCACGCAATCCCGTAAGCCAAAAAAATTCACGGACCCCGAAGTCGGTCCGTGGCCGCGGGCGCACGCCTGGAGTTGCCATTATGTATACACTATAAGCGGCAAATAACGAAAATTCAGTCTAAACTGCCCCATATGTCGGAAATTTGCGACCTTTGCCGGGGTATTGACAATTCGATATATACAGTATGTATACATTCTGTTTGCGCCGAGTGCGCAGCGGGAGGTTCAGCATGATCGGCGTTTCGCAAGTGTCAGAAGCTGAAGCCGGCACGCAACCGCGTACCGGTCGCGCATTGCTGGCGATCCGCGAACTCATCCTCGAAGGGGGACTTGCGCCGGGCGACCGGGTCTCCGAACTCTCCGTCGCCGAGCATACCGGCATCTCGCGCACGCCCATCCGCGCCGCACTGCAGCGCCTCGAGGAAGAAGGTCTCGTAGAGGCCATTCCCTCGGGCGGCTATGCGGTGCGCTCCTTTTCCGAGCGCGATGTTTTCGACGCCATCGAAATCCGCGGCACGCTCGAAGGGCTGGCGGCGCGCTTCGCGGCCGAGCGCGGGGCATCGCCGGCGCGGCTCGAACCGCTCAACGATTGCGTTGGCGAACTCGACGAACTCGTGCCGGACCAATTGGCGACCGAAGAGGGTTTCGCGCGCTATGTCGCGGCCAACAAGCGCCTGCACGCACTGATCCTGGAACTCGCTGAAAGTCCGTCGCTCGTGCGGCAGATGGAGCGCGCCGTGGCGCTGCCCTTCGCCTCGCCCTCGGCGTTCATCATGGCGCAGTCGAACATACCGGAATCGCGACAGCTTCTGGTCGTCGCGCAGGATCAGCACCGCTGCGTGGTGGAGGCGATCGCCAATCACGAAGGCGCGCGGGCACAGGCGATCATGCAGGAACATGCCCGCCTCGCCGCACGCAATCTGAGACTGGCGCTCAAGAGCGAAGCGGCGCTCGAACGCATTCCGGGCGGGTCGCTGATCCGCACCAGAAGATAGACGGACGACAACCATCCGATCCGGCACGGTCCGGCATCGGTCTTCAGGCAATCCAGACACGGCTATTCGAAAGGGAGGTCAGCAAGACCATGAGCTACAGCAATCTGGAAGAAAAACTTCAGGCGGGCGGCAATATCGTCGAAATGCTGCGCAATTCGCAGATCGGCGCCTATGTCTATCCGGTGGTGCCGCCGGAATTCACCAATTGGCGCGACGAGCAGCGCGCGTGGCGCGAGAGCGCGGTGCTGTTCGACCAGTCGCACCACATGGCGGAAATGATGGTGACCGGCCCGGACGCGATGGCGTTCCTGTCGACGCTGACCATCAACACCTTCAACAATTTTCCGGTCAACCGCGCCAAGCAGATGGTGCCGCTTTCTCATGATGGCTACGTCATCGGCGACGGCATCCTGTTCCGCGAGGAAGAGGAAGCGTTCAACTTCGTCGGACGTGCGCCGACGGTCGACTGGATTCAGTTCCACGGCGAGACCGGCAACTGGAACATCAAACTGGAACGCGACGACCGCTCGCCGTCGCGGCCGGGTGGCAAGCCGGTGACGCGCCGTCACTACCGCTTTCAGGTGCAGGGCCCGAATGCTTGGGAGATCCTGGAGAAAGTCAATGGCGGCCCGATCCCGGAAGTGAAGTTTTTCTTCATGGACTACATCAACATCGCCGGCAAAAAGGTCCGCTGCCTGCGCCACGGTATGGCCGGCGCGCCGGGTCTGGAAATCTGGGGTCCGTATGCGGAGGGCGACGAGGTTCGCGCGGCCATCATCGAGGCCGGCAGGGAACTGGGCCTCGTGCAGGTCGGCAGCCGCGCTTACGCGACCAACACGCTGGAATCGGGCTGGATTCCGTCGCCCTTGCCCGCCGTCTATACCGGCGAGGCCAACAAGGCATTCCGCGAATGGTCGGGTATCGACAGCTATGCGGCGACCTGCTCGATCGGCGGCAGCTTCGTGTCCTCCGACATCGAGGATTATTACTCTACGCCCTACGACCTGGGTTACGGCCCGTTCGTGAAATTCGACCATGACTTCGTGGGTCGCGAGGCGCTCGAGAAGATGGCCGACAAGCCGCAGCGCAAGAAGGTCACGCTTGCCTGGAACAGCGACGACGTCGCCAAGATCTTCGCCTCGCAGTTCCAGTCGGATGAACCGCCCTACAAATATATCGACCTGCCGCTTTCGAACTACGCCTCGGCCTCGTTCGACAAGGTGGTCAATGGCGACAAGACGGTCGGCCTGTCGATGTTCACCGGCATTTCCTACAACGAGAAGCAGATGCTCTCGCTCGCCGTGGTCGACCCGGATGTCGAGATCGGCGACGAACTGATCCTGTTCTGGGGCGAGGAAAATGGCGGTACGAGCAAGACCACGGTCGAGCGTCCGCATCGCCAGGCAGAAGTTCGCGTCAAGGTCTCGCCGGTGCCCTATGCGCGCGAGGTGCGCGAAGGCTATGGCTATACCTGGCGCACGGCACAGAAAGTCTGATCGCTTCGCGAACGCAAGCATCTTTCCGGGAAAGGGCAGGCGTCAGCCTGCCCGTACTCGTCATTCATGGCCGGTTTCACGCGTCCCAGACAACGGGAACGGTGAGCGGGCCGCGGAAGGCCCAGCCGGTGAATTTCACGTTGCGATCCGGGTCCAGTCGCAAGTTCTTCAGTCTGCCGAACAGTTTCGGCAGGGCGACTTCGGCAATCAGCGCGCGCGAGGCCCAGGCCCCGGCGCAGAAATGGGGGCCTGCACCGAAGGCGATGGCCTGCGAGGTGTCGCGGGTGATCCTGAATTCGTCCGGATCGTCGAAAACGGTCTCGTCGCGGTTGGCCGAACCGAACATCAGGAACAGACGGTCTTCCGCATTGAGGGTAACGCCTCCCATCTCGTGATCGACTGCGATGCGGCGGGGCGACATGCCGATGGGCGAGATCCAGCGGGCATATTCCTCGAAGGCCTGCATCCAGGTTGCTTCGCCCCTGCCGATTAACGCCAGTTCTCCGGGATGGGCGAGCAGCGCCCAGGCTGCGCCGGCGATGGCGTCGCGCGGCTCGTTCTGGCCGCCGGAGATCGCGAGCTTGATGTTGGCGCGGATCTGGCTTTGCGACAGGCCCGCCCGCAATTGCACCGAGAGCAGGGAGTGATCGGGCCTGGTTCGGGCTTCCTCCCAGCGCTCATCGATATGGCGGTCGATCGAGGCGGTGCAGTCGTGGCAATTGGCTTCGATCCCCGGATCGCCTGCATAATTGGCGCAGCCGTCGATCATCCCCTGGCTGACCCGGTTCATCTCGGCGAAATGCATGTTGGTGAGGCCGGTGATCGCCTTGAGCGCCTCGGCTGATAGCGGCATGGCGTAGTCGCGGACGAGATCCGCCTTGCCCATGGGGGCGAGAGCGTCGAGGATGCGGTCGGCATTTTCCTCGAAGGAAGCGCGCCAGACCTCCTTCACCGTCTTCGGCGAAACGGTCGGGAAGATCGCCTTCCTCTCCGACATGTGCGCGTCGCCGTCCTTTCGCATCATGTTCTCACCCATCAGCACTGTCATCAGGCCCTTGGGCTGCCATGAGGAGAAGATGTCGATCTTCTTTTCGTTGGTGAAGACGTCGTTGCGCCGCGTCATCAGCGTTGCGCCAAGCTGCGGCACCTGCACGAGAGGACCGGCGGCGCGCATCCTTTTCAGATCGGGATAAGGGTCGACGGCGAATTTCGCCGGATCGATTTCGTAAACCGGTGCGTTCGACATACTTCCTCCCAAAGCCATGTTCGATCCGGCACAGGTTCGGCTTCGAGCGGACCGCAAGTCAAGCCGGGTCCATGTCGCATTCACGCGCCGGCATAAAGCGGGATGACGGCGCTCGAGGTCGCAGCATTGCGCGGCGAGACGAGGAAGGCGATCAGTTCGGCCGCCGCTTCGAGACTGACCCACTTGGCGGAGTTCGCCTTGGGCATGTCGTTGCGGTTGGCGGGCGTGTCGAGGATCGAGGGGGCGATGGCATTGACGAGGATGTTGTCGCCTTTCAGTTCCTCGCCGAGCGCGGCCGTCATGGCGGCGACGGCGGCCTTGGAGGCCGTGTAGGCGACCATGCCCGAGCCTGTGCGCGGCTCCAGAGCGGGTCGGGCGGCGACATTGACGATGCGGCCGCCGTTCCCGGCTTCGATCATTCGGCTGGCGGCAGCGCGGCAACACAGCCAGGCGGTGAGCACGTTTACCTGAAACATGTCTGTCAGCGCATCATCTTCGGCCCCGACGGTCTTGCCGAAGGCAAAGCCGCCTGCCAGATGGACCGAGGCCCACAGGTCGCCGATTTGCGAATAGAATTGCCCGACAGCATTGGCATCGCTCAGGTCGACATTGGTGACGTAGTGGATCTTGATGTCTCCGCCGGGCGCCTCGTTTTCCTGGACCGGGACGTGGCAGGTCGCGCCTTCTTCAACGAGGCGGGCGACCACCGCGGTGCCAAGCGCACCGGCTCCGCCGGTAACGACGATATGTTTTTGCGAAAGCGATCCGGCCATGGCGGTTCCCAGTCCTTTCCAGTGTAAAGGCGTAACCCTCAACCGCGAGGCTTGGCAAGGGCCGTACATGCGCTCGAACCGGTTCCCGTTCGCCCATGTCGACAACGGGACGAAGGGCGTGGATCTGCGGCTCACTTTCGGACGCGTGAAAAAACGGCCCGAAATTCGAGGCCGATGTCAGCGGTTCTTGTGCCGGAAGAACGGCAATTGCAGGCCGGGTAGGCTCCAGCCGAACTTCTTCCTGCGCGGTTCGGCGGAAACCTGCGTGGCCTTCGCCGGGGAAGTGCCGGTTCCGCCGGAAAGGCATCCTCCCGCGCGGACCTCCCCTGCCAGCTTGCGCGCCGCATCGGCATCGTAGGCATTGCAAAGGCCGTCCAATTCCCCGGGATTGCCGAGACCGAGTGCCGTGCAGAACAGGCCTGTGCCGTCGCCGCGTGCCGTGAAACGCACACCTGTCGCGTCGAGCCCGGGATTGTCGACAGCGCGCGCCAGCGTGTTCAGCACCGCAATGCGTTTTCGCGCCTCGGCCGGCGCCAGACGTTCGGGATGGAGATGGGTCGAGCGGATCGGCACGATCTCGATTGCGGCGAGGCGCAGTGCGCCATCCAAGCCGTCGAGTAGATGCACACGCACGAGGATCGAGAAGTCGCGGCAGACACCGGCGTCGTTCATGTTGGCGGTGCCGAAATGCACGAAATTGCCGAGGCCGAAAAAGACGATGCGGTCGCCGATCATCGCGACCGGCCGCGCCACGTGGCTGTGGTGGATCAGCACCATGTCGGCGGCACCGCTTGCCGCTACTTCGTCACGCCACAATGCAATTTCGTTTTGACCTGGCAGGACCACGCGCTCCTTGCCGGAATGGACCGAGGCGATACGATATTCTGCATCGGCCGAAGCCAGATTGTCGACCATGAGGTCGACGTCGCGGCGATCGAAGATGGCGAGTTGCCCGGGCGTGGCATCGCTCGCCCGCGCAGCGCCAAGGCTGACGCCGATGCCGATCGCCGCAAAGGCGAATCGCGTGCCACCCGCCTCGACCAGGCGTGCGGCGGCGGCCTCGCGGCGGTCGTGCCCGGTGCCGGCATAGGTGATGCGCGGGCCGATGGCGGAGAGATTATCAATCGTCTCGACAATGCCCGACCGGCCGTAGTCGAAGGCGTGGTTGTTGGCGGTCGAGAACAGGTTGAAGCCGATGCCGGCCAGATGACGCACCGCATCGGGGTGGGTGCGGAAGTTGTATGTCTTGGCGGTCGGCACGAGATCGTTCCTGTCGGTGACCACCGTTTCGAGATTGGCGAAATTTATGTCGCCGTTTATCTCGGGCGCGATGGTCGAGAGCGCTTCCTCCCAGGTCTGAAAATTGCCGTGCTTGTAGCCGCCTGAGGCCTGGACCGGCGCGAGATGGCTGCCGAACCCGGTGTCGCCCGCGGCGACAATGACGACATGGCGAAGTGGTCGATCCTCGGGCTTTTCGAACGGCATTGGCCGCGCAACAAGCGCCGCGGTGACGGTGTTATCAAGCGGTCCAGCAGCGCTCGCACGCGTTGCGCCCGAGAGGCAAGCCAAAAGTAGAACACAGGTCGAGATCCGCATTCGCAATGACAATGCCGTACCCCACTTCCGCTACCCGCGTCGTCGAATCGGACAATGGCGGGCATGGTGAATCAGTGGATTCTACCTGAATCAGGTGAAGCCTGCGATGGCAACCCATGCGGGTGCAAATCCCGATGCGGTTCGGCTGGTCCTACGGGCCGCTCCTGCGGCGATACAACCAGCCGAGCAGCAGGGGGGTCAGATACATCGGCACCTGGTAGCAGCCGATGAACAGAAGCACCGGATCGGTGGTTGCCGCCGGTAGCGCGGCCAGGAACAGCGCGATGTTGCGGTTGCCGGCGACGATCGACTTGGCGGGAAGTTCAGATGCGGGCGAGAACTTCCTTAGTCCGAACCGGGCTGCGATCTGAAGACCGAAATTGGCGGCGAAAGCGAACATCAACGTGACGGCGAGATCGGCCGGGTTTTCGCGCAGGGCGGGGCCTATGGCAGACATCAGGCCGACGACGACGATTGCCATGGAGAGCGCCGAAAGCCCGTCGATGGCTTGCAGGGTCTGAAGCGATGGGTCGCGCAAGAAAGCGCGGCGAAGGACGAAAGCGGCAACGGCTGCAATCGCGATCAGCGCCATAAGCCTGCCGGAGGCGGTGACGATGTCGCCCGGATCGGAAAGGACCGGCGAAAGCCAGAAGACGGGTATGACGGTCAGTGGCAGGATGGCGGTGCCAAGGATCATCAGCCGCAATGCGGGAGCGGGGTCGCCGCCGGCAAGCAAGGTGAGGTTCGGGCTGCCGGCGATCGACGGAGCCGCCGACATCAAAATCAGTGCCACGGCGAGCGGCGCGGTAATGCCTGCGATTGCGAATGCGAACGCGAGCGCGCAGGGAAGCGCGAGCTGGTAGAGGCCGAGAATGACGAGGCTTGTGCGGATGTCGCTCAGGCTGCCGGCAGCCTGGCGGGGTCCGATCCTCAGCGCGGCGATGAAAAGCAATGCGGCAACCATTTCCGGCAACCATTGCTTCAGTGCGGCTGCGAAGCCGGGCAGCGCGACGCCGGCGATCAGTCCGGCGACGAGGATCAGCCTGCCGTGGCGCGCGCAAAGGCGAAGCAGGACGGCGAGCTGCTGCATCTCAGGAAAGTCCGCGATAGATCAGCAGGACGGAAGCCATGCCGGCGACAGCCAGCAACGCGATGCGGTAGCGCCGGTCGAAGCGGGACTTGATGCGCGCGGCGGCGGCGATGCCGGCCAGCATCGGCACCAGCATCATCAGGCCGTGGATGAGTTCGGCCCTGCCGGCGAGGCCGGTGCCGAATTGCGCTGAAAGCGACATGATGGCGCCAAAGGCGAAGAACGCCGAAAGCGTGGCGCGCGAGGTCTGTGCCGGCTGGCCCGCATACAGGACGGCGAGCGGCGGCGCGCCGACGGATGTGATCGTGCCCATGAAGCCCGAGACAACGCTGATGCCGACGAGGTTCGGCATGTCGAAACGCATGCGCCAGCCCGAGGCCGAGATGATGACGGCAAGGCCGGTGAGGACGCCGAAGACGAGCAGGAAAGTCTTGCCGCCGGCAACGTGGGAAAGCACGAGAACAGCGGCGAAGATGCCGAACAGCCGGCCCGTGGTGCCAAAGCCAACCTCTTGCCAGATGATGTCGCGGCGCTCGACCCAGGCCGTCCAGCAGGCCGTGACCATGCCGGCGATCATGACCGGGGCGGGCACCAGAGACGGGTCGATCAAGGCGGCCAACGGCGCGGCCATCATGCCGAAGCCCATGCCGAGCACGACCTGGATGATCGCGGCCAGGAAAATAATCACGACGATGATCGCCGTCTGCCCCGGCGAATAGAGGATCAGGTCTGCGGCCATTCGGTCAGCCCGGATGCGCGCGCATGTTTTCCGGTAGCCAGGTCGCGAGGTCGGGCACTGCGATCAGGACGAAGACCATGACGACCATGATCAGGAACATCGGAACGGCGGCGCGTGCGATGTAGTTCATCTCGTGGCCGGTCATGCCTTGCAGCACGAAGAGGTTGAAGCCGATGGGCGGGGTGATCTGCGCCATCTCGACAACGACGACGATGAAGATGCCGAACCAGATGATGTCGATGCCGGCCTGGCGGATCATCGGTTCGACAACGGCGATGGTGAGCACGACGGAGGATATGCCGTCGAGGAAGCAGCCGATGACGATGTAGAAGACGAGCAGGGCCATCAGAAGTTCGAAACGGGTCAGTTCCAGCGAGCCGATCCATTCCGCCAGCGCGCGCGGCAGGCCGGTGAAACCCATCGACAGCGACAGGAAGGCCGCGCCCGAGAGAATGAGTGCGATCATCGCCGAGGTGCGCGTAGCGCCGAGCAGGCTTTCGGTGAAGCTGGACCATGTGAGCGAACCCTGCGTGGCCGCGAGCAC